>NZ_JBVHEH010000007.1:0-351241 GCF_055562955.1 Kitasatospora sp. NPDC015121
AACGACACCCTCAAGGGCCAACTCGGACTCGAACAGCACGGCGGCCGCACCATCGAGGGCCTCGGCGCCCGGGTCGGCCAGCGACTGCTCGCGATAACCTGCGCGATCTGGCACAACCGAACCATCGGCCGACCCGTCACCCGCTCACTCATCGCCTACGACCACTGACCGACTTCGGAACTACTCGTCTAGGCCCGCCCGTCGTCGACCTCTTCGGCGAGGACGGCCATCCGGTACAGCGTGATGAAGTACCGCGTGGCGTACGGGTCGGCGGCGACCTCGGGCAGCAGGTCGGCGAGGACGACGCGGCGCTGGCGCAGGTGTTCGCGGTGGCGGCTGTCGAGCGGGCCGTCGAGGGTGGCGGCGGTGCAGCCGGCGAGCGTGGTGGCCAGGGTGACGAGGCTGATGCCTCCGGGGTCCCGGTCGTACCAGCCCGGGGGGAACCGCAGGTCGCCGAACTCCTCCAGGAGCTGACCCAACAGTTCGATCTCACGTTCGAGCATGCCAGTGATCATGCCGTACCCCGGGGGCGGTTGGGAACGCGTGTCGCACACATCACCCTCACGGCTCCCCCCACCCGACCGGCCGCCCAAACCCGCCGTTCCCGTCCCATTGCGGAAACCCGGAAATGGTCCAGACCCATTGCCATTCCATTACCTGCTCCCTACCCTTCCGTGACACAGGATCTCCGCCCCCCGACGGCCCAGAGTCCCGCCGCCCGTGCGCGCCCACCGGCCCGCCCCGCGACCTGCGCTCCGCACGCACCTGCACACGCACACCGCCTCCCCCTCCTCGCCGTCGGCAGCCTGCTCGCCCCGCTGCTGGCGGTCTCCCTCCCGGCCGGCACGGCGCACGCGGCCGAGCCCACTGCGGTCTTCCACCAGGACCAGGACTGGGGCTCGGGTTACGGCGGCGAATACACCATCACCAACGCGGGCAGCACCGCGATCAACGGCTGGACGCTGGAGTTCGACCTCCCAACGAACAACACCCTCGGCTCGCTGTGGAACGCCACCCACACGGCGGCGGCCTCGCACGTCACGGCCAAGAACCCGGGCTGGCAACCGCAGATCGCCCCGGGCGCCTCGTACGGCACCTCGGCGGTCGCCACCCCCCGGGCCTGACCTGGGGCGCGGCGACCGACAACGTCGGCGTGACGGCGTACGTCGTCCACAACGGCGGGACGCCGGCCCTGACCGTCACCGCCCCGGCCACCCTCAACGACCGTCTCCGGCCTGTCCCCGGACACCCCGTACACCTTCACCGTGAGGGCCCGGGACGCGGCGGGCAACACCTCACCGGCCTCCAACCCGGTCTCCCTCCGCACCGGCAGGGTCACCCCGGGGACCGGCCTGACCATCGGCTACTTCACCCAGTGATCGGTGTACGCGCGCGGCTACGGCGTGAAGCGGCTGGACACCTCGGGCAGCGCCGCGAAACTGGACTGCCTGAACTACGCGTCCGCCAACGGCCTCAAGTAGCCGGGTAGTTCAGTACGAGCGGTTCAGGCCGAGTAATTCAGGCCGGGCGGTTCAGGCGCGGCGGGCCAGGTGGACGACATCGGGCACGCCGCGCTCGACCGCGACCTCCTCGGTCCGCACGTCGGTGAACCCGGCCGCCCGCAGCGCCCGTTCGAAGGCGGCGGACGGCCGGGCGCTCCAGACCGCCAGCATCCCGCCGGGGTTGAGCCGGGCGGCGGCGTTCGCCAGCCCGGCCGGCCCGTACAGCCGGTCGTTCTCGGCGCCGACCGTCCAGTCCGGCCCGTTGTCGATGTCGAGGCAGAGCGCGTCGTACCGTCCGCCCGCCGCCGCCGCCAGGTACTCGACCAGGTCGGTGTGCAGGACCGCCACCCGGGGGTCGTCCAGCGCCCCGGCGGAGAACGCGCCGAGCGGGCCGGTGCGGTGCCAGTCGATGATCGCCCGCTCCCGTTCGACCACGGTGATCCGCCCCCAGCGCGGTTCGGCGGCGGCGTGCGCCAGCGAGAAGCCGACGCCCAGCCCGCCGATCAGCACGCTGGGGCGTTCCACGCCCGCGAGCCCGTCCAGTGCGGCCTCCACCAGCAGCCGTTCGGAGCGGCCGTCGACGGTGTCCATCAGGAAGCAGCCGTTCACGATGACCTCGCAGTGCCCGCCGCGCCGCCGCAGCACCACCTCGCCGCTCGCGCTCTCCCGCCGGTCGAGCACCTCGGCCTCGTCCATCCCCCGCCGGCTGGGCAGCCCCGGCCCCACCGGCCCTTCGTACAGCACGGACACGCGGCAACTCCTGGGAGATCGGCACCGGTCGTCGTCACACTGACCCTAACCGACCCGCCCGGTCACCGTCCGCTACCCCTGCGGGTCGGGCGTGAGCCCGGCCGGCGCGACCGGCGCGCCGCCCTTCACCTTCGGGTCGCGCCGCCCGCGCCGCTCCAGCCACTTGGCGAACCAGGACAGCAGCAGACACATGCCGATGTAGACCGGGGCGATCACCATCACCACCGGGATGAACGGCAGGTCGTAGTCCAGGTTGGTGGCGATCAGCTTCCCGGCGTGCAGGAACTCCTCGTAGGTGATCAGGAACCCGAGCGAGGTGTCCTTCAGCGCCACCACCAGCTGGCTGACGATGGCCGGCAGCATCGCCCGGTTCGCCTGCGGCACCAGCACGTACGCCATCACCTGGGTCTTGCGCAGTCCCAGCGCGTACGCCGCCTCCTTCTGCCCCCTGGGCACCGCGAGCACCCCGGCCCGGAACACCTCGGCCAGCACCGACCCGTTGTACAGCGTCAGCCCGGCCACCAGCGCCCACATCGGCGGGGCCTTGAGGGCGACGAAGATGAAGAAGATCATCACCAGCAGCGGCATCGCCCGGAAGAACTCCACCACCAGGGTGGACGCCCAGCGCACCGCCCGGTGCTCGGAGAGCCGCCCGGCGGCGAACAGCGCGCCGAAGGGGAGGGCGAAGAGGACCGTCCAGCCGAAGGCCTTCAGGGTGTTGCCCAGGCCGCGCAGCAACAGCTCCTGGACGCCCTTGTACTCGAAGGGCATCCACTTCTGGTAGGTGAACTGCTCAGTGTGGAACAGCATGTAGACCACCCAGCCGAGCACCGCGGCGATCGCCAGCAGCGCCAGCCACCCGTACAGCCGGTGCCGGGCCAGCGCCTTCGGCCCCGGCACGTCGTACAGCGCGGAGGACTCCACCGTCATCGGGACACCGCCACCCGTCGTTCCAGCAGGTTGAACAGCGCGCTGATCGCCAGCGTCAGCACCAGGTAGCCGGCCGCGATCCAGACGAAGGTCCAGACGATGTCGTAGCCCAGCTCGTTGAGCGTCCGGTAGGTGCCGAGCAGTTCGACCACACTGAACGAGCCCGCGATCGCGGTGTTCTTCGCCAGCGCGATCATCACGCTGCCCAGCGGGGCGACCACCGAGCGGTACGCCTGCGGCAGGATCACCAGGCCCAGCGTCTGGGCGAACGTCAGCCCCAGGCTGCGCGCCGCCTCGCCCTGCCCGGCCGGCACCGTGTTCACCCCGGAGCGCAGCGTCTCGCAGACGAACGCCGAGGTGTAGCAGCCCAGCGCGAGCACCGCGAAGGTGAAGAACGGCAGCGTGATGTCGAACCGGGGCAGTCCCAGCACCACGATGAAGAACAGCAGCGTCAGCGGCGTGTTCCGCAGCACCGTCACCCACCCGGTGCCGAACGCCCGCAGCGGCTTCACCGGCGACACCCGGAAGCCCGCGATCACCGCCCCGAGCCCCAGTGCCAGCGCCGCGCTCACCAGGGTCAGCCACAGCGTGCCGAGGAACCCGTGCCAGTACGTGGACCAGTTGTCGGTCAGGACGCTCATCCGTCCTCCTCCCTGCTCACCGGTGGCGGCCTCACTCGTAACGGTCGATCGTCGGCGGCTCGGGCGCGGGCACCCCGGACAGGCCGAGCGTCGCGTCGTACGCCTTCTTCCAGTCCCCGTTGCGCTCGTGCCGCTCCAGCGCGTCGTCCAGCGCCAGCCGCAGCGCGGTGTCGCCCTTCGGCACGCCGATGCCGTACGGCTCCTTGGAGAACGGCTGCCCGGCGATCCGCAGCTCGTCCGGCACCTTCGCCGCGTAGCCCTGCAGGATCGCGTTGTCGGTGGTCACCGCGTCGACCTGGCCGGTGATCAGGTTGTCCACGCAGGCCGAGTAAGTGTCGTAGCCGATCAGCTTCGCCTGCGGGTAGTCCTTCTGGATCCGCTGGTACGGGGTCGACCCGGCGGCCGAGCAGACCTTCCGCCCCGCCAGGTCCTGCGGCCCGTCGATCTTCGTCTCGTTCTTCCGGACCAGCAGCGACTGCCCGGCGACGAAGTACGGGCCGGCGAAGCCGACCAGCTTCTTGCGGTTGTCGTTGATGGTGTAGGTGCCCACGTAGTAGTCGACCTGGCCGTTCTGCAGCGCCGTCTCGCGGTTGGCGGAGGCGATGGTGCGGAACTCGACCTGCTCGGGGGCGAAGCCCAGGTCGGCGCCGACCATCCGGGCGATCTCGACGTCGAAGCCGGAGTACTCGCCGGTGGCCGGGTTCTTCTGCCCCAGGTACGGCTGGTCCTCCTTGGCGCCGACCACCAGGTGGCCGCGCGCACGGGCCGCGTCCAGGGTCGGCGAGCCGGTCACGGCGTCGCCGCCGCGCACCTGGTAGCTCGGCAGCGCGCCGGCCTGCGGCCCCTTCGGCGGCGGCGTGCCCTCCTTCCCGCAGCCCGCCGCTCCGGCCAGCAGCACGAGCGCGAGCACCCCGATCCGTCTCCTCGTCCCCGTCACCCGGACCATCCCGCCCCTCAGTGCTTCAGGATCTTGGAGAGGAAGTCCCGGGCCCGTTCGCTGCGCGGGTTCGCGAAGAACTCCTCGGGGGCGCGGTCCTCGACGATCCGCCCGTCCGCCATGAACACCACGCGGTTGGCGGCCGACCGGGCGAAGCCCATCTCGTGGGTGACCACCACCATGGTCATGCCCTCGGCGGCCAGCGAGCGCATGACCTCCAGCACCTCGTTGATCATCTCCGGGTCGAGGGCCGAGGTCGGCTCGTCGAACAGCAGCGCCTTCGGGTCCATCGCCAGCGCCCGGGCGATCGCCACCCGCTGCTGCTGGCCGCCGGAGAGCTGCGCCGGGTACTTGTCCGCGTGCGCCGCCAGCCCGACCCGCTCCAGCAGCTGCCGGCCGGTGGCCTCCGCCGAGGCCTTCCCGCGCTTGCGGACCTTGACCGGGGCGAGCGTGACGTTCTGCAGCACGGTCTTGTGCGCGAACAGGTTGAAGGACTGGAACACCATCCCGACCTCGGCCCGCAGCCGCGCCAGGCCCTTGCCCTCCGCGGGCAGCGGCCGGCCCTCGATCAGGATGCTGCCGCTCTCCACCGTCTCCAGCCGGTTGATCGCCCGGCACAGCGTGGACTTGCCCGACCCGGACGGGCCGATCACCACCACGACCTCGCCCCGGCCCACCGCCAGGTCGATGTCCTGCAGCACGTGCAGCTGCCCGAAGTGCTTGTTCACCCCGCGCAGTTCGATCAACGGCTCCCCGCCCGGACGCCCGGCCGGCCCGGGCCCCGCCCCCGTCTCCGCCTCCGTCACCTGGTGCGCCGCCCCTTCAGCAGCCAGCCCAGCGCCGTCCCGGCGAGCAGCGTCGCCAGCAGCGCGATCCACAGCGGGCAGGTGACGGTGAACACCCAGAACTGGATCTTCACCTTGTCCAGGTTGGCGAACAGGAACCAGACCGCCAGCACCACGATGACGCCGATGCCGATGTACCGGGTCGGGATGCCCGCGATCTCGTTGCGCTGGGTCCCCGACGGAGAACCACCTGATGTCTTGGTCACCCCCGCAGTCTGCGCCCGCCCCCCGTCCGCCGAGCGGCGCGCCACCCCGCCGCTCCCGCCCATTCACCCGTCCGCCCCACCGGTCCGGCCCCGGTCCCGTCCCCCGCCGCGACCACCCCGCCCGCCCCCTTGACCCCCCGCCGGAACACCGCTTAGCTGGCGCCGCCGCCACCGTGACGTGGCGTCAACTCATCTGTACGGGGGACAAGTTGATCAACTCTCGCCAACCCGAACGCCGACCCGAACGCCGACCCGACCGCCGACCCGGACGCCGCGCGGCCGCCGTCGCCGCCGCCCTGGCCGTCGGCTGCACGGTCATCACCGCCGCCGCTCCGGCGGCCACCGCGGACACCTCCGCGGGAGCCGCCCGCCTCACGCCCTTCACCCTCACCAGCCCGGACTTCCGCGACGGCGGCAGGCTGCCGGGCTGGACCGAGTTCGGCGGCCCCGGCTCCGAGGGCGCCCCCTGCCAGGGCAAGAACCTCGCGCCCCGGCTGGACTGGCGCAACTCCCCGGCCGGGACGCTCGGCTACGCCCTGCTGGTGAACGACCCGGACGCCCCGCTGGCCGGTGGCTGGCACCACTGGGTGCTCTACGACATCCCCGGCGACGCCCGCCGGATCGACGGCCACGGCACCCTCCAGTTCACCCAGGGCGCCAACAGCTTCGACACCAACGGCATGCCGGAGGTGGTCGGCTGGGGCGGCCCCTGCCCGCCCGCCACCGGCCAGCCGCACCACTACGTCTTCACCCTCTACGCCCTCTCCGCTCCGACCCTGCCCAGGGCCGGACTGACCTACGAGGAGGTCATCGCCGACATCCAGCCGTACGTGCTCGGGGCCACCAGCATCGTCGGCACCTTCCGCCGGCCCTGACCCGTCCGGGCGGGGGGGGGCCCCCCCCCCCGCCCCCCCCCCCCCCCCCCCCGGCCCCCCCCCCCCCCCCCCCGCCCCACCGAAGGAAGGCAACCCGATGGCCGTCAGGGCACAGGATCCACCGTCGCGGGCCTCCGGCCCGACGCGACTGCTGCGGGACGCGGTCACCCCGCGCGCCGCACTGGTGATGTGCGGCGTGCTGCTCCTGCAACTCGGCTTCGCCCTGTCCTACATGGGAGCCTTCCACGACCCGAAGCCGCACGGCCTACGGGTGGCCGTCGTCGCCCCGCCGGCCGTGCAGCAGCAGGCGGTCGCGAAACTCGACGCCCTGCCCGGCGACCCGGTCGACGCCTCGCCCGCCGTCGACGAGGCGCAGGCACGGCGCCTGCTGCTCGACCGCGGCACCGACGCCGCCGCGCTGATCGATCCGACCCGCGACCGGGACACCCTGCTGGTGGCCTCGGCCGCCGGAACCTCCGTCTCCGACACCGCCGCCCGGATCGCCCAGACCATCGAGCAGACCCAGGGCCGCCAGGTCACCGTCCAGGACGTGCGGCCCCCCGCCAAGGGCGACTCCAGGGGCCTGTCCTCCTTCTACCTGGTCCTCAGCTGGACCATCGGCGGCTACCTGGCCGCCTCCGCCCTCAACATGGTCTCCGGCTCCCCGCGCCCCGCACCCGCGCGCACCGCGGTGCGCCTGGCCGCGATGCTGCCCTACGCCCTCGTCTCCGGGATCGGCGGCGCGCTGATCGTCGGCCCGCTCCTGTCCTGCCTGCCCGGTGCGTTCTGGGAGCTCACCGGCATCGGCACGCTGGTCGTCTTCGCCTCGGGCGTCGTCGGGGTCGCGATGCAGCGCCTGCTGGGCACGATCGGTCTCGGCCTGACCATCGTGCTGTTCACCATCCTGGGCAACCCCAGCTCCGGCGGCGTCTACCCGGCCGCGCTGCTGCCACCGTTCTGGCGGGCCATCGGCCAGGCCCTGCCGCCCGGCGCGGGAACGACCGTCGTGCGCAACACCGTCTACTTCGACGGGGCCGCCACCGCCGGAGCCGTCTGGGTGCTGACGGCCTGGACCGTCGGCGGCATCCTGGTCGCCGTCGCCGCCTCCTTCCTGCTTCCCGCCCCCGCCGCCGCCCCGGACGCCGCGCGGCGCGGGCGCACCGCCTGACCCCGGCCACGGCCGCACGGTGCGCCGCCCCGGCCGGACGAGCGGTGCGGATCGTACACGGCAGACCGGATCCTCGGTCGTGCACGGAAACTTTTCACCCGTTCATGGGGATCGGGCATCTGGACGCACGGGCGCGTCGAACCCTTTCCGGCGCTCACGAGCGCACCGGAACGTGGGATGTCTCGCCCGAGAGGTACGAACCGATGAACAAGACACGACGGTCGGAAGTCTTCGGCCTGCCGCTTCCGACCGGTGGCGGCGTGGTCGTCGCCAGCGCTTTCACCCATCCCGCGCGCGGGCGCGTCCTCTGCCCGGCCGCGCCCCTCGTGGCGGCCTGGCTGATCGAGCGGGGCTGTCCCGCGCGCGTCGGCGACCTCGGACCCGTGGCCGTCGAACCGCTGCGCCCGGAGGGCGGCGGGAGCGCTTCCGGTCGGCTGGCGGCGGTGAGCTACCTCGACCTGGACGGCCGGGCCGTCGGCATCGCGGCAGCGGGCGGAGCGGCCACGGCGCACCTCGCGCAGGAGGCCGTGGACCGTTGGGGCGCCGCGCTGCGGACCCGCAGGGCGCTGGTCGGTCTGCTCCCCCCGCCCTGCCCGGCCGGCCGGGGCACCGCCGCGCGGATCCCCCTTCCCGCGCGGACCGCGCCCGCTGCCCGGGGCGCGTGCCGGACCGTGTCGGCCACCGAGGACACGGTGGCCTCCTACCGGGAGCGCGGGGACGCCGTGCTCCTGCTCGACCCCCGTGCCCGGGGAGGGCGCCGCGGGCGTGCCGCTCCGGTCGCGGCGCGGGGCGCAGTGGTGGAGGTGGACTCGCTCCGGGCCGTCGCGGGGCTGGTGGTGGAGGACGAGGCGCGGGTGTCGTTCGTCGTCGGCCCGTGCGCCGTCGTCGAGGAGGTCGCGCCGCTGCTGCGGGCACTGCGGGAACGCTTTCCCGCGCTGCGCGGGCAGCACCCCGACCAGTGGTGCTACGCGTCCTCGGACGCCTGGTGGACCGTCAGGGCCGTCGCGGGGTCCAGCGACCTGACCTTATTCGTCGCGGGCGCCGAGCGGTTCCCCGCCCCGCCGGACGGCCTCGGCCGGACGCGGACGGTCGCCTCGCTCGCGGACGTCTCCCCCGAGGAGATCGGCCGGGCGGCGACCGTCGGCCTGATCGGTGCGGACGGCGGGACCGCCACCGGGGCGGGCGGGCCCGTCACGGTGGGGGGTGCGCTGGAGGTCCTCGCGGGGATCGGTCCCCTCAGCGTCGTCCACCGCCGGGTCCGCACGGACGTCTGCACGAACGTCTACGAGGGCCCGCTCGCCGCGGCCCGCTGAGCGGCCCCCGCAGCCGGACCCCGCGGGCCGCGCGCCGGCCGTCCGGGATCACCGGCCGCCGCCGCGGAGCGGGCCGGACACCGAGCGGAGGTGGGAGGCCCGCTGGAGGAACTGGCGGGCCTCCCGCTGCCGCGCGTGCGGGCGCAGTGAGGCGACGGCGTCGCCGAAGGCGGTGTCGGCCCGGCCGCTCGCGAGGCCCGGGTAGTCGTCGAGGAAGCGGTGCCAGGTGGCCACGGCCTCCGTCAGGTTCCCGGTGCGCAGCAGCAGCGCGCCGAGGTCCGCGAGGACCAGGGCGCGTGCGCGGCGCTCGTCCCGGGGGCGGTGCCGCATGGATTCCCGCAGGGCCGCCGCGGCACCCGGGAGGTCGCCCAGGTGTTCGCGCACGGCGGCCTGCTGACGCAGCAGCGAGGCCCGGTGGTAGGCGCCGGCCACGGTGTCCGCCGGGCTGGAGGCGTGCCCCAGGAGCCTCTCCGCGGTGGCCAGGGCGTGCAGGGAGCGGCTGCGTTGGCCGTCACGGGCCTGCGCGACGGCCAACTGGCCGTGGACGAAGGCACCGTGGAGGTCCGTGCCCCGCACGGTGCCGACGGCCCGCTCGGCGAGCGTGACCGCCTCACCGCCGTGACCGAGGCGGTACGCCTGCACGGACATGCCGCGCAGGGCGACGGCGGCGTCGAGCGCGGAGTTGTTCTCCTCGGCGAGGTGCAGCGCGGTGAGGTAGTAGCGCTGCGCGACCCCGTGGAGGTTGTCGTCGAAGTGCATGAACGCGGACATGTAGGCGAGGCGGCCGGTGACGGCCAGCAGACGCTGGCGCAGCACCGGCCCGGCCGGCCGGTGCAGCTTGGGAGCCAGCTCGCTGGCGAGGAAGGCGCTCAGGGCCCGGCGTCCCCCTCCGCCGCCGAAGGCCCGGTCGTCCCGGTGGAACACGAGGGCGATCACCTCGGCGGCCTCCACCTCGAAGGGTTCCACGCGCCGTCCCCACGCGTCGGACGGTTCGGTGGGCGGGGACGAGCGGGAGCCGGTGGCGCGCCGTCCCGCGTCCGCGAGGGCCGCGACGCTGTAGGTGACGCCCGATCGCCGCTCGGTGCGCCGGGAGCTCGCACCGATGCGGAGGCAGCCCAGTTGGCGCAGGGCCGACGCGGCGTCGGCCGGTGCGGCACGGTCGGGCACCGCGGGCCCGGGCGGGCGCGGCGTCCGGTCCGGGCCGGGGCTCGACGCGGCGGCATCGGCCAGACCGGCGTCCGCCGGGGTCACCGGGCGGCCGATCCGGCGGGCCAGCGCCTCGCAGACCGCGCTGACGGCGTAGGCCCTGGGCCTGGTGCCGGCCAGCCAGTGCGCGACGGTCGACCGGTCGTAGCCGAGGGCCGTCCCGCTCTCGGCGCCGACCCTGTTCACCGCGGTCGCCAGGTCGGCGGCGCTCCAAGCGGCTTCGGTCAGCAGCGCGCGCAGTGCGGGGTTGGGGCGGCGGGGCTGTCCCATGAGCACCACCTCTCGGGTCGGCGTCACTCGTCGGAAGGCTGCACCGCCAGACTGGGACGTGAACGGCCGAGCCCGCCACCCCGCCCGTCCCCCGCGCGGCGAGGGGGCCTGGCCGCCGACCGGACGCGCGCCGCCCGCCGACGCGCATGTGCCGAGGTCATGTCCAGGGTGGGTCGTGCACCACCGGAACCGAAGCGAGGGCTTCCGTTTTCAGCGGGTGCTTCCTTTCAGCACGTGTTCACCGGCGCGCAACATCCCGGGTGCGCACGGAACCGATCCGCCGTCAGGTCGTTCGCCGCACGACGGGACCGGGCGGGCGGACCGTCCCCGGAGGCAATCCTCCCGTCGCTTTCAACGGCCGTCCGATTCACCGCGGCCGGGGGCGGTGGCGCTTCCCGCGGCGGGGCCCCGGCGGCACAGTCGTTCCAGGAGCCCGGTCGGCCGGGCGGAAGGCGCTCCGGCACCTGCCGGAGCGCGGCCCGCGGGCGTCGCCCCGGGCCCCGGTGCGGCCCGTCCGGTCACGTCTGGAGGAGGACGAGGAACCATGCGAGCTGTCGTCTACGCGAACCCCGGCCGGGTCGCGGTCACCACGGTGGCCGACGCGAGGATCGAGCACCCGACCGACGTCCTGGTGCGCGTCACGAGCGCCGCGGTGTGCGGCAGCGACCTCATCTTCACCGACGGGGGCTTCTACGCGCCCGAGCAGCGGTGCGGCCACGAGTTCACGGGAGTGGTCGAGGAGACGGGGCGCGCCGTGACGCGGCTGCGGCGGGGTGACGCGGTCGTCGCCCCGTTCGCCTGGGCCGACGGGAACTGCCGCCACTGCCTGGCGGGCCTGTTCACCTCCTGCCCCTCCGGAGGGGTCTGGGGGCTCGCTCCCGGGTCGGACGGGGGACAGGGCGAGGCCGTCCGGGTGCCCCACGCCGACGCGACCCTGGTGCGGCTGCCCGACGAGGCCGTGACCGACCCGGTGCTGTCCCGGTCGGTGCTCGCGCTGGCCGACGTGGTGCCCACCGGCCACCACGCGGTGGTGCGGGCCGGCATCGGCCCCGGGCAGTCGGTGGCGGTCGTCGGCGACGGCGCGGTCGGCCTCAGCGCCGTGCTCGCCGCCGGGCGCGCGGGCGCCGACCGCGTCATCGCGGTGGGCAGCCACCGCCACCGCCTCGACCTGGCCCGGCGCTTCGGCGCGACCGACGTCGTGGCCGCGAAGGGCGAGGCCGCGCAAGAGGCGGTGGCCGACCTGGTCGGGCCCGGCGCGGTCGACGCCGCCGTCGAGGCGGTCGGCACGACCCAGGCCCTGGACACCGCGATCGCGCTCGTCCGGCCGGGCGGAACGGTCGGCTGCGTCGGCCTGCCGCACCACGACCGGGCACCCGACCTGCGGGCGGCCTTCTTCGCCAACATCAGCCTGCGCGGCGGCATCGCCCCCGTCCGCGCCTACCTGCCCGAGCTGCTCGCCGAGGTCCTCGCCGGCCGCCTCGACCCCTCGCCGCTCTTCGACTTCTCGGGCGGCCTCGACGACGTGCCCGCCGCCTACGAGGCGATGGCCGGCCGGGCGGCCCTCAAAGCCTGCGTCCGGCTCTGATCCACCGTCACCCGACCGTCCCCGCCCGGACCGTCCGGGCCCCACGACGTCCAAGGAGGACGACATGCCGCACCACCTGCCGGGAACCGTCCCGCTGCACGCACCCGGTTTCGAGGACGTCCTCTACCACGAGGACCCGGACTCCGGCCTGCGGGCCGTCATCGCCGTCCACTCCACCGTCCTCGGGGCGGCCCTCGGCGGTACCCGCTGCCACCCCTACCCCACCGTGGCCGAGGCCGTGGCGGACGTGACGTCCCTGGCCCGGACCATGACCCTCAAGAGCGCACTGGCCGGCCTCGACCTGGGCGGCGGCAAAGCGGTGATCATCGCGGCGCCCGAGGAACTGGGCCCGGAGCGGCTCAGGCAGTTCGGCCGGTTCGTCGAGTCACTGGACGGCCGGTACGTCACCGCGTGCGACGTCGGCACGACCAGCGCCCACCTGGACGTGGTCGCCGAGGAGACCGGCCACCTGGTCGGACGCCCGCCCGAGAGCGGCGGCAGCGGCGACAGCGGCGACATGACCGCCCTCGGCGTCCTGCGGGCCATGCAGGCCGCCGCCGCGCACCTGTGGTCCGGCCCCGACCTGTCGGGCCGTCACGTCGGCATCGAGGGCTACGGCAAGGTCGGGCGCCACCTCGCCCTGCGACTGCTGGCCGCCGGCGCCCGCGTCTCGGTGTTCGACACCTCGCCCCGGGCCCGCACCGAGGCGGCCGAAGCCGGTTTCACCGTCCACCCGGCCCCGGACCGGCTGCGCGCGGCCGACCTGGACGTCCTCGCCCCGTGCGGGATGGGCCACCGACTGGACCGGCGGGACGTCGAGCAGCTGTCGGCCAAGGTGGTCTGCGGCGGAGCCAACGTCCCGCTCGCCGACGCCGACACCGCCCGCGCCCTGCACGACGCCGGCATCGTCTACGTACCGGACTTCCTCGCCAACGCCGGCGGACTCATCCAGGTCGCCGACGAGCTGTCCGGCTTCGACGGCCACCGGGTGACCGAGCGGGTCTCCGCCATCGGCGAGGTGACCGCCGAGGTCCTGCGACTCGCCGACAAGGAGCACCGCACACCGCTGGAGTCCGCGCAGCGCCTCGCCGCCCAGCGCCTGGCGGCCGCGTCCGCGAAGGCGGACCCGCGGTGAGCGCCCGGGCGCACGACCCCGCACCCGGCACCCGGCCCGGCACCGTCCGCGAGGCGGTGATCGAAGTCCTGCGGCGCAACGACGCCCGCGTGGTGTTCGGCAACCCGGGCACCACGGAACTGGCCTTCCTGGACGACCTGCCCGAGGACATCCGCTACGTCCTGGGCCTGAACGAGTCCTCCGTCACCGCCGTCGCCGACGGCTACGCCCAGGCCCGCGGCAAGCCCGTGCTGGTCAACCTCCACACCGCCGCGGGACTGGGCAACGCGATGGGCGCCCTGGTCAACGCGCACGCGGCCCGCAGCCCGCTGGTCGTCCTCACCGGGCAACAGGAACGCGCGCTGCTGGGAGCGGGCGCGGTGCTCACCAACCCGGCCCCGGCCCTCCTGCCGCTCGGTGCGGTCAAGCACGCGGAGGAGCCGGCCAGCGCCGAGGACGTGCCCGCGGCACTGGCCCGCGCCTTCCACCTCGCCGCGCTCCCGCCCATGGGGCCGGTGTGCGTCTCCGTCCCCATGGACGACTGGGAGCGGCTGCTGCCCGCCGGGGCGTCGCTCACGGCCGTGGCCACCCGGGTGCGCGGGCAGGCGACGGCCCCCGAGCAGACCGTGGCCGAGCTGGCCGACGCCCTGGCCCGCGCCGAGAAGCCGGCCATGGTCGTCGGCGCGGGAGCCGACAGCCCCCGGGCCTTCTGGGCGGCCGCCGAACTGGCCGACCGCCTCGCCGCACCGGTGTGGGCCACGCCGTGGGCGCACCGGGTGGGGTTCCCCACCGACCGCGCGGTCTTCCGCGGCCAACTCCCGCTCTCCGTCGAGGAGACCGCCGCCACCCTCGCCCCGCACGACCTCGTCCTGGTCGCCGGCGGGCCGGTCTTCCGCTACATGTCCGCGCGGAGCTGGCCCGCCCTGACCTCACCGACCCGGGTCATCGCCCTGACCGACGACCCGGTGGAGGCGTCCCGCAACATCGCGGGCGAGACGATCGTCGGCGACGTCGGCCACACCCTGCGCGCCCTGTGCCGGCGGCTGGCCGACCACCGGCCCGCCACCGGCCGGCCCCTCGAGCCCGAAAGCGCCCGCCGGACCCGGACTCCCGGCTACGCGGAGGTCTTCGACGCGCTGCGGGAGATCCTGCCCGCGCAGGCCGTCATCGTCAGCGAACCGCCCCAGGGCTTCGACGACCTCTTCCGGATCCTGCCCCGCACCCAGCCGGGCTCGCTGTACTTCGCCGCCGCGTGCGGGCTCGGGTTCGCCGCCGGCGCGTCCGTCGGCATCGCCCTGGCCGATCCCGCGCGGCCGGTCGTCGCGGTCCTCGGCGACGGCTCCCTCCAGTACAACCTCCAGGCCCTGTGGACCGCGGCCCAGGAGCGCATCCCGGTCTGCTTCGTCGTCGTCAACAACAGCGGCTACGGGATCCTCCAGGACCTGGCGCAGCGCCAGGGCCTCACCGCGCTCCAGGGCATGGACCTCCCCGGCATCGACATCCCCGCCCTCGCCCGCGGCTACGGCGTCCCCGCCGTCCGCGTCACCAACGAGCACTCCCAGCTGGTCGCCGCCCTGCGCACGCCCACCCCCACCGGTCCCCGGCTGATCGAAGTGGTGCTCCCCGCCGGCGCCGGGCGATGACCCCGCTCCCCCCGAGCCGGGGCCACCGCACCGACGGCCGCGAACACCGCCGCGTCCGCGCTCTCCAGGGGCCGACCACGGGGGCTCCGCGTTCAGCGGCGGGCGGGCGCCGGGCCGACCGGTTCCTTGAGGACGTCCTCCAGGGTGACCAGGCCGAGCGAGGTCCCGTCGGGGGCGGTCGCCGGGCAACTCCCGTTTCGGCGTTGCGAAGAAGGACTCGGCGAGCGCATTGTCCCAGCACTGGCCGGTCCGCCCGACGGGCAGGTTGACCCCGAGCTCTCCGGCCGTACCAGGTAATTCACGGCTGGTGTACTGGGTGAGTTCAACCGGTCGTTGCCACACCGGGCCGGCACCGTCCTGGTGCACCTGTGGACCGACCGCACCTCGGGCGCCGCCACCTCCTGGCTCGCCGCGACCCCCGGCGCCCAGGTCGTCGACGTCCAGGCGCACCCCCGCACCCTGTACGTCGCCGTCCGCACCCCCGCCGAACTGCCGCCCGTGGAAGGGCTGCTGGCCACGCTGCACGGCCAAGTCCCGGACGGAGTGCCGGTGGTGGTCACCACCACCGAGGGCCGCCGGATCGAAGCCGGCCAGGTCGGTCGCTGAGCCCTGTCGCAGAGGGCCGCGGGGCGGAGGCTGCGGATCAGGCGGCAGGGCGGGGCTCGGGCGGAGGTCGCACAGGAGCAGGGCGGGCACCCGGTCGGTGAGCGGGTAGAAGGCTCCCGTCCGGTCACGGGCCTCGGCCAGGCCGTCGGTGCACAGCAGCCAGCCGGTCGCCTTCGTGCAGGGTGGGAGTGGGGGCGCGGGCCCGCACCGACCTGCCCCCGCGGGCCGGGGGGCAGCCCGGCCCCGTCCGGGACGACACCGCACCCGCCGAAGTGGTCCACGCGGCTGTGCGCGTACAGCGCGCCCGTCACCGGCCGGTCCCCGCAGTGTGCCCGGTACAGCGTCAGCCCGCGGCGGCGGTTTCCGTCGAGACCAGTGGGTCAGTCGCTGTCCGGGGGAAGCCGCGCTTGGCCTCCTCGAAGTCCCGGGGGGTGTCGAACGCGAAACGCCCCAGCGCCGCGCGGTTGGCCTCGATGATGTTCGGCTGGGCGGGCTCCGGCTGGGTGTGTCGTGCCATCGGTGTCTCCCGGACCGCAGGCGGACGTCGTCCTCCAGCTCGACGGGCCGCCGCCGTGCCCGGTGACTGGGCCGGCCGTGTGAACCCAGGGCCGTAGGTGCGGACGTGTCCGAGACTGGCGCATGCCGCTGGTCGTACGGATTGGCCGGACTGCACGGGTGGTTCGCGCCGCGGTTCGCGCGGAGCGGGTGCCGGGAGTCGGCGCGGACCTGCTGGCGGGGCCCGCCGACTCCGCCGGGTGCAAGAACGCTTGGATGGTGACCGAGGGGGCCGGCCTCGGCGCCCCGGACCGGGCCCAGCGGCTGCCGGGCCGGGTGTTGATCGACCGGGCGCGAGAGCGAAGGCATGACTCCGCGGCAGGACAACGGGTGGCTCGACCAGCAGCGTTGGGAGATTCGCGGTGGACGCGTCAGGTGAGGGTGAGGGTCAGCAGGCCCGTCTGCTGGGTGATGGTGGAGCCGAGGCAGCTCAGGAGGTCGAGGCTGGGATAGACGGCGACGCGGGTGGAGGCGGAGCCCAGGCCGTAGCCGGCGGTGACGGTGCCGACGGAGGTGACGACCTCCTGGCCAGCGGCGTGTTCGACGAGGGTCACGGAATAGGTGATGGTGCTGCTCTGGCCGTTCTGCCAGTGGTAGGTCACCACGTTCTGCACCAGGGTGTCGCCGAGTCCCTGGAGCAGGCAGCTGACCTGCTGGTCGAAGACGGTGTGGGCGGTGCCGGAGGTGAAGGCGCCGGTACAGGTGCCGCCGCCGGAGGTGCCGAGGTTCTCGGTGACGCTCTGTGAGGTCTGCCGGGGGAGGGCGCCCAGGGGCGGGTCGTAGTGGACGGTGACCGACCCCGTGCACAGCAGGAGGGCGCTGTCGGCCTGGGCGGGTGCGGCGGTGGCGAGGGCGGTCGCGAGCAGCGTCAGGGTGCTCGCGGCGGCGGCGGCGAGGGAGCGGATGCGCATGGCGGGGGTTCTCCTTGCGAGGGCGATCGGGTGGCACCGGGCGGAGGGTGTTCACGGGTTCCGCGGGCGCCCGGCGCCCTGGCGGGGCGGGGCGCCGGGCGCTGCTCTCACGGGCAGGAGATGATCAGGCCGGTGAGGACGGTGCAGGAGCGGGTGGCGCTGTCGTTGGCGGGGCTCGGATCGGCGGGGGTGGAGGTGGCGCGGGTCGCGGTCGCGGTGAGCGTGCCGAGGGAGAGGAGGCCGAGGTTGGCGGTGAAGGAGGTGGTGGTGGAGGCGCCGTTGGCGAGGGCTCCGGTGTCGCAGGTGACGGTGCGGGTGGTGGCGTTGTAGGTGCAAGTGGCGGGCAGGCCGGTGACCGAGGCGGTCTGGGTGGGCAGGGCGACGGTGGTGGTGGAGGCGGTGGCCGCGCCGGGGCCGAGGTTGGTGACGGTCGCGGTGTAGGTGATCTGCGAGGACAGCAGCGGCCCGGCCGTCGCGGCCAGGGCCACGGACAGGTCGGCGGCGGCCGGTGGCCGGACGGTGAAGGCGACGTCGGGCGTGAAGTCCTTGCGCGAGGAGGTGCCGACCATCCCGGATTGGAAGACGTCGTAGGTGCCGGCCGCGGCGGCCGGGTTCACGTGCGCGTTCACGGTCACGGTCGCGCTGGTGCCGGCCGCGAGGCCACCGGGTTGGACGCGGACGGCGCTGCTGGTGGGGGTGTCGCACGCCGATGCCACGTCGCAGGAGTCGAGGACGAAGAGGCCGGTGCTGTTGCCGTCCCTCGCCGAGAACGAGTACGCGAAACCCTGCGTCGTGGCGCTGGTGTTGGTGAAGGTTACGGTGACGGTGAATGCGTCGCCGGCCGGGAGGTCGGTGTCGGAGTACGCGGCCGAGATCGTGCCGTTGGGGAAGGTGTCACCGCTGGTCGCCGGGATGGCGGCCGGAGCGGGGGCGGCGAGGCCGAAGACGGCCAGAAGGGTGGCCGGCAGCAGGCCGGCGGGACGGGCGAGCGGGGTGCGCAGAGGGTGACGGAGCATGGGGGTTCTCCGATCGGCCGCGCCGTGGGGACGCGGCGGCCGAGACACGGGAGGGGGAGCGGCCGAGGGGCCGTCCCGGGGGAGCGGCGGGTTCGACGGCTGGAACAGCGGGCGCCCGGGGCTCCGACACCGGGGCCGCACGAGCCGGCCCCGGGGAGGACTCACCATCGTGTGCCCGTCCCGGCCGCGCGTTCAAGGGGCCTCGGACGGGAGTGCACCGTGGTGCCCACTGTGGCTGCTGAGGTGGCGCGTGCGCGTCTGAGCGGCGCTCTTCCGCACTCGCGCGCCCCCGGTGCGCGGATCGGTCGGGCACGTCTTCCCGACCGCGTCGGGCGCCTCCCCGCGGCGGCTGCGGACCGGACGGTCCACGCCCGGCCGAACACAGGGTGCGCGAACCGGAGGGTCCACGACTTGATGAATGGTGTCACCGACGGTGGCCCGCGGGGAAACGAAACGGAGACGGCAGCCGGCCATCACCCGCCGACGCCTGGCGCTCCCGTACGCCTCGGCCCCCAGCGGTCATGACGAGGTCGACTACACCTGGAACGACGGATCGGTCAGCCACTGCAGCGGCACGTCCGTGGTGAACCGGACGGCCGGACAGATGATCGTCTCCAGCACCGGCTCCTCCATCTCCGGCAGGTTCGCCGGACACGGAACCGAGACCGTGATCGCCCACACCGCGCCGAACCCCCTGCAGTGCCTCGCGGATCCCGGCGTGCAATCGGTCACGGGCGCACTGAGCCTCGCCGTCCTGCCCACCGCGTAGACCACGCCGCCGCCCTCAACGTCTGCGCGGGCACCGAGATCGCCACCTACTCCCCGGCGATGCAGGTCACCGTGGCGAGCACCACCGTCACCGCGAACGGCGCCCTCTCGTGCACCGGCGACAGCTCCCACCCCTCCGCGACCGTCTCCTTCCACGGCACCGGCACCCTGTCCTGCCTCACCGGCGGCACCACCCGGAGCACCGGCGAACTCGACTGGACCGGCAGCGACGCGAAGAGCCGCTTCACCTTCTCCCTCACCCTCGGCGCCCGCCCGGCCGGCGAGGAGGTCCTGGTCGCCACCGGCACCGTCACCTCCGGCGACTACAGCGGCAGCCCCGTGACGTTCACCTTCACCCTGCTCGCCACCGACCCGACCACCTGCCTCACCACCGGCATCGCCAGCGACGCCGGCCCGCTCACCGCCACCATCGGCGCCTGAACCACCGCCTGTCGTGAATCCGGTCCGCGGCGGCGGCCTCGGTCCCGTGCGGGAGCACCGGGACGGGCGGGTGGCCGGTTGGTGCGGGCGGGTTCGGCCGGGGCCGCCCCGGGACTTCGTCCTGGCGGCTGCCACCGTGCTGGCCGCCGCCCGGCTCACCCCGGCCGTGCCCGCGCACGCCGACGCCCTCCAGGTCGTCTGCGGCGGCAACCAGACCACCACCTACAGCCCCGGCCTGACCAACACCCCGCAGACCGTCCAGCGCTCCGGCACCCACATCCCCACCCCCTGCATCTCCACTCTGCCCCCGGCCGTCCACGGGGGATCCCCCGCTTGGGCGGCCCTTCTGCCTGCTGTCCTCCTCCAGCGCTGGACGGTGCAACCGGCAGCACGCCTGACCCTGGATCGGGAAGTCGGGGGTTCGTGTCCTCGTCCGGTGGAGCAGCACCTGGAGAGTTGGCCGAGTGGTAGGGCGACGGTCTTCGCGCGAGCCCTTCGTTCACCTACCGCTCTCCCGGCGGGCGCGGATCAACCCGGCGATCTGCCGCACGAGTTCGCTGTCGCTGCGGGCGGCGTCCCGGGTGACCAGCCTGCCGAGGTGCTCGGCGGTGACGGTGTCGTAGGCGGTCTCCTCCGCCTCCCCGGGGACGTGCTCGTACGCGCGCCCGGCCCGGAAGCCGACGGTGGCGTCGACGAGCCTGGCGAGCAGCCAGCTGAGCGAGAAGGAGAACGCGGCCACGACGAGCACGGCGAGCGCCTGCTTGCCGAGCAGGCCCCAGCCGCCGCCGTAGAACAGGCCCTCGGTGCCGCTGATCCGGGCGGTGGCGAACAGGCCGACCATGAGCAGGCCGGTGATGCCGCCGACGCCGTGCACGCCGACCACGTCGAGGGTGTCGTCCACGCCGAAGCGGTACTTGAGGGTGATGGCCCAGGCGCAGACCAGTCCGGCGACGAGTCCGGTGACCACCGCGCCGAGCGGGTCGATCTCGCCGCAGGCGGGGGTGATGGCGACCATGCCGGCGACGGCGGCGGAGACCACGCCGGTGGTGCTGACCCGGCCGGTGCGCCGCTTCTCGACCAGCGGCCAGGTCACCATGGCGGCGGCGGCGCCGAGTTGGGTGTTGAGGAAGGCCGCGGCGGCGGTGCCCTGGTCGTTGAGGGCGGAGCCGGCGTTGAAGCCGAACCAGCCGAACCAGAGCAGTCCGACGCCGATCACCACCAGCGGGATGTTGTTGGGGCGCTCCTCGCGGCGGGCCCAGTCGCGGGGGCCGCGCAGGGCGACGGCGACGGCGAGGCCGGCCGCGCCGGAGCCGAGTTCGACGGGGAGGCCGCCGGCGAAGTCGAGGGCGCCGAGGTCGGCGTGGATCCAGCCGTCCGGGGAGAACACCCAGTGCGCGACGGGCGCGTAGACGAGCAGCAGCCAGAGCGGGACGAACACCAGCCAGCCGCGCATCCGGGCCCGGTCCGCGATCGAGCCGCTGATCAGGGCGACGGTGACGACGGCGAAGCCCATCTGGAAGGTGGCGAAGATGTAGGTCGGGATGGCGCCGCTGAGCGTGTTGATCCGGATGCCGTGGAAGAACGCCTGGTCGAGGGTGCCGATCAGGCCTGCCCCGCCGGCGTCCGGGCCGAAGGCGAGGGTGTAGCCGAGGGCCCACCAGACCAGGCTGCCGAAGGCGAGGGCCGCGAAGCTCATCTTGATCATCATCAGGATGTGCTTGAGCCGGACCATGCCGCCGTAGAAGAACGCCAGGCCGGGCGTCATCAGCAGGACCATGGCCGTGGAGGCGAGCAGCCAGGCCGTGTCCCCGGCGTTGTAGGCCGGGGGCATCGGCGGGGGTGCGTGGAGCACGGTACGTACCTCCGGAACGGGGACGGGGCGGTCGGGGCGGTCGGGGCGGTCGGGGCGCGTCGGACTGCAGGGTCGACGGCGGGTCAGGTCTTGCGGAGGGCGGGCGCGGGGGCACCGGTGAGCAGCAGGTGGACGGCCCGGCGGGCGCTGTCGAGGGCTGCGGCGGTGCGGATCGGGCTGTCCTCCAGGAGGCGCAGCCAGGCGCCGGAGTCCTCGGGGAGGGTGGAGACGCCGTACAGCAGGCCCTGGCCGTCGAGGGCGCGGTGCAGGGTGTCGGCGATCTCGGCGGCGGGGCGCAGGTCGCTGACCACGTACAGGGTGGCGAGGTGGTCGTGCCCGGCGAACACGGCGGGGCCGGTGACGGTGCGCCGGTCGCCGTCCGGGACCAGGCGCTGGGTGTCGAGGGCGAGCAGGGTGCCGTCGGGGCGGCGGATCTCCAGGTCGGTGGCGAGGACCCGGTAGTCGTGGCGCTCGTCGCGGGCGAGCCGGCCGGCGGTGACGGTCTCGCCGAGGACGAGGGTGGAGCCGGGGGCGACGGTGGCGGTGGTGCGCTGGTAGAAGCGGGAGTCGCGGAACGGGATCAGCGGGTCGGGCAGGTACTCGAGGTGGGCGCCCGGTTCGGTGCCGAGGTGGACGAGCTGGGTGGCGTAGTCCTGTTCCATCCGGAACACCTTGGTGGCGGCCTGGGTGGTGAGGTGGACCCGGGTGCCGGGGCCGCAGCGCACGTCGATGCGGTAGCGGTCGGCCTGGGTGACGCCGCCGCCGGTGGCCATCAGGTAGACGTGGACGGCGTCGGGCCGGTCGGGGTCGAGCCGCATCGGGCGCATGATCTGTAGCGGGGTCTTCTGGTACCGCTCGACGAGTTCGGTGCGGCCGTCTCGGACGGCGAAGGCCAGGTCGAGGATGCCGACCTTGGCGGCCGAGCCGGGGGCGAGGGTGTCGGGGCGCGCGGCCCAGCCGGCCACCTCGGCGGGGAGGCGGCCGGCGGACCAGTGCGCCGCGTCGAGCCGGTCGACGGTCGCGGCCGGGCGGGACGGGGCGGAGGCCATGTCAGATCAGCGCCTTGCGGCGGTTGTTGAGGAACGCGGCGAGGTCCTCGATGCCGGTGCCGTCGAGCGAGTTGGTCAGGACGACGGGCTTGCCGTCGCGGACCTTGTGCGCGTCGGACTCCATGACGCCGATGTCGGTGCGGACGTACTGCGCGATGTCGATCTTGTTGATGACCAGCAGGTCGGACTCGGTGATGCCGGGGCCGCGCTTGCGGGGCATCTTCTCGCCCTCGGCGGTGTCCAGGACGAACACGAAGACGTCGACCAGGGCGGGGCTGAAGGTCAGGGTGAGGTTGTCGCCGCCGGACTCGTAGATCAGGGTGTCGACCCCGGGGAAGCGCTCCAGGAGTTCGGCCCCGGCGGCCAGGTTCATCGTCGGGTCGTCGCGGACCGCGGTGTGCGGGCAGGCGCCGGTCTCCACGCCGACCACCAGCTCCGGGTCGAGGATCCCGGCCAGGGTGCGGCGGACGTGCTGGGCGTCCTCCTGGGTGTAGATGTCGTTGGTGATCACGGCGGGGCGGTGGCCGCGGGCGATCAGCACCGGCACCAGCGCCTCGATCAGCGCGGTCTTGCCGGAGCCGACGGGGCCGCCGATGCCGATCCGCAGTACGTTGTCGTCCACTGTGCTCCTGCTTCCTTACGGGTTCGTGACGGTGGGTCAGCTGGCGAACAGGCGGGCCTCGGCGCGCTCGTGGCGGCCGGACATGACGTCGGAGGCGAAGGCGGTCGAGCCGAGGTCGGCGAGGTCGCGGCGGAGCGCGGCCCGGACGGTCTCCTCGATCACGGGGGCGGTGCCGCGCAGCAGCACCTGGGCCTTGCGGTGGTCGGTGAGCCGCAGCCGCAGGGCGGCCCCGGCGAAGCTGGCGGAGAACGCGAACAGGTCGGCGGCGACCGCCTGGGCGGCGGGGACGCCCGCGGCGGCGTACACCACCCCGGCGGCGACGGCCTGGCAGCCGGGGGCCCTGCGGTCCGTCACCTGCCGCAGGTGGTCGGCGATCACGGGGGACCCGAAGACCTCGGCGGCCAGGTCGAGCAGTTGGCGGCCGGTGCGGGTGGCGGCCTGCCGCATCTCGCGGCTCAGCTTGCCCGCGTACAGCCGCCGGTCGATCTCGGCGGCCCGGTCCAGTTCGCCCGCGGCGGCGGCCCGGTGGGCCAGCGCGAGGGCGGTGGCGTCGCCGGGGCCGACGGCGTGCCGGAGCAGGTCGGCGAGCAGGCCGGCCAGTGTGTCGGGGGTGACGGCGCGGGCCTGGGCGTAGCCCTCCAGGCTGTGCGAGAGGGTGTAGAAGCCGCTGGGAAAGGCCGAGTCGGCGAGTTGCAGGCCGACCAGCAGGGCGGGGAGTTCCCCGAGCGGCGGCTGCCCGGGGGACTCGCGCTCCGGGACGTCCGGACCGGTGAACATCCGCTACACCACGAAGTACAGGTGGTTGAGCGGCAGCGTCTCGGCGGGGTCGATGGTGGCGACCTCGCCGTCCAGGGTGACCTTGAAGGTCTCCGGGTCGACCTCGACCTTCGGCAGCGCGTTGTTGCGGACCATGTTGTGCTTGCCGATGACGCGGGTGCCGCGGACCGGCAGGACCCTGCGCTTGAGGCCGAGCTCTTCGGGGACCCCGGCGGCGATCCCGGCCTGCGACATGAAGGTCACGTGGGTGGCCTGCTGGGCGCTGCCGAACTGGCCGAACATCGGCCGGTAGAGCACCGGTTGGGGGGTGGGCAGGGAGGCGTTGGGGTCGCCCATCTGGGCCCAGGAGATGATCCCGCCCTTGATGATCATCTTGGGCTTGGCGGCGAACGAGTGGATCGGCCAGAGCACGATGTCGGCGAGCTTCCCGGTCTCCAGCGAGCCGACGTGGTCGGCGATGCCGGTGGCGATGGCCGGGTTGATGGTGACCTTGGCCAGGTAGCGCAGCACCCGCTGGTTGTCGTTGCGGGTGCTGTCGCCCTCCAGCGGGCCGCGCTTGTCCTTGCAGTGGTGCGCGGTCTGGAAGGCCCGGGTGACGGATTCGCCGACCCGGCCCATGGCCTGCGAGTCGGAGGAGAACATGCTGATCACGCCGAGGTCGTGCAGCACCGACTCGGCGGCGATGGTCTCGGCCCGGACCCGGCTGTCGGCGAAGGAGACGTCCTCGGGGATGTCGGGGTTGAGGTGGTGGCAGACCATCACCATGTCGAGCAGCTCGTCCACCGAGTTCCTGGTGTACGGCAGCGTCGGGTTGGTGGAGGACGGCAGGATGTTGGGCTCGCCGGTGACCCGCAGGATGTCGGGGGCGTGGCCGCCGCCCGCGCCCTCGGAGTGGAAGGTGTGGATGGTGCGGCCGTCGATCGCCGAGCGGGTGTCCTCGAAGAACCCGGACTCGTTGAGGCTGTCGGTGTGGATCGCCACCTGCACGTCGTGCCGGTCGGCCACCGAGAGCGCGTTGTCGATCACCGCGGGGGTGGCGCCCCAGTCCTCGTGCACCTTCAACGCGCAGGCACCGGCCACCAGTTGCTCGTCCAGGGCGGCCGGCAGGCTGCCGTTGCCCTTGCCCATGATGCCGATGTTGACCGGCACCTCCTCGACGGCCTGGAGGAAGCGGGCGATGTTGAACGGGCCGGGCGTGCAGGTGGTGCCGTTGGTGCCGTCGGAGGGGCCGGTGCCGCCGCCGATCAGGGTGGTGATGCCGTTGGTCAGCGCCTGTTCGGCCTGCTGCGGGGAGATCAGGTGCACGTGGGTGTCGATCGCGCCGGCGGTGGCGATCAGGTGCTCGCCGGAGATCGCCTCGGTGCCGGGGCCGATCACCAGGTTCGGGTGGACGTCGTTCTGCGTCTGCGGGTTGCCGGACTTGCCGATGCCCGCGATGAAGCCGTCCTTGATGCCGATGTCGCACTTGACGATGCCGATCACCGGATCGATCACCACCACGTTGGTGATCACGGTGTCCAGGGCGCCCTGCGCGGCGGTGGCCTGCGGGTCGGCACCCATGCCGTCACGCATGGTCTTGCCGCCGCCGTAGACGATCTCGTCGCCGTACAGGCCCTCGCTGTAGTCCTTCTCCACCTCCACGACCAGGTTGGTGTCGGCGAGTTGGAACCGGTCGCCGACGGTGGGCCCGAACATGTCGGTGTACTGCTGGCGGGTCATGATCGGCATCAGTTGGCGCCCTTCTTCTTCGCGCTGCCCTCGTGCTTCTTCGCGGCGTCCGCACCGCCTGCGGTGCCCGTGCCGCCGCCGTTCTCCTCCGCGCCCTGGAAGCCGTCCGCGTACGCCTTGCGGAAGGCCTCGATCCGGGCCTGGTGCGAGACCGTGGAGCCGTTCAGCAGGCCGCTGAACCCGACCAGCCGGCCGGTGCCGCCGTACTCGCACAGCTCGACCTCGCGGGTGCCGCCCGGCTCGATCCGCACCGAGGTCCCGGCGGGGATGTTCAGGTGCATGCCGAGGGTCCGGTCGCGGTCGAACCGCAGGGCTGCGTTGACCTCGAAGAAGTGGTAGTGCGAGCCGATCTGGACGGCCCGGTCGCCGGTGTTGACCACCTCGACGGTGACGGTGCGCCGACCGGCGTTGATCTCGATGTCGCCGTCGCCGTACAGGTACTTGCCGAATGTCACTGGTGACTCCTTGCGCCCGTCAGCGGGGACGTGTGGGTGTGCTGGGCCTGCGGGGTCCGGGGGTGGCCGTGGGCGTCCTCCGGATCGTGGTGATGGTGGTGCGGGTGGTCGCCGTGCACGTGGTCGCCGTGGTCGTGGCTGTGCCCGCCGGGCCCGTGGCTGTGGCCGAGGCCGTGCTGCTCGGCGGCGGCCAGTGCGGCCGCCGAGCCGTCCTCGCCGCTCTCCCGCAGCCGCCGCACGGCGGCGGTGGCCCGGGCGGAGAGCACCGCGGCCAGCGCGGCGGGGCCGAGCAGCGGCCCGCGTCCGGTGACCGACACGCCGTCAGGTGCCTGCGGCGGCACGGGCGGCAGGAACGAGGCGGACAGCACGGCGACCTCGCGGGCCCCGAGCAACCCGCAGCGCCGGACGCCCTCGGCCGGGGCGGGGTCGCCGCCCACCAGCGCGACCTCCACCAGCCGGTGTCGTCCGTGGCTGCGCACCAGGTGCGCGACCCGGTACAGCTCGGCGTCCTCGTACGGGTCGCCGGCGGGTGCGGTGAGCAGCAACGCGGCGTCGGCGGGGACGGTGGAGGCGGCGGCCCGCAGCCAGCCGACCAGGTGGGCGGGCGTGCCGAACGGCTCGGCGACGGCGACGCCGGAGCGCGGTCCGGGCGGCAGGGCGCGGACGGTGCGGGCGGCGTCGGCGGCGAGCTCGGGGTCGCGGCCGAGCGTCATCGGGACGACCGCGAGGGGCCGGCCGGCCGGGTGGGCGGCCAGCGCCCGGTACAGTTCGCGCCCGCTGGTGACCACGGTGGTGCCGGGCCCGGCGAGGTCGCGCAACGCGGTGCCGTGCGCGGACTCGTGGCCGCAGACCGCGAAGGTGTGGGCGGGACGGTCAGGCACCGTCAGCCGCCGATGGGGTCGTGCACCGAGACCAGTTTGGTGCCGTCCACGAAGGACGCCTCGACCTGGAGCAGCGGCAGCATCTGCCGGACCCCGTCCATGCAGTCGGCGGTGCCCAGCACGTGCCGGCCGAGCTCCATGCAGTCAGCGACGGACCTGCCGTCCCGGGCCGCCTCCAGGATGGCCTCGGTGATCAGCGCGACGGCTTCGCTGTAGTTCAGCTTGAGGCCGCGGGCCTGGCGCTTGCGAGCCAGGTCCGCGACCACGTAGACGACGAGTTTGTCGATCTCGCGGGGCGCGAGGTTCATCGTGGGGCCTTCCTCGGGACGGGGACGGGGACGGGACGGTACGGCTCGGTGACGGGGCGTCAGTCCGCGGTGGCGGCCCGCAGCCTGGGGAGCTGCGGGACGGCGGCCATCAGCGCCCAGGTGGTGAGGATGAACGGCCAGGTGAAGGTGTGGCCGTGGAAGGGCGTGAAGAGCGAGGTGATCGCCGCGGTCAGCCCGGTGGTCAGGAGCGCGCCGAACAGCGCGTAGCCGATGTTCCAGGGGGTGTTGGCGAGGAACACCGCGCCGAGCGCGATGCCGACCAGGACGGCGTTGTAGCCGTAGATGCCGTCGGCGATCTGCGCGGTGGGCGCGCCGAGCAGCCAGCCCGCGACGATGCCGGCCACGCTGCCCAGGGCGGCGGCGAGCAGCACCCGCACGCCCGCGAAGGCCAGGCCGACCAGCATGATCAGGCCCACGTACCAGCTGTCCACCAGGAAGACCTGGGAGACGTTGGTGAAGAACGCGTGCCAGAGGTCGGAGAAGGTGATGCCGGTGTCCCCGGAGGTGGGGTCGGCGACGGGTGCGGGGGCGCCGTGCCAGATCCGGGCGAAGGACGGCGCGCCCAGGACCATCACTCCGGAGACGATGCAGAACGGCGCGGTCAACGGCGTCAGCCCGTACGGCCGGGTGAGGGTGGCGAGCGCGGCGGTGAGGACCGTGCAGAGCACGCAGCCGACCGCGGTGAGCACGTACGTGGCGGGGTGGTTGCCGAGCGAGCCGATCAGGGCGATACCGGTGAGGCAGCCCGAATAGCCTTGCAGGCCCTGGGCGATGGAGCCGCGGTCGACGCCGAGGGCGTAGGCCGCGGCGGTGGAGACCAGCGTCCCCAGGGTGGCGAACAGGCCGACCCGCCAGCCCGCCGCCCAGAGCGCGGCCAGGATGAGCGCGCCGGTGAGCAGTCGGGGCTGCAGGTCGACCTGCCCCACGCCGCGCAGCGCGGCGGTCAGGTAGGTCAGCGGTTCGCGGTCCAGGGCCCGGCGCGTGCCTCCGGCGGCACTGTCTGTCACGCTCTGTCCTCATTCCTTGCCCGGACTTCCGATATGCGTGGAATAGCCTTCTCCACGACGAATGCGATCGGCAGTCCTGTTTATCCCGCTACGGCCGATCGGCCGCACGGTTCACCGTGGGTGTCCACGGTTTCCGCCCGTTCGGCCCACCGACGGTTCTCGGAGGAACCTGATGACCAACCCGTACTTCGACCTGGCGGACCATCCGGTCCGGCCCCCCGGCCATGCCCACTCCGAGCACGCACCGGGCCGGCAACCGCCGGTGGTCGCGGCGGTGGCGGTGGGCGGGTCGCTCGGCGCGGGGGCCCGGTACGGGGTGGAGCTGCTGTGGCCGACCTCCGGGACGGAGTTCCCCTGGCCGATTCTGCTGGTCAACGCGGTTGGCTGCCTGGCGATGGGCGCCCTGACGACGGTACTGGCGGCCCGCTTCCCCCGGTGGAAGAAGCTGGCGGGGGCGCTGCTGGGCACCGGTTTCCTCGGCGGCTTCACCACGTTCTCCCACTACACGGACGACATCCGTGAGTTGGTGCGCGACGGAGCCCCGGTCACGGCCGCGGCGTACCTGGTGCTGACGGTGGCGGCGGCGCTGGGCGGAGTCGCGATCGGCGTGCTCGCGGCCCGCGCCGTGGTGGGCGTCCCGGCGCACCAGGAGGCGTCCGATGGCCGCTGACTGGCTGCTCGTGCTGCTCGGCGGCCTGCTCGGCGCGCCGACCCGCTACCTGACCGGAGTGGCCGTCAAGTCCCGGGTGCACAGCCCGTTCCCGTTCGGGACGCTGGCCGCCAACGCCGCCGCCTGCCTGCTGCTGGGCTTCCTCTCCCAGGCGGCGCTCGACGGGCACCTGGACGCCCACGCCCGGCTGCTGCTGGCCACCGGCTTCTGCGGGGCGCTGTCCACCTGGTCGACCTTCTCCTACGAGGTCTTCACCCTCGCCTCGACCCGCCGGCTGGCGCTCTCCGGGCTGTACCTCGCGGTCACGGTGCTGCTCGGCACCGCGCTGTCCTTCGCGGGCGCGGGCGCGGCGGACGCCCTGGGGTGACGGCGCGGGCGGGCACCCGGGGCGGGCGCCCGCCCGCGTGCGGACGAGGAGGTCGAGAGCGGGCGGGAAGACGAGCCCTTCGAGCCGGCCTTCGGGGCGGGCGTTCATCTGGAGCGCGGCCTGGCGGTGCAGCGCTGCGGCGACGCTGGGGGAGAGGCTGATCCAGGCGCGGCCGGCCGGTGTCTTCGGCCGGCCGAGGGTGAGGCGGCCGTTGTCGATGGCGGCCAGGCTCCAACGGACGAAGAGGGTGCGGTCCACGAGGTGGATGTCGGTCCAGTGGAGGACGAGGGCTTCGCCGCGGCGCGGGGCTTGGGCGGGACGGAGCGCACGGCGGCGTTCAGTGCGTTGCGCAGGGTGGAGGCGGCCCGGTGGACGGTGACCGTGCCCCGGCCGGCGTCGAGTTGGGCGGTGATCCGTTCGTCGATGTGCTCGGGCCGCAGGTCCAGGAGGCGCCGGTGGCCGAACGCCGGGATGAGGTCGCGTTCCCCGCACGCCCGGTAGCCCGCGTATCTGATCCTGGCGCTGGGCCTTGAGGCCATTTCGGGACCAGCCGCTTTGGTCGCTGGTGACCGCCGATGGACGCATGTGGACGCGGTTGGGCATCTTCGGCCCCCGTCGGCTCCCATGAGCCATGCAAGTAATGCTCGACAGTCAACTCTTTTTCCTGAAAGCCAAGTTGGCCGCCTGCTCGGGACCCGTCACTGAGGGTCAAGGAGTCGCAGGTTCAACTCCTCTTGCACTGACTGGAGTTCGCCGCATTGATGCGGGTCGTGGCCTTGTTCCACGAATGCGGGGCAGGGTCCTCCTCGCACGACCTCTCGTGTCGGGTCGGCTTCCCCGAACCCGTCCCGAGGCTCTGCGGGCCCGCTTGCCTCCGATCGCGCACTGGCGCCGGACGGGTGGGCGTAGGCTGCGTGATGCGGCCGTTTCGGGTGCGGAGAACCGGGCAGTGTCTGGGCGGGGGAGGCGAGCTGCGACCGGTCTGCCCGACCGGGCTCTGCAGGTGCGGCCTCGTGCCGCGGGATGGGCGTCTCGGCGTTCTGGGCCGCGACGGGTCCGCACGGCGGAGCCCGCCGTGCGGAGGGCCGAGCGACCAACAGGTGGGCCACCCGTACGAACGCGATGACCGATCACGCCGGACCGTCGGCGCCGGGCACACGGGCCGAGGTCGGCAGCGAGGAAGCGGTTCCGGGGTACTGCGAATCGGGCGACGGCCCGAGCGGGAGGGGATCGACATGGACCTGAAGGTTCTTGGCGGACTGGCGGTGTACGAAGGGGGAGTGTCGATCACTCCGCCGTCGGCGGCGACCAGACAGGTTCTCGCGCTGCTGGTGGCCTCTGCCGATCGTGTCGTGCCGACGTGCGCCATGGCCGAGGAGTTGTGGCCGGAGGAGGTGCCCGAGAACGCGGGGCAGATGCTGGAGGCGCACGTGCGGCAGTTGCGTGCCGCGATCGGCGAGGCCCTGCAGACGGAGGGCGGCGGGCGGACGGCCGAGGAGGTGCTGACCTGGGTGCCCGGCGGGTACCGGCTGGGGACCGGCGGCGGCTCCAGCGACGCCCGGGCGTTCGAGCGGACGGCTGGAGCGGGCTACCGCGCCATGGAGGCGGGGGACCTGGGCCTGGCGAGCCGGCGGCTGCGCGAGGCGTTGGACCTCTGGACCGCCGCTCCGTTCGCCGGAGTCGCCCAAGGGCCGCATCTGCGTTCTCACGCGGCCCTGCTCACCGACTCCTGGCAGCGGGCCGTGGACCGGTGGATCGACGTGGACTTCAGGCTGGGGCGCTGGCGGGAGCTGTGCGCCGACCTGGCGCAGCTCCTCAGCCGGTTCCCCCCGCCCGCGTCGCCGTACGCCCAGTTGAAGGCCGACCTGGACACCAGGGGCCATGACCCCGAGGTGATCAGGCGTCACCTGCACCGGCGCCGCAACGCCTTGTCCTTCACGGCGCACCGCCTCGTGACGGGCCGGCAGGGGCCGCGCTCGACCTGCGGCAGCGGCCGCGCCCTCAGCCTCGCGGCCGCCCACGGGATCGGGTCGCTGCAAAGGGTCTGAAAGGGTCTGACGGACGCGGTGAGCGGCCTGGCGCCGGGTGCGCGCGTCACCCGACGGACCGGCAAGTCGGCTGGACGAGTCGTCCCGGGGGCGGGCGCGCACCCGGCCGCCGGCGCGGAGGTGAACGCTTGACGATCTGGTTGGACACTGTCTAGGTTCGTCGAAGTCGGACGGCCGGAAGAGGCGGGGGATGGAAGACGAAGTCGGTACGCGCCGCCCCGACTTGCTCGCCGTGCTCCGCCTCCTCGTCGAAGAAGCACCCCTGGAGAGCTACGAGGAACTCCTGCGGCGCGCGGACCAGGAGGGCTCCGCGGCCGAGCGGGTCGGTCTCGAACAGGCGGTCAGGCTGGCGTACGTCATCAACGCGCTCCAGGCCCGGCGCCGGCAGCACGCGGACGCACTCGCCGAACTGGTCGACACGGCACGCGACATGACCCAGCAGAACGACCTGGGCGAACTCCTCAGGGTCATCACCCGGTGCCTCAAGCGGATCATCAACACGGACTTCGCGTGCATCTGCCTGCACGACGAGGACGACGGGCTGCTGCTGCGCGCCGCCGAGGGGGCGACCACGGTCATCGTGCCGGGGGTGCCCCTGCTGCGCGACCTGGGGCGGCAGGCCATCGCCACCGGAGTCCCGCTGTGGACCGCCGACTACCTGCGCGATCCCGCCCTGGAGAACTGCCGGAGGGAGGGCGACGAGTTCATCCGCGCCGAGGGCATCAGGTCGCTGCTCGCCGTCCCCCTGCTCCACGGCGACAGCGCCCTGGGGGTCCTGGTCTGCGCCTCCCGCACGGTGCGGCACCTCACCCCGGACGAGATCGGGCTGGTGAGCTCGCTGGCCGCGTTCGGCGCCGTGGCGATCGAACGCGCGGAGCGGCTCCAGGACGCCAGGAGCGAGGTGACCGCGCTCGAACTGGACGGCTTCCACGCCCGGATGACGATGGCCAGGCTCGAACAGCTCGGGGACGCCCACAGCCGCATGCTGGGCCTGCTGCTGTCCCGAGCGGACCTCGACACCGTGGCCCGGGCCGCCGCCGACGCGCTGGACGGCGTCATGCAGCTGCGCGACCCCGCCGGCCGCGTCATGGTGGCCACCGCCGGCCTGCCGGACCTGGACGACGCCGCGGTGGCGGAGACGTCCTGGAAGGCCCACGCGGGCCGCACGCCGGTGCTGCACGAGGAGGGGACCTGGGTGGTGCCGGTGCTGGCCGGCGCCGAGAACCTGGGCTTCGTCGTGATGCGCCCCAACGCCGCGCTGGTCGGGGTGGACCAGCAGCTGGTATGCCTCGCCGCCCAGTCCTTCGCCCTCCACCTGCTCCTGCAGCGCGGTACGGCGGTGACGCAGGCGCCGGTGCACGACTTCCTTTTCGACGAACTGCTCGCCCTGTCGTCGCGCGGCCCGCGGCAGGCGCGCCATCTCGAACAGAGCCTCAGCGAGATCGGCATGAACCTGGCGGAGCCGTTCGTCCTGCTGGCAGTGCGCCCCGAGAGCGCTGGATACGGACGCGCCGTCGTGTGGGCCTCCTCCTACGCCCACGGCCAGGGCGGTCTCAAGACCGTTCAGGACGGCTGCATCATGCTGCTGCTGCCCGGTACGGACGCCTCGGCCGTCGCGCGCTCCGTGGGCGGCGAGCTGACGTCGATGCTGGATCAGCCGGTGACCGTGGGCGCGGCCGGGCCGGGGCGGGGCGTGGGTGACGTCACCCGCCTGCACACGGAAGCGCTGCGCTGCCTGGAGGCGCTGACCACGCTTGACGCCACCGGAAGCGCCTCGTCCCTGGAGGACCTCGGCTTCATGGGCCTGCTGCTGTCCGAGACGCACGACGCGAGCGGCTTCGTCGACTCCGTCATCGGACCGGTGCTCGACTACGACCGCACGCACGCCACCGATCTCACCGAGACGCTGGAGGCGTACTTCGCCACGGGCTCCAGCCCGAGCAAGGCCGCCGAAACGCTCCACGTCCACCCCAACACCGTGTCGCGGCGGCTGGAGCGCGTCTCCACGCTGATGGGGGAGAGCTGGCAGCAGCCGAGTCGCCTCCTGGACGTCCAACTGGCCCTGCGGATGCACCGGATGAGGGCCGTGCTGCGCCTCGGTTCCCCGGGGGCGGACAGCTCCTGAGACCTTCTTCGCCGGTGGAGACGGAGGCGGGGCGGGCCGGGGTCCGGTGATCTCCGCTCCGGGCAGACGGCAGCACCGTCCGGGCCCGCCACCTCACGGACCCGCACGCGTCCGGCCAGGTGGTCACGCCGATGGTCCGGTACGGCATGGCTCGGCTCGGCACTAGCCGCAGGCGCCCAGGGCTATCGCCGTGTGCGCCACGGAGGCCAGCGTCATGTGGCGGTGCCAGCCGCGGAAGGAGCGTCCCACGAAGTCGCGCAGTCCGACCCGATCGCCGATGCCGGCGAGGTCCTGCTCCACCCGGCCGTTCAGCTTGGCCAGGCGCAGCAGCGGTCCGACCGACGCGTGGGTCATGTCGGTGATCCACAGCTGGGAGGGGGGCTGCGCCGGGTCGGACCACTCGCCCAGCAGGAGCAGGCGCCGGGGCCTGCTCCTGGCGGGGCCCGGCATGGTGACGGGGACGGTCGCGGCCAGGGTGGTGCGCGCGGTGTTCCCGTGGGACGCGTCGGGCCAGGAGACGGGGATCCGCACTCCCTTGACCAGTTCGAGGACCCGCTGGGCGGGCAGCGAGCCGGCCCGGTAGCCCGGCAGCGCCGGGTCCGCCACGGCCATCCGGCTGGACGGGCTGATCCGGATCAGGAAGGGCACGCCGCCCGAGGTCAGTTGGTCCGTCGCGGCGAAGATGTCGCCGCGCCGCCGCAGGTCCAGCAGGACGGGGCGGTGCGGGATGTTCCACAGCCGCGCCATCTCCACGGCGGCGGACACGGCGCACTCTCCCGCGCTCTCCGCCCCCATTCCCGCCGGGAGTTCGGCCTGCTCGCGCCGCTCGGGGTCGTTGATCCAGGGATCGGGGAGCACCATCCGCCAGTTGACGGGCACGCTCAGCTCGGGGGAGGCGAGCCACACGCCGAGGGCCTGCTGGCCGCGGAAGACCTGGCCCAGATGCGGCGCGAACTGCTGGTCCACGCCCACCGAGTGCCGGCCGGCCTTGGGGATGTGGATCGGCCGGACCACCCACGCCTGGGGGGCCGCCGTCTGCTCGACGTAGTCGGCCAAGGCGATGCGCAGGGGGCGCCAGTCCCAAGCGGAGCTGGAGATGAAGTGGTGCAGGCTCTGGTCCACCCCGGCCCCGCCCAACCGGGCGGCGATGTTGCGGATGGACTTGCGGCCGGGTGTGGTCAGCAGACCACGCAGGTACTGTTCCGCGCGCAGTCGGCGGTCCTTCCGGCCCAGCAGGGAGAAGAGGACGGCGCTCAGTTCGTTGACGATGTCGTCGGATACCTCGGTGTCGTGGGGGGCGCCGCGCTGGTGGGACAGCGTCAGGGCGCCGGCTGAGCCGCTTGTACCGAGGGCCAGTGTGTTCACGATGCTCCAGCGGTATGGGGGTGGGCCTTGGTGGCCGCACCTCAACCATCGCTGGAGTGACCCCGATCCTACGAGGTGTTCCGGGTACCTGAATGCGTGCCCGGCTGCATCGGTGGTCACCTTCAGTCGGAATATATGAACTTTGTATTGACATACCGATTGCCGAGTTTTGACCGGCAGAATACGGCGTCGGTACGGGGTGTGCCGGGACCACAACCGACCGGGGCCGTGGGTGGGGTACGACCCACCCACGGCCCCGCCCGCTTACCGGATCCGCAGGTGTTCGAGGTAGGACCGCACGTTGCGGCGGGTCTCGGCGACGGAGTCCCCGCCGAACTTCTCGGCCACCGCGTCCGCGAGCACCAGCGCGACCATGGCCTCGGCGACGATTCCGGCGGCCGGGACGGCGCAGGTGTCGGAGCGCTGGTGGTGCGCCGGGGCGGCCGAGCCGGTGGCCACGTCGATGGTGGCCAGGGCGTGCGGCACGGTCGCGATCGGCTTCATCGCGGCACGCACCCGCAGCGGCTCGCCGGTGGACAGGCCGCCCTCGGTGCCGCCGGAGCGGCCGGACGCCCGCCTGACCCCCTCCGGGGTGGCGAGGATGGCGTCGTGCGCCCGGGAACCGGGCACCCGGGCCAGTTCGAAGCCGTCGCCGACCTCGACGCCCTTGATCGCCTGGATGCCCATCAGCGCGGCGGCCAGCCGGGCGTCCAGCCGCCGGTCCCAGTGGACGTGCGAGCCGAGGCCCACCGGCACGCCGTACGCGAGCACCTCGACCACACCGCCGAGGGTGTCGCCCTCCTGGTGGGCCCGGTCGATCTCGGCGACCATCGCCTTCGAGGCGTCCGCGTCCAGGCACCGCACCGGGTCCGCGTCCAGCCTCGCCGCGTGGGCCGGGGTCGGGCGGACGCCGTACGGTGCCTTCGCGGAGGCCAGTTCCACCACGTGCGAGACGATCTCGATGCCGGCCGTCTCCTTCAGGTGGGAGCGGGCGACCGCGCCGAGGGCCACGCGGGCCGCGGTCTCCCGCGCGGAGGCGCGCTCCAGGACCGGGCGGGCCTCGTCGAAGCCGTACTTCTGCATGCCGGCCAGGTCGGCGTGGCCGGGCCGCGGGCGGGTCAGCGGGGCATTGCGGGCGAGCCCCTGGAGGACCCGGGGGTCGACCGGGTCGGCGGCCATCACCTGCTCCCACTTGGGCCACTCGGCGTTGCCCACCGTGATGGCGACCGGGGAGCCGAGGGTGAGGCCGTGCCGCACCCCGCCCAGGAAGGCGACCTCGTCCCGCTCGAACTTCATCCGTGCCCCGCGGCCGTACCCGAGCCGCCGCCGCGCCAGGTGGTCCGCCACCATGGCGGTGGTGATCGGCACACCGGCGGGAAGCCCCTCCAGCGTCGCGACGAGAGCCGGACCGTGGGACTCTCCCGCGGTCAGCCAGCGCAGCCTGCTCAACGCTCCCCCCCGAGGCCGCCGTCGGTGAAGTCACGGTCACCGTGCAGCCAGGAGACGCGGTCCCGCATCTCCCCTTGCGTCAGCGCGGAGAGCATCGCGTTGCGCTCCCTGGCCGCCCCACCCGCCGGGTGGTAGAGGTCGCTGCCCATCCGCCGGGCGATCAACTGGGTGCGCCCCGCGCGTTCACGGCGCACGGCGTTGAACTTCTCCAGGCGCTGTTCGGTGTCGTCCCGGTCCATCCCGTCGAGCAGGTCGCCGAGGACCACGGCGTCCTCCAGCGCCTGGCAGGCGCCCTGCGCCGCGTACTGCAGCATGGGGTGGGCGGCGTCACCGACCAGGACGACGCGCCGGTCGGTCCAGGTCCGCACCGGGTCACGGTCGCACAGCACCCACTCGCGCCACCCTTCGCCGAGTTCGAGCAGACGGCGGGCGGTGGCGCCGATCTCGGGGAACCGGCCGAGCACGCGGTCGCGTTCGGCCTCCCGCCCGGCCACGGGCACGGTTGCCCCGTCGTCACGGGTGACCGCGAGGTTGAGGTGCCTGCCGCCGCCGATGATGTAGTGCACGAAGTGCCACTTGGGCCCGGCCCACAGGGTGACCGCGTTCCAGCGCAGCTCCTCCGGCACCTTCTCGATCGGGATCACCGAGCGGTAGATGGTGTGGCCCGAGACGCGGGGTTCGCCGTCTCCCAGCATCGCCGCGCGCACGGTGGAACGGATGCCGTCCGCGCCGATCAGCGCCGTGCCGCGGAAGGTCCTCCCGTCGGCGGTGCGCACGGTGACGCCCGCGGCGTCCTGCTCGTAGTCCCGCACCGCGGCATCGGCGAGGAGCTCGACGCCGTCCAGCTCCTGGCAGGCGGCGAGCAGCGGCTGGTACAGGTCGCCGCGGTGCACCACCGCGTACGGGTTGCCGAACCGCTCGCGGTAGGCGCCGGTCAGTTCCATGGCGGCGACCTTCTCGCCGGTGGTGCCGTCCATGAAGCGCAACTCGTCGATGAACACCGCGCGTTCGCGCACGCTCTCGCCGATGCCGAGGCGATCGAGGGCGTGGAAGGCGTTGGGGCCGAGCTGGATGCCGGCGCCGATCTCCGCGAAGGTCCCGCTGCGTTCGAGCACGGTGGAGCGGTGTCCGAACCGGGCCAGCGACAACGCCGTCGCGAGTCCGCCGATGCCGCCCCCGGCAATGATGACGTGTGCCATGGTTCGTCCCGTTCCTTCCGGTGGTGGGTGCGTGGGTGCGGTGTCACTGCCGGGCGGAGACCGGCAGCGGATGCTGGGGGGAGAGCCGGCGCATCTCCTCGTGGAAGCCGGGGAAGGCCCCGGCGACGCAGCCGGGGTCGTCCAGGGTGCGGTTCCCGGTGCGCAGGTTCAGCACGGAGAACGCCATCGCGATCCGGTGGTCGCGGTGGCAGGCGACGCGCGGCGCGGTAACCGGTGGGGCGGACGGTGAACTCGCCCGGGACGTCCATGGCCACCTCGGCGCCGAAGTGCCGCATCAGCGCGACCGTCATGTCGACGTAGGGGCGGCTGGCCGTCTCGCGCACCCGGACCAGCAGGGGAGTGCGCAGGAGCGGGCCCGCCATGAGCAGCCCGCTCGGGAGCCGGCTGCTGAGCCCGCCGTCGACGTCCAGGCCGCCGCCGTCGAGACCCCGGGCCCGTACCCGCAGGGGTGGCGTCCCGCCCGGGGCGGTGTCCACCAGGGCGCCCAGGCGGCGCAGCGCGTCGGCGAGCGGGGCCACGGGGCGGGCGGTGAGCTGTGCGCCGGCCTCGAACACGAAGTCGCCGTGGCCCGCGGCCGCGCACCGGATCCGGCCGCCGCCGCCGTCCGGCTCGCGGTCGGTGCCGGTGACCCGGCAGGCGCTGTCGTCGGGCGACGGCTCGACGCGGGAGCCCAGGCGGGTCAGCGCGTCGCGGAACGCCACGGTGTCCTCGCTGGCAAGGGGGCGGTGAGCACGTCGGCCGCGTCGGCGAGCAGCAGCGCCCGGTTCGTGAGTGACGTCGAGCCCGGGACGCGGACGCGGAACGTGCGGGGCGGTGCGAGAGGGGTGTCCATGGCCGTCCTTCGTCGTCGGGGGAGGCCGGGCGGCCGTCCCCGGTCCGTGGGACCCGCGCCCGGACGCGGGTCCCACGCCGGTCAGGAGCCGGCCGGTTCGAGCGCGAGCCCACGCCCGGCGAGCGCCGCCACGGCGAACTCGCCCTCCACGGTGGCCTCCACGGCGAAGGCGTACCGCTCGGTCGGCGGGTAGCCGATCAGCTCGGCGGCCCGCTGGGGCAGCGGGGCCTCCGCGGCCTGCCGGGACTCCCAGAGCAGCACCGCGCCCCACCGGCCGGCGCCGGCGTCGGAGATCCAGAACTTCAACCGCAGTCCGGGCACGTGGGCGAAGCGGTCCACCGCCTCCTCGCGCAGGAAGCCGCGCAGCGACTCGACGGTGTGCTCCGAACGCGCCAGGTCCCACCAGACGATCACCGCGTGCACGCGCCGGCCACCTCCCCGAGCAGCGAGCCGATGATGCTCGGCCCGGCCACGGTCAGGACGGACTCGGCGTGGAACTGCATCGAGGCGAACCCGGCCGCCCGCAGCGCGTGCACCTCGCCCGTGGCCGCGTTCCGGCTGACCTCCACCCTGCCGTGCACCGGGTGCTCGAAGGAGTCGGTGGCGCACCGGGCGGCGAAGGTGTTGTAGAAGCCCACGCGCGCCGTCCTGCCGAACAGGTCGATCTCGTGCTGGGCGCCCTGGTTGGGCACCTCGCGGCGCACCAGGTCCAGGCCGAGCAGCGTGCTGAGCACCTGGTGGCTCAGGCACACCGCGAGGAAGGGGCGCCGCTCGTCGAGGAGCCGGGCCGCCGCCGACCGCAGATGAGCGATCTTCGGGTGCGCCGTCTCCCGTGGGTCGCCCGGGCCCGGGCCCAGGACGACCAGGTCGTGGCCGTCGAAGTCGTACGGCTCGTCGAAGCGGCGCACGGCCACCTCGCAGCCCAGCGAACGGATCTGGTGGGCGATCATCTCGGTGAACGTGTCCTCGGCGTCGACCACCAGGACCCTGCGCCCGGCCAGCGGGCCGGTGAGCGGGCCGGGACCGGCCACGTCCTCCAGCCAGAAGCGCGCGATGCCGTCGTTGCGCGCGTCGAGCGCCTCGCGCACCAGGGGGTGCGACCCGAACCGGGTCGGCTCGGTCCCGCCGAGCGCCGCCAGCAGCCCCGCGGCCTTGGCACGGGTCTCCTGCACCTCGGAGGCCGGGTCGGAGTGGCGCACCAGGGTCGCGCCCACCCCGATCCGCATCACCCCGGCCGAGTCGATGTCGGCGGTCCGGATCAGGATCGAGGAGTCCAGGGTGCGCCCGCCCGCGGCGTCGCGCCCGATGAGGGCGACCACCCCGCTGTAGTAGCCGCGCCCGGCCGGCTCGTAGCGGCTGATGACCCGGGCGGCGCTCTCCAGCGGGGAGCCGGTCACTGTCGGCGCGAACAGGGTCTCGCGCAGGATGTCGCGCACGTCGTGGTCGGTGCGGCCCTCGATGACGTACTCGGTGTGCGCCAGCCGCGCCATCTCCTTGAGGTACGGCCCCCGCACGCGGCCGCCCTCGGGGCAGATCCGGCCCATCATCTTCAGCTCCTCGTCGACCACCATGTACAGTTCGTCGACCTCCTTCGTGTCGGCGAGGAAGGCCAGGACGCCGTCGAGGTCCGGGCCCGACGCGGGGTAGCGGTAGGTGCCGCTGACGGGGTTCATCACCGCCCGGCCGTCGCGGACGCTGATGTGCCGCTCGGGGGTGGCCCCGACGAACGTCCGCCCGCCGGTGTGGACGAGGAACGTCCAGTACGCACCCGTCTCCCGCTCGACCAGGCGGCGGAAGAACGACAGCGCCTCCGGCCGGCCGAAGTCCGGCAGCCGGGCGACGAAGGACCTCTTCACCACGAAGTTGGCGCCCTCGCCCGTACCGATCTCGTCCGAGACGATGCGGCGCACCGTCTCGGCGTACGCGTCGTCGTCGATGTCGAAGTGGTCGTCGGTCACCTTCACCGGATGGTTCGGAAGCAGTCCCAGGCTGTCGCGCAACGAGAGCGAGGCCTGCTCGGCCACCCTCATCGCCAGGAGCGGGCGGCCGTCGTCCGGAGCGGCGAAGCCGCGTTCGGCCAGCTGCCGGTAGGGGACGAGCACCAGCAGCTCCTGGCGGGCGCCGGTCGCCGGCGCCCTGTCGATGTCGAGCTCGGCGATCGTGGCGACCTCGGTCACCTCACCGGTCAGCACCTCCAGCGCGTCCTCGCCCGCCGCCTCGGGGCGGTGCAGCAGGGCGAAGGCCTCCGCGGAGCCGTCGAGGACGCGTGACAGCAGCGGCGCGCCGTCCTGCGTTGTCATGGGGTTCCTTTCGCCTTCGGGCGCGCTCAACGCGTCGCCAGGGTGGCCGCGTTCAGCCCGGTCAGCACCGCCTGGGCCGTCACGACCTTGGCGGCGCGCTCGGCGGCGTAGGTGAGTGCCAGCCGGTGGTACTGGGCGGAGAAGTCGGCGACCGCGTCGGCCACCAGGAACGGCTGGATGTCGTTCGTGTACGCCTCCACCGCGGTGATCAGTACCCCCACGTGCGCGTACACGCCGCAGATGACCAACTGGTCGCGGTGCTGCTCGCGCATCCGGGCCAGCAGGTCGGTCCTGAAGAAGGCGCTGTAGCGCCACTTGGCGAACGTCCAGTCGCCGTCGTCGGGCTCCAGCGGCGGGACGACCCGGCGGTGCTCGGGCGTGGCCCGCATGCCGGGGCCCCAGAAGTCCTTGAGGAGCCCGCGCTGTTCGGACGTCATGCCGCCGGGCTGGGCGGTGTAGGCGACCGGGATGCCCAGCTCCTTGGCCCGCGCGCGCAGCCGCGCCGTGTTCTCCACCAGGGCCCGGCCGAGCTCGGTGGTGCGCGGGAACGGCTTGAGGAAGTACTCCTGCATGTCGTGCAGGAGCAGCACCGCGCGCCGGGGGTCCGGCTGCCAGTCGACCGAGTTCTCGGGGAGCTGCTCCTCGGTGGGCATGGCGTACGGCTGGATGGGGGGGATGCCGGGCATGGGTCGGTTCCTTTCGCTCTCAGACACCGAGGGTGGCCCCGCCGTCCACGGTCAGTTCGTGCATCGTGATGTGCCCGGCCTCGTCCGACAGCAGGAAGGCGACGGTCCGCGCGACGTCCTCGGGGCTGGCCACCTTGCCCAGCGGGATGCCGACCCGGTACTGCTCGGGGTTGCCCGCGATCGACGCCTTGGCGGCGGTGTCGGCGGTGTGCATGCCGCGCAGCATCATGGTGTCGGTGGAGCCGGGGGCCACCACGTTGCAGCGGATGCCCCGGGACGCCACTTCGAGGCCCAGGCACTTGGTGAACGCGGTCGCCGCGGCCTTGGAGGCCGCGTAGGCGGCCATCTCGGCGCGCGCGGTGCCCGCGGCGTTGGACGCGACGGTGACGATGGCGCCGGCGCCGCGACGGACCATGCGGTTGACCACGGCGCGCGACACGTGGAACACGCCGGTGGCGTTCACCGCGAACGTGCTGTTCCAGTCCTGGTCGGACAGGGCGCGGGCCTGGCCGAGGCGCAGCACGCCGGCGCCGTTCACCAGGTACGTCACCGGGCCGAGACGGGTCTCGACCTCCTCGACCAGCGCGTCCACGGCGGAGCTGGAGGTGACGTCGGCGGCGAAGCCGGTCACCGGCAGGCCCTCCGCGCGCAGCGCGGCGGCCGTGGCGGCGATCCGCTCCGCGTCGAGGTCCACGGCGGCGACCACCGCCCCGCGCTCGGCGAGCAGCCGGACGACGGCCTGCCCTATGCCGCCGGCCGCTCCGGTGACCAGGGCGATGGTTCCTTCCACGGTGCCAACCTCCTGAGTGAGTCGGGTGTCGGACGGGCCGAGAGGCGCCCGGGGCCGGACGGGCCCCGACGGCGGGGAGTCACCCCCGCCAGGCCGAGGCCACCTCGATGGCCTGCTGCGGGTTCAGCCGCGGGTCGCAGAAGCTCAGGTACTTGTCGCCGATGCGGCTCAGGTCGACGGCGGTCGAGACGCACTCGGTGACCGCGTCGGGAGTCGTCTCCAGGTGCAGGCCCGCCGCGACGCCGCCACCCGTGCGCACCGCCTCCTGGAAGGCGCGGACCTCCCGCACCACGGTCTCGACCAGGCGGGTCTTGAGCCCCTCGGGGCCGGAGACGGTGTTGCCGTGCATCGGGTCCGACAGCCACAGGACCGGATGGCCGGCCCGGGCGACGGCCTCCACCAGGGCGGGCAGCCTGCGCGGGGCGTTCTCGGCGCCCATCCGTGCGATCAGGGTGAGCCGGCCGGGGCTGCGCCCGGGATCCAGGCGCTCGCACAGGGCGAGCAGGTCCTCGGTCGTCATGCTCGGCCCGACCTTGACGGCGACCGGGTTGGCCACGGCGGCGAGCAGGGCGACGTGGGCGCCGTCCAGCTGCCGGGTGCGTTCGCCCACCCACGGCCAGTGGGTGGAGGCCAGCAGCAGCGAGCCGTCGGGTTCGCGGCGCAGCATGGGCAGTTCGTAGTCGAGCAGCAGGGCCTCGTGGCTGGTCCACACCGGCACGCCGTACTCCGGGCGACGGCCGGCGGTGCCGCGCCAGCCCAGGTAGTGCATGGTGTCGCTGGCGGCCCGGTAGCCGGTGAGCAGATGGTCGGGGTCGGGGCGGCGCAGTTCGGCGTCGGGTTCGGGTCGGTTGACCATGTGGCCCCGGTAGACGGGCATCTCGACGCCGTGCACGGTCTCGGTCGGGTTCGAGCGGGGCTTGCCGAACTGGCCGGCGAGCCGGCCCACCCGCAGCACCGGCCGGCCGGACGCGAGCTTCATCATCCCCGCGAGCACGTCGAGCAGTGCCGCCTTGCGCGCGACGTCCCCGGGTGCCGCTTCGGCCGGGTCCTCGGCGCAGTCGCCGGCCTGCACGATCTGCAGGTGGCCGGCCGCGGCCTCGCGCAGCAGGGCCCCGAGGTGGTGCACGGCCTCGATGTCCACGAGGGCGGGCATCCGCCGCAGGTGGGCGCGGGCCTGGTCGAGACGCGGGTGGTGGGCCCAGTCGGGCTGTTGGAGGGCGGGCAGGGAGCGAACGTGGGACTCAATGTCGGTCATCAGATTCCCTTGGCGGGCATGTCGGAGTCACTCCGGCTGATGGCTGGCCCGGTCGTGGGTGAGGCGGCACGGGCTTCGTGGACGTCGGCAGGGCGCCGGCCCGGTGGTGACGCGCCGTCCGGTGGGCTCACATCCGGGTTCGGGCGGCGGACTCCACTGTTGGGAGGGGCGTCCGCGACCGCAACGCGAGGGCGCATAGTCCGTCGCTACCGCTGACAGTCCGTCATATTGAGTCGCAATTCATGAAGTTGACCCACCGTCAGGTTCGATCCGGCGGGAGCCGGGGGCCGTTGTGACGAATTCCGTCGTGGGTGACAGAGTCCGCCGCCCGCCCTGCGGGGCGGCCGTGCTTGTGCCCAGAATGCAGCCAGTCCCCCCGCCCGCTGCCCGACCGGCAGGAGCGTTCCCGCATGACCGTCCTGGCCGACGCCGTCCTCCTTCACCCGACCGACGCGGTCGGGAACCCCCGGTCGACCACCGGGCCCTCCTCCTGGAACCGCCCGACTCCGAACCCCCGCCGAAGCCGGTCGTCGACGCCGGGGGCGACGAAGGCGCCGGCCGCGGGCGACCCGTACGACGGCGGATTCCCGTGCCTCCGCTCCCACCCGCGCGACCGGGCCGACGACCTGCTCGACAGCCTCGCCAGGGCGCCGCAGGTCGACTGAGCCAGGGATCGCCGCACGGCCCTCACCGGACCCGGCCGAAAGGAAGCTCTCCGATGACCGCTGCCCACCCCCTCCTCGAACTGCCCTACGGCACGGTGCCCGACCCCGACGAATTCCTCCGTGCCGCGATCCGCTGGCACTTCTCCAAGGAGACCGGGGCCCGGTTCTGGCTCGACCGCGTCGGCCGACTGGACTTCGACCCCATCGAGACCGTCCGGACCTTCGACGACCTGAAACTCTTCCCGAACTTCGCCAACGAACTGCGGGACGTGCGCGCCGAGGACCTGATCCCGCGCGGCTACGGCCCCCACCCGAAGATCGTCGGCGTCTTCGACAGCGGCGGCACCACGGGCGCGCCCAAGCGCGTCGTCATGCTCCAGGAGTGGGTGGACCTGCTGCTCGCCCACAGCAACGCCCAACTGGACGCGCACGGCGTGCCGCGCGACGTGAACTGGCTGCTCTCCATCCCGTCCGGTCCGCACATGGTCGGTGCCTCCTTCCAGCAGATGGTCGCCCAGCGGCGCGGCCTGTCCTTCTCGGTCGACATCGACCCGCGATGGGTGAAGAAGATCATCGCGCGGGGCGACCAGCGCGAGGCCGACGCCTACACCGAGCACCTCATCGACCAGATCCAGCACCCGCTGCGCTCGCAGGACATCGGCGTGCTGATGCTCACCCCGCCGGTGCTGGAACGGCTGTGCCGCCGCGACGAACTCGTCGAACTGGTCCGGGAGAAGGTCAGGGCCATCATGTGGGTGGGCACCCAGCTCGACCCCGACACCCGGAACCTGTACCGCACCGAGCTGTTCCCCGACGCGGTGCTCTGCAGCGGCTTCGGCAACACCATGACGCTCGGCCACGTCACCGAGCGGCCCGGACTGGGCGACGACGACCCCTGCGTCTACGACCCGTTCTCGCCGTACATGACCTACAACGTCGTCGACCTGGAGGAGCGGCGGCCGGTCGAGTACGGCGAGCGGGGCCGCGTCGTCATGCACTACGTCGGCAAGAGCCTGTTCCTGCCCAACAACGTGGAGCGGGACGAGGCCACCCGCGTCCGCCCCCTGCCGGGCCAGGTCGGCGACTCGGTCGCGGACATCGCACCGGTGCGGGAGTTCGACGACGAGAAGGTCATCGAGGGGGTGTACTGATGCCGGCGAGCGAGCCGTACCCGCTGGACGCGCTGGGCCCCCGGGGCCCGTACCGCGCGCGCAACCGCGAGGCCGTCACCGACACCGCCGGCCTGGCGGTCGCCGAACTCAGCCTCGTCCCCAAGCTGTTCGTCACCCGGACGCTCGCCGCCCTGCACCGGGCGACCCCGCTGCCGGCCGAGCGGCGCCTGGCCGCTCTGGCCCGTGCGGCCGCCGTCTTCCGCGAGGGCGAGGTGCACGGACTCACGTACGAGCGGTACGAGCGCACCGTCGCCCGGGTCTCCGGGATCCCGCTGCCCGCCGTGCGCTCCGCCGCCGACGAGATCGCCGACTCCGCGCGCCGCGCCCTGGCCGGGGCCTACGGCGCGCTGCCCGGCGGCGCCGTGCTGGACTGGCGGGACGCGCGCACGCGCACCGGCAGCGCGGTGTGGACCCGGCGCGGAGAGGTGCTCGCCGTGAACGCGGCGGGCAACCACCCGGCGCCCCACGCCCTGTGGCTGGAGGCCCTCGCGCTGGGTTTCCGCGTCGCGATCAGGCCCTCGCGCCGGGAGCCGTTCACCCCGCACCGGCTGGTCGCCGCGCTGCGCGCGGCCGGGTTCGGCGAGGACCACGTGGTGCTGCTGCCCACCGACCACGCGGTAGCCGAGGAGCTGATCACCGGCGCGGACCTGTCGCTGGTGTACGGCGGCGACGACGTCGTCCGCCGGTACGCCGGCAGCCCCGGCGTCCTGGTGCAGGGGCCGGGCCGGGCGAAGATCCTGGTGACCGCCGGGACGGACTGGCGGGCCCACCTGGACACCATGGTGGACTCGATCGCGCACCACGGCGGCACGAAGTGCGTCAACGCGACCGCGGTCCTCGTCGAGGGCGATCCGGCTCCGGTGGCACGGGCGCTGGCCGAGCGACTGGCCGCACTGCCCAGCCTGCCGGCCGACGACGAGAAGGCGGGGCTGCCCGTGCAGTCGCTGGAGCGGGCGCGGGCCCTCGAACGGCACCTGCTGGAGCGGGCCAGGGGAACCACCCCGCACCTCGGCGGCGAGGGGGTCGTGGACGAACTCTCCGACGGTCAGGCGGTGCTGCGTCCGGCCGTCTTCGAGGTGCCGCATCTCCGGGGCGGCTGGCACACCGCCGAACTGCCCTTCCCCTGCGTGTGGGTGGCGCCCTGGACCCGTGCCGACGGGGCCGGTGCGCTGAGCGACTCACTCGTCGTCGGCGTGCTCGCCGACGGGGAGGTGCCGGACATCGACGCCGAGTTGATCGGGGACCTGGTCGCCGACCGGACCGTCGCCAACGTCTACGTCGGCGACCGCCCCACCCACTGGATGGACCGCGGCGTGCCGCACGACGGCTACCTCGGCGAGTTCCTGATGCGCAGCAAGACCGTCATCCGTGGCTGAGCGGGACCGTACGCCCCCAGCCGACCCTCTCACTCCCAAGGAGCAGATCGTGCCTTCTGGTGACGCAGTCGCCGGTACCGTGCCCGCCGCCGCCGCGGGGGAGTTCGCCCTGGGCGGCGAACTCGTCATCCACCGGATGGGGTTCGGAGCCATGCAGCTCCCCGGCCCCGGGGTCTGGGGCCCGCCGAAGGACCGTGCGCGGGCGGTCGCGGTGGTGCGGCGCGCGGTGGAACTGGGCGTCAACCACATCGACACCAGCGACTACTACGGTCCGTACGTCGCGAACGAGATCATCCGCGAAGCCCTCCACCCCTACGACGACGACCTGATCATCGTGACCAAGGTGGGTGCCCTCCGCACCCCGGAGAAGGCCTGGCCGGCCGCGCTGCGGCCGGAGCAACTGCGCAGGGCCGTGTACGACAACCTCCGCGGCCTGGGCCGTGACCACCTCGACGTGGTGAACCTGCGGATCGTGGAGGAGGGCGGCGGCCTCGGCCCGGAGGACTCGATCGCCGAACCCTTCGGCGTGCTCGCCGAGTTGCGCGAGCAGGGCCTGATCCGGCACCTCGGGGTCAGCAACGTCACCGTCCGGCAGCTGGCCGAGGCCCGGGGGATCGCCCCGGTCGTCTGCGTGCAGAACGAGTACAACGTCCTGCGGCGCCGGGACGAGGAGATCGTGCGAACCTGCGCCCGGGCGGGGATCGCGTTCATGCCCTTCTTCCCGCTGGGGACGTTCACCCTCCAGCACGAGAAGGACGTCGCGACGGACACGAAGGTGCCGCAGCAGGTGCCGCTGGAGGCCCAGGCCGTCCACGCCGTGGCGCGGCGCCGGGGCGCCACCCCCTACCAGGTGGCCCTCGCCTGGCTGCTGCAGCACTCCGCGAACATCTGCTGCATTCCCGGAACCTCCAGCCCCGAACACCTCGAGGAGAACGTCGAGGCGGCGGCCCTGCGCCTGTCGGAGGTCGACGTGAAGGAACTGGACGCGCTCCACGGTGCCGCGTGAATCCCGGTGGACGGTTCGAGGGAGGGCACGGTCGGTGAGTCTGGGATTCTTCGCGGGCCAGAACAGGAACGAGGTCGTCATCGTCCCCCCCGGGGAAGGGCCGAGCAGGTGGGCCTTCGGCGACCGCTACACCGTCAAGTCCGGTGAGCACAACACCGGGAAGTCGCTGTTCCTCGTCGAGGCGCTCGTCCCGGCGGGCGGCGGACCGCCGCTGCACGTCCACCACTGGGAGGAGGAGGCCTTCTACGTCCTGGAGGGCAGTGTGGAGTTCCGGGACGGGAACGGCAGGCACGACGCCCCGGCGGGCAGCTTCGTCTTCGTCCCGCGGGGGACGGAGCACGCGTTCAAGAACACCTCCGAAGAGCCGGCCAAGATGCTGTTCATGACGGTTCCCGGAGGCAAGGAGAGGTTCTTCCTGAGCGTCGGCGTCCCCGCGGACGACGGCACGCCGCCGCCTTCGGAGGAACAGCGGCTGAAAGACGTGGCCTACGGCTACGAGATGGGCCCCGAATTCGGTGACGAGTACCTGGAATAGCCCTCCGTCACCGCAGTGGTAGAGGCACGTACGACTGATCCGACCGTCGATCCGGAGTTTCAATGTCACGCAACGGAAATCATCTCTCGCGCCGTTCGGTCCTCGCTGCCACGGGCGCGGTGGCCGGCGTCTCCGCACTCGGCGTCGCGGGGGCGCCCCCGGCCCCGGCCGCCCCGAAGCCCGCGCCGGACGCGCTCCTCTTCGCCACCCCCGCGGTCCTCCCCGGGGACGCGCGGTACGCGGACCTCACGGTCGGCCTGAACCAGCGCTGGACCGCGTCGCCGAACCGCATACACCTGGTGTCCACCACCAAGCAGGTCGTCGCCGTCGTCGCGGAGGCCGCGGCGGCGAAGCGGCGGGTGTCGGTCCGCAGCGGCGGGCACTGCTACGAGGACTTCGCCTACAACCCCGCGGTCGAAGTGATCGTCGACATGTCGGAGATGAACCGCGTGTACTTCGACGCGGACAGGAACGCGTTCGCGGTCGAGCCGGGAGCCACGCTCGGCGAGGTCTACGACCGGCTGTACCGCGGCTGGGGCGTGACCGTCCCCGGTGGCATGTGCTACTCGGTGGGCGCCGGCGGGCACGTGGCCGGAGGCGGCTGGGGGCTGCTGGCCCGCCGCGACGGCCTGATCGTGGACCACCTGTACGCGGTCGAGGTCGTGACGGTGGACGCCGCGGGGACCGCCAGGGCGGTGGTCGCCACGCGTGACGACACCGGCCCCCTGCGGGACCTGTGGTGGGCGCACACGGGCGGCGGCGGCGGAAGCTTCGGGATCGTCACCCGCTACTGGTTCCGCTCGCGGACGGCCACGGGCAGCAACCCGTCGACCCTCCTGCCCAAGCCGCCGGCGGAGGTCCTCGTCAGCCTGCTGTCCTGGTCGTGGGCGAAGATCACGCAGGCGGACTTCACCACGCTGGTGCGCAACTTCTGCGCCTGGCACGAGGCCCACGGCGCCCCGGGGGCCACCGGGGGCCTGCTCTCCTTCCTCACCCTGAACCACGTCTCGAACGGCGAGATCGCGCTGCTCACGCAGCTGACGGGGGACACCCCGAACGCGGACGCCGTGCTCAAGGACTTCGTGGACCAGATCACCCGGGGCGTGTCCACCCCGCCCGAGACGCCGACGGAGAACGGGAGCGCGGACGGCCCGCTCGCCAACTTCCTCGTGCCCCGGCGCTGGAGCTGGCTGAAGGCGACGCACTACCTCGGCACCAGCAACCAGGTCATGACGAACGCCGTGCTGCGCGGCGACGAGAAGTCCGCCTACCACCGCCGCGGCTACACCGACGGGCAGATCGCCGCCCTCTGGCGGCACCTGCGCTCCGACGCCCTGGACAACCCGATGGCGCAGGTCGTCATCAGTTCCTACGGCGGGCAGGTGAACGCGGTGGGGTCCGCGGACACCGCGCAGCCGCACCGCGACTCGGTGTTCAAGGTGCTGTACCAGACCAACTGGACCGAGGCGGACCGGGACCAGGTCAACCTCGCCTGGCTGCGCGGTGTGTACAGGGAGGTGTACGCGCAGACGGGCGGTGTCCCGGTGCCCAACGCCCAGACCTCCGGCTGCTTCGTGAACTACTGCGACATCGACCTCAACGACCCGCAGTACAACGGCTCCTCGGTGCCCTGGCACAACCTCTACTGGGGCGGCAACTACCCGCGCCTCCAGCAGGTCAAGGCCCGGTGGGACCCGACCGACTTCTTCCGGCACGGCCAGTCGGTCCGCCTGCCCTGACGCGGCCGCTCCACCGCAGGTGCCCCGGATCCAGCGGTACCCGGGGCACCTGCGCGTCGGGGTTCACCCCGGAGCCGGCACCGCCACCGCCCGCAGTACGGCGTCCAGGAGCCCGGGGAAGCGCTGCTCCAGGTCGTCGCGGCGCAGGGACAGGGTGTACTCGCGCCCGACCGCCTCCTGCCGGATGAGCCCCCCCTCGCGCAGGGCCCGCCAGTGGTGGGTGAGCGTGGACCTGGGGACGCCGTCGAGCAGGCTCCCGCACGGCGCGGGGCCGAACCGGGCGAGGGTGCGCACCACTTCGAGGCGCGTCGGATTGCTCAGCGCGGCGAACAGGTCCTCTAGCCGGATCTCGTCGGTCTTCGGGTGGTGGAGTCCCATGACGCCATCCTACGAACATGTACGAAACGTGCGTCCGTGGTTGACGCCGGGTCACGGGTTCGCCTTGCGGCTCCCGCCCCTACGATGGTACGAGTAGATACGTAACGTTATCCGGCCGACGCGGACGGCGACCGAACCGTCGGCGGGCGCGATCCCGGCGGGAGCGGTCGCGCCTCGCCGTCGCCGGTCGGGCCCGCTCGGCACGAAGGTGAGGAAACCCAGTGGAGCAACCCTTGTCCCGCCCTGCGGACGAAGCGGTCACCTGCGAGGTGGTGATCGTGGGTGGTGGCCCGGTGGGGATGCTGCTCGCCCATGAGCTGGCACTGCAAGGCGTCCGGCCCCTGGTGGTGGAGCGGCTTCCGGTGCCCTCGGGGGTGTCGAAGGCCGGGACGCTGCACGCCCGCACCGTGGAGAGCCTGCACCGCCGCGGGATGCGCGAAGCCGTGCAGCCGCGGCCGGCGCGCGGTCGGCAGACCAGCGTCCCCTTCCACTTCGCGGGGATGTTCGACCTCGACCTCGCCGAGGTGAGCTCGGAGGGCCCCGTCATCGTCGGGAGCCCCCAGGCGTACGCCGAGCACGTCTTCGCCCAGCGGGCCGAGAAGTTGGGGGCGAGGATCCTGCGTGGTCAGGAGTGCACGGGCGTCCAGGAGGAGGAGGACCGCGTCCGCGTGGACCTCCGGGGTGCGGACGGGGCCCGGCGCCACGTCACCGCACGGTGGGTGGTCGGCTGCGACGGGGTGCGCAGCGCCGTCCGCCGCACCGCTGGGATCCCCTTCACCGGCACGCCCGCCACCGTGTCGGCGCTGATGGGGGAGGTGCGCCTGCTGGACCCCTGGAGCGCGCCGGCGGGCTGGCAGCGCACGCCGCGGGGATGGACGCTGGTGTGGCTGAACCCCACCGGGCACAGCCGGGTGTGCACCTACGACTTCCGGGGCCCGGCGCCGGACCGCCACGCGCCCGTGACCTTCGAGGAGTTGCGGGACGAGACGGAGCGCATCGCCGGCCGCCCCGTGCCGATGGCGGACGCCCACGACCTCACGCGGTTCAGCGACGCGGCGCTTCAGGCCGAGAGCTACCGCCGCGGTCGCGTCCTGCTGGCCGGGGACGCCGCCCACGCCCATTTCCCGATGGGCGGCCAGGGGTTGAACACCGGCCTGCAGGACGCCCTCAACCTGGGGTGGAAGCTCGCGGCCGAGGTCAAGGGGTGGGCGCCCCTCGGCCTGCTGGACACCTACGACACCGAACGGCGTCCCGTGGCGGCGCGCGTCCTGTACAACGTGCGGGCCCAGGTGGCGCTCATGCACCCGGGGGTGCTCACGGACTCGTTGCGGGAGCTGTTCCGCGAGACGATGCACCTGCCGCAGGTGAACCGTTTCCTCACGGGGATGCTCAGCGGCACCGACATCAGCTACGACGTGGGCGTTCCCGACGACGCCCTCGCCGGGACCTTCGCTCCGGACCTGCGGGTGAAGACCGCCCGGGGCGCCACGAGCCTCGCCGCCCTGCTGTGCGACGGGCGGCCGCTGCTGATCCACACCGCCCAGGCGGCCGGGCAGGCCGAGCTGGTCGCGCCGTGGTCCGACCGGCTGTCCGTCGTCGAGGTGGTGGCGGAGCCCTCCTCGGCGATGCCGGCTCCGGCGCTCCTGGTCCGGCCGGACGGCTACGTCCTCTGGAGCGCGTCGGGGCGGCAGGCACCGACCGCGGGGCTGGTCGAGGTGGCCACGGCGTGGTTCGGTGTGCCGGGGTAGGGGGCGTGCCGGAGTGGGGCGTGCCCGGGCACGCGGCGGCCGCCGTGCCCGATCAGGCGGGTTCCGCGGGCGCGGGTCCCAGCGTCAGGATCGCGGCGTCGATCGCGGTGGTCAGGTGCGTGAGGTCGTGGCCGGCGCGCTCCCGCACCCGCAGCCCGAGCACCATGGTGAACAGCAGTTCCACGGTGGTGTCGATGTCGAGGCCGGTGGACAGCTCTCCGTGATCACGGCCTTCGGCCAACAGCGATCGCAGGGCCTGCCGGGTGGTCTCGAAGGCGGCGTCGGTCCGGCGGCGGACCTGGTCGTCGGTGGTGCCGAGTTCGGTGGCCGTGTTGACCACGAAGCAGCCCCGGCCGCCCTCGCCGTCCGGCGGGCAGGTGACCAGCCACAGCATCCACTCCCGCAGCACCTCCCTGACCGGACGGCCACCGGCGTGCAGGCGCTGCCTGGCCTGGGTCGACTCGGTGGCCCGGTAGTGGTCCAGCGCGCGCAGGAACAGCGTGTGCTTGTCCGTGAACGTCCGGTACAGGCTGCTGGGCGTGAGCTGGAGCGCGTCACCCAGATCGCGCACCGAGGTGGCGTGGTAGCCGCGTCTCCAGAACAGCTCGGTCGCCGAGGTGACCGCGTTCTGCTCGTCGAACTGTCGGGGGCGTGCCATGTCCCCACCTTACCCAGCTTGTGAAGCGATCGCTCCCATACTAGGGTTCAGTTATTGGGAGCGATCGCTCCCAATCGAACGAAGGGGGCGGTACGGTGACGACCGCAGAACAGAGCTCGTCCCAGGTGAAGGGCTCGGAGGACCCGCAGGCGAATCGCTGGCTGGCGGTCAGCGCAGTGGCCCTGGGGACATTCCTGCTGGTGAGCGCCGAGCAGCTGCCGATCGGCCTGCTGACCTCCGTGGGATCCGCGCTGTCGGTCTCGGAGGGGACGGCCGGGCTGATGGTGACGGTGCCCAGTCTGGTCGCCGCGTTCGCGGCGCCGCTGGTTCCGATGCTCGTCAAGGGAATGGACCGGCGGATCCTGCTGCTCGGGCTGATGGCGCTGATGACCCTCTCCAACGTGGCCTCGGCCGTGGCGCCGAACTTCGGCATCCTCGTGGCCTCCCGGGTCGTGGTCGGAGTGGCGATCGGAGGCTTCTGGGCCGTCGCCAGCGGCCTGGCCGTCCGGCTCGTGGCGCCCGAGAGCGTGCCGAAGGCCACCGCGATCATCTTCGGCGGCGTCGGAGCGGCGAACGTGTTCGGCGTCCCGCTCGGCACCCTGGTCGGCGACCTCGCCGGCTGGCGCGTCGCCTTCGCGGCGGTGAGCGCCCTGGCGCTGGTCGCGCTGGTCGCGCTGCTCGCGGTGCTGCCCCCACTGGTCGCCTCGCAGCCCATCCGGCCGCGCCTCCTGGTCGAGCAGTTCCGCAATCCCGGAGTGCGCATCGGCATCATCGCGACGATCTTCATCGTGTTCGGGCACTTCTCGGCCTACACGTTCGTGAGCCCGGCACTGCAGAAGCTGTCGGGCATCGACGAGAGCTACGTCGGCCCGCTGCTGTTCGGCTTCGGCCTGGCGGGCATGATCGGCAACTTCGTCGCCGGTTCGGCCCTCTCGCGCAGGGTGCACCGGAGCGTGCTGGCCATCGCGCTGTCCCTGGCGGTCGCGATGCCGCTCTTCGCGCTGCTGGGCCGGACGAAGATCACCGGCGTCATCCTGCTCATCGTCTGGGGCCTGGCCTACGGCGGCGTGTCCGTGGCCCTGCAGACGTGGATGATCAAGGCCGCGCCGCAGGCCGTGGAGGCCGCCTCCTCCCTGTGGGTGGCGGTGTTCAACCTGTCGATCGGCCTCGGCGCGCTGGTCGGCGGCGTCATCGTCGACGCGCTCAGCGTCCAGGGCGTCCTCTGGCTCGGTGGCGCCTGCGCCCTGGTGGCCGCCCTGGCGATCTGGAGCGCCCGCTCCAATGAGAGCCTGCGATGAGCGCCCCGCAACCACCGACGCCCCCTCGGGCCGACGTGCCCGGGGGCCGCGGCCACACTTGCGTCACCATGTCGTGCGTACCACCCTCACGGGCGGTGTGAAGTCCGTCTTCCCGGTTCGGCCGGGCCCGCTGTCCTATGGTCAGCCGGACCGTCGGCCCGTGGGCGGGGGCTCCTCGCGGGGAAAGGCAACGCAGACGCTGGATGGCGTGCGGTGCCGGAAGCTCGGTGTGGTGCTCGCCTGGTTCGACCAGGACGCGGACCGTTTCTGACGGAGAACGCCGCTCGCCCCTGGGGACGCGGACGGCGACGGGGTGCTGGACTTCGACGAGTACGTCCGCCTGTACGACATCGTCGGCGTCCCGCCCCAGGCCTCGGGGGAGGCGTCCCGGAAGCCGGGCCGCGACGGCAACGGCGAGATCAGCCGCAAGGAGTTCCGGCCGGCGATCCGCGAGTCCACCTGAGCGGCGACGAGAACGCGCCGGGCAACTGGCTGCTCGGCTCCTTGGACCAGACGGTCTGAGGAGAGTCGGGTGGGCGCGGCGGGAACGACCGGGGCCGGGTGGTGACCGGAAGGGCGTCCCGCCGCGCGGGACACGGCCGAGTTCCGCCGGGCGGCGTGGTGGCGGAACCCGCCGTGCCGTGCCAAGCCCTGAGACTGCAGGGCGGCTCGGCCTGACGCACCGCCCCACCGCTCGGGCCGGGATCGCGACCAGGTGGTCGCCGGGGACGCCGGCCAGGCCGGGGGTGTAGTAGTCGCGGATGCCGTCGGCCCAGGACCCGACCGTGATCCGGTTGTCGGAGTCCGGTCCGCGCTCGGACCCGCTCGACTGAAAGCCTCGATCGCTGCCGCCGCGACGGCGGCCGCCTCCCGCACGGCGGACCCCGTCGAGAGGTCCGGGTGATCGACACCAGCAGCTTCCACGATCTACCGCCGCTGCCGGCCCCGGCCCACCACCAGCCGCTGAACCCAGACGAGCACGCCGACACCAACGACGACCGCCCCGCCCTGCCGACCGCCGACTTCCCCCTGGTGGGAAGTGGCAGTACCCCGGGCGGGAGGCCCGGCTGAGCGTGGACGAGCCCGGCCTCCGTCGAGCCCCTGCCGCAGGGGCGGCCTCCCGTGTTCCGGCGCGCGGCTCTGGACGGGCGGCCGTCGGTGTCGTACGGCACGAGGCCTCCCAAGGCACCCCGGGACGAGGACATCCGCCGGCCGGGGCGGGTGGGGAAGTGTGGTTCGCTTGGGAGTGACGGGCAGCGAGGGCGAACGGGAGGTGGCGGCGGTGGAGCACACGGGCGGGGTACGGGCGGACGGGCTGCCGGCGGCGCTGTCCGATCCCGACCGGGTAGCGGCGGTCGCGGCGACGGGGCTGATGGACACCGGCCCGGAGGCGGTCTTCGACGACCTCGCCTCGCTGGCCGCGCGGTTCACCGGCGCGGACCGGGCGTTCGTGACCCTGGTCGACGCCGAGCGCTCGTTCTGGAAGTCGTGCGTCGGCGTGGACCCGACCGACCTCGCCGACCGGCAGGACCCGGTGACGGAGAGCTACTGCCCCTTCGTGATCGGCGCCGGCGGTGAACCCTTCGTCGTCAACGACGCCGCCGCGGATCCGCGCACCGCGGACCACCCCGCCACCGGCCCGATGATGATCGGCGCCTGGGCCGGGCAACCGCTGCTCGATGCCGCCGGGCACGTGCTGGGCACGCTCTGCGTCATCGACACCGTCCCGCGCGTCTGGTCGGACACCGACATCGCCACCCTGGCCACCCTCGCCCGATCCGTCTCCTCCGAGATCCACCTGCGCCAGGCACTCGCCGCCGCGCGGGAGGCGCACCGGCGCTCCGCCGACCTCGCCCACACCCTGCAGGCCGGCCTGCTGCCCGCCGCCCTGCGCACCGTCCCCAGCATGGAGGCCGCCGCCTCCTACCTCCCCGCCTCCCGCCGCGACCGCGCCGACATCGAGGTCGGCGGCGACTTCTACGACCTGTTCCGCACCCACGGGAACAACTGGGCCGCCGTCATGGGAGACGTCTGCGGCAAGGGTGTGCAGGCCGCCCAGGTCAGCGCCATGGCCCGCTACACCATCCGCGCCGACGCAACCGACACCGGATCGCCCGCCGACCTGCTGGTCCGTCTGCACAGCGCACTACTCGCCCAGAACGCCCCGCGCTACCTGACCTGCCTCTACGCGGCCTTCCACCTCACCGAACACGGCGCCACCGGCACCCTCGCCCTGGGCGGACACCCCCCTGCCCTGGTGCGCCGCGCGGACGGAAGCGTGGAGCAGCTCGGCGCGCTGGGCACCGCGCTGGGTCTCATCCCCGACGTGGAATTCACCGACACCGCCTTCGACCTCGCCCCGGGCGACCTGCTGCTGCTCTACACCGACGGCGCCGTCGAGGCCCGCCCCCGCCCCGGTACCCGTCCCGACCGGGCGGCCACGGTCTTCGGCGAGGACGACCTCGCCCTGGCCCTGGCCGCCACCCGCGGCCTGGACGCCACCGACACCATCGCCCGCCTCGCCGCCGTCCTGGAGGCCCAGCACGACGGCTGGTCCAGCGACGACACCGCCCTGCTCGCCCTGCGCGTCACCGGGACCACCCCGGGGCCCCCGGCCCGCGTCCTGCCGGACGGCACCGCGGGCTGAACCACCTCCGCGCCGGCGGGCGGTCGCCGGCCTCGGCGTCCTCCCACACGGTGACGAGAAGCTTCCGGGCCTGCCCGTCACCGCCCGTCGCCCCGCCGGCCTCAAGCCCGCCGGCACCCTCGGCCCTTCCCGCCAACGCCGCCGGCCTCGACCACCGGTTCACCGCTCACCCCACCCTCGCGTGATCTCGAACCGGGCCGGGCCGACCGGGTCGAAGGCGACGATCGTCGGCAGGGGCTCCAGGTCGCGCAGGGGCCGGGGGACCACCGCACCGAGGTCGCGCAGGCCGCGCTACAGGTCCAACCTCGGTTCCTCCAGGACGAGTTCGGCGAAGTCCGCGTGCTCGAACGGCAACGTCACCGACCGCTTCGATCGGTAGCCCGCCCCGACGCCCGCGAACCGAGCAGTACGCGGCTCCGAGCAGGGAAGGCGCCCCCGCACATCGAGCAGAGCGCCCCCGGGGGCGGGGCAGCGACGCCCCCGCGGCGTCGGCAAGCCGGCCCCGGCCCGCTCCTGAGCGGCTGACCCCGAGGTGCACCGCTGGAACCCGGCGGTCGGCCGACGGCGACACGCGCCAGACGACACACTGAACGGGAGACCACTGCATGGAGCCGATGGGTACGGACCTTCATGGCCGCCATGCGGGGCATCCTCACCACCATCGCGGAGACGATGACCGCCACCCAGGTCACCGTCCCCGAGGACGTGGTGCTGCAGGCCGGCCCCACCTTCGAGTTCCACAGGCTCCCCGGCAAGGGGAAGAACAAGCAGCACCTGATGAAGCTGTGCGACGCCGCCGTGGTCCACTTCCCCCGGCTCGGCGGCGACAACGGCGTGCGGTGGCTGATCGGCAGGCTCCCGGACGAGATTCGACCGTCCCGCCCGGCGCGGGGCGAAGCACGCCGGCTGCTCGATCTGCGGGGGCGGTGGCCGGGGCCTGCTCCTACAGTGGGGCCCATGACGGACGACATCTCTGCTCAGCGCGCCGTTGGGCCCCTCATGGGGGTGGAGGAGGAGTTCTTCCTGGTCGATCCGGTGAGCCGCGAGGTCGTGGCCGCCGGCGGCGAGGTGGCCCGGATCGCCGCCGGGGAGCTGGGGGAGCTGGTGGACCGTGAGCTGGGGGAGGGGCAGATCGAGGTGAAGACCCCTCCGTGCGCCGACGTGGCCTCCCTGCACGCGGCCCTGGGTCGGGCCCGGGCCTCGGTGGTCGGCGCCGCGGCGGCCGCGGGCGTGCGGGCGGTGGCCACGGGGGTGGCGCCGCTGGGGGGCCACGGGCCGATGGAGGTCACCAGCGGGCCCCGGTACCGCGCGCAGTTCGACAGCTACCGCGGCCTCGTGGAGGACCACGCCATCTGCGCCCTGCACGTGCACGTGGCCGTCGCGGACCGCGAGCGCGGGGTCCTGGTGATCAATCACCTCAGGCCGTGGCTCCCGGCGTTGGCGGCGCTGACCGCGAACTCTCCCTTCTCCCGCGGCCGGGACACCGGCTACGCGAGTTGGCGCCGGGTGCTGTGGCGGCGCTGGCCGGCGTCCGGGCCGCCGCCGTTCTTCCCCGCGCTGGCGGACTACGAGCGGCTGGTGGGCGTCCTGGTCGACAACGGGACGCTGATCGACGAGCGCAGCCTGTTCTGGGACGTGCGCCTGTCCAGCCGCTATCCGACCGTGGAGGTCCGGGTGGCCGACGTGCCCGGGACGGCCGAGGAGAGCGCGCTGGTGGCCGCTCTGGTGCGCGGCCTGGTGGTGACGGCGCTGGCGGCCGTCGAGCGCGGCGACCCCGGGCCGCGGCCGCCGGCCGAACTGCTGCAGGCGGCCTGTTGGCTGGCGTCCCGCGACGGCTTGCGCGGGCGGACCATGGACCCGTTCACCGGCCGGACGACCGCCACCGCCGAGCTTCCCGATCTGCTGCTGCGGCACGTCGGCCCGGCCCTGGAGTCCACCGGTGACCTGGCCGCCGTGAGCTTCGGGTTGCGGCGGCTGACGGACGCGGGCAGCGGCGCCGACCGTCAGCGCGCCGTCCACGCGCGCCGCGGTTCGGTCGCCGACGTGGTGGACGCCCTGGCGGCCCGGACCGCGACCGACGACCTCGGACTCCTGATGCGGGCGTAGGTTCGGGAAATTACCCTCAAAAAATGAGCGATTTCGATCTGCATACGAATCAACTCATGGGGACGCCCTCGACGTCGAACGTCCCTGCCGCCGCCGTCCGTCACCCCGGCCCCGGTTCCGTTGCCGTACGGCTGCTGAACCTTCCGATGAAGGGCCGCACCCTGCGGCTGCGGCTGCACCTGGAGGGGACCAACAGGTACGGGTCGGTCAAGGACCGCACGGCCGGGGCCCTGCTCGGCTCGCTGGAGAGCTCCGGCAGGCTGCGAGCCGGCGGCCACGTGATCGAGTCCACCTCCGGCAACATGGGCATCGCCCTGGCCGGCATGTGCGCCGAACGGGGCTACCGGTGCACCCTCGTGGTCGACGACGTCACCTGCCCCTTCAGCCTCCAGCGGATGGCCGAGCTGGGCGCGGAGCTGATCCGCGTGTCGACCGGCGACGCGGCGCACGCGGTGAACGCCCGCATCGAGACGGTGCACCGCTTCCTGGAGGCGCACCCGCGGGCCGTGTGGACCGACCAGTACGACAACCCCGCCGGACCCGCCGTCCACGCGCGCACCACCGGTCCGGCCCTGCTGGCCGGCCGCGGGCCCGACTTCGAGCCCGCCGGCGGGACCGGTCGCGGGCCCGCCCCCGACGGCAGGTCCCGCCCGCTGCCGCCTCCCGACGCCGTCGCCGTGCCCGTCTCCACCGGCGGGACCCTGGCCGGCACGGCCCGCTACCTCCACGCCCACTCGCCAGGGGTGGCCGTCTGGGCGGTGGACGCGGTGGGTTCGGCGGCCACCGGCGGCACCGCCGCCCCCCGCTCCGACAAGCTGCCCGGCTTCGGCTCCGGCCTGAAGTCGCACTTCCTGCGCCCCCAGGACGCGGATCGCACGGTCCGCGTCAGCGACGCGGACGCCGCCGCGGCCTGCCGGATCGTGCGCTTGCGCACCGGGATCTCACTCGGAGGGTCCGCGGGCGCCACCGTCCTGGCCGCCTGCCGCACGGCGCGCGAGTTGCCCGGAATCGCGGACGTCGCCTGCCTGTGCCCCGACAGCGGCGACCGCTACGAGGAGACGATCTACGCCTCCGACACCTCGCTCGCGACCGGCACCGACCTGGACCGGAGCGTCCTGAACGGCCTGGTCGCGGAGCTGGAGGACGTCCGCCATGGCTGACATCCGCACCGACACCGGCATCGGCACGGCAGACGGCGTGCCGCACGCGGCGACCGACACGCTGCTGTACCTGGACGCGGCCGCCGTCGCCCGGCTGTGCCGGCGGATCGACCCGCTGCAGGTGGTCACCGAGGCGTTCGCGGCCGTCCGCTCCGGCGCCGCCGCCCTCGCCCCCGAGGCCGCGCTGCGCTGGACGGCGGATGACGGCACCGCCGCCCGCAGCCTGATCCTGCCCGCCCGGTACGACCGCAGCTACGGTTGCAAGATCATCAACGCCTGCGTCGGCAACCCCGACCGCGGACTGCCGCGCGCGCACGGGCTGATCGTCCTCGCCGATCCGCGCACCGCCGCCCCTGTCTGCCTGATGGAGGGGGGTCGCATCAGCGCCCTGCGCACCGCCGCGGTATCCCTCGCCGCGATCGAGGCGATCCGCGGCCCGGGCGGAACGCGCCGGCCGGCGCTGCTCGGCTGCGGCCGACAGGCCCGCACCCACCTGGAACTGCTCTGCGCGCGGGCCCGCCCGGAGGCCGTCACGGTGTACGACTCGGACGCCGCGCGCGGCGCCGAATTCGCCCGCCACGCCCGGACGCTCGCGCCCGGCGCCGCCGTGGCGGCCGTCGAGCGGCCCGAAGCGGCCGTCCGGGCCGCCGACGTCGTCATCGCGACCACCACCACGGACACGCCCTACGTCCCGCTGGAGTGGCTGCCGCCCGGAGCCGTGTTCGTCAACGTCTCCCTGGACGACGCCACCGAGGACCTGCTGCTGGGCTGCGACCACCTGTTCGTCGACGACTGGGACCTCGTGGCCGCCGACGCCACCCGGCTGTTGGGCCGACTGGCCCAGGCCGGCCGGGTCACCGCGCCCGGCGGGGGCCGCAGTGGCGAGCCGGACCCGAACGACCCGCCCCGGACCGGAGCCGGCCGGCCGGTCGACGCGCAGCTGCCCGACCTGCTCTCCGGCGCCTACCGCCGGACCATCGGCCCAGAGGACCGCTGCGTGGTCAACCCGTTCGGCATGGGCGTCCACGACATCGCGCTGGCCGCCCGCGTCCACGCCGCCGCCCTCGAAACCGGCACCGGCACCCGGCTGCCCCGCTGACCCCTAGGAGCACCCGTGTTCCGCACCAGCATTCTGCTCACCGAAGGCAGCTTCCACGCCAGCTACCTGATCTCCGGATGGCTGGCCGAGTTCGCCCCCTCACCGGACTTCGAGCCCGTGTGCGTACGGGACGCACCGGACCCGCAGCGACCCGCGCTCCACGAGCGGCGATTCGCCTTCCACCGGCGGCACGCCGGACTGCGTCGGCCGTCCGGCGCACAGTGGTCCGAACTGGAGGACCTGTACGGCGAATTGAGCGAGACCGAGCGGTCCATGGTCCGCCACTTCGGCGTACCGCCCCTGCCCGAATGGTCCGACGGCCTGGTGCGGCTCTTCGGCGACCGGCTCAACAGCCCGTCCGCCAGGGAATGGCTCACCGAACGGTGCACCCGCCCGCCGGCGCCGTTCGTCCACGTCTTCCTCGACCGCCTGCTGGCACCGTGGTGGATCGACCTCACCGGCGGCCGGGTCGTCAACGCCCACTCGGCGGTGCTCCCGTACGCGCGGGGCATGTACGCCACCGAGCAGGTCGCCGCCGCGCAGGACGCCGAGCGGTTCCGGCGGTGCGCCGGCGCCAGCGTCCACTACATCGACAACGGGGTCGACACCGGCCCCGTCATCCGCGCCGACCGCCTCGCCGACCCCCTCGGCTTCGACTCCCTGTGGGACTGCAAGGCCCACTCCTTCGCCGCCGCCTTCCGCCTCCTGATCGCCACCGCGCGCGACCTGCGCGACCACCCCTGGACCGAACCCGCAGGCCTGCGCCCCGACCCCGCGGGCCGCGGCCCCGACTTCAAGAGCGCCGACTTCGACACCGAGCGGCGGACGGCCGCCGCAGCCGGCTACCTGGAGATGCGCCGGCTGGCCCGCCGACCCGGGACGGTGCGCCTGCCGGCGATCACCCGAGAACAGCCATCCGTACCGGCCGAAGGAATGCCGACCTGACGGCCGCTCACGGCCGCCGCGTTCCGGAGCGGCACCGGCCCCTCCGGAACAGGGCCTGCTCGACGCCGCCTTCGCCGGACGACCGGCACCGCGAGTCCACTGTGATCAACGTGCCGCAGGCGGGATCCCGTGGGGCTGGCCATGCATCCGCGCGTTGCGTGCTGCAGGCCGGCTCCAGGGAGCTGAGCAGCAGCCGACAAGGACCGGCTGACGGCGAACGACTCGTTGACGTGGGAGCCACGCTGATCCAGCCCGGTGGGGAAGGACGAGCTGCGACAACCGGTCATGGTGAAGCCGCGACGTGTTCGGGTGCGGGCGCCACACGCCGCGGTGCCCCGCCTGGTCGAGGCGGGGCACCGGGAGGCCTTCGGGTTACTGGCCCTCGGTGTCGTCGTCGGTGTCGATACCGGGCCTGTCGCGCGCCCGCTGTTGGGCGCCGTCGACCTTGTCGGCGTACTTGCCGCCGCTCTTCTCGTTGACGTCCTCCTCGATCACCGCTGCCGAGGACGGTTTGCCGGAGGTGTCACGTTCGGACGTCCGCCACAGCCGCCTGCCTGGTTTCCTCGCCCGCGGACAGCCGGGCGAAGGAAAGCCCCGGCATCTTGGCGCTCCCGCCGGTGAACCTACGCGGGCTGCACCTTGTCGGCCTGGGGGCCCTTCTGCCCCTGGACCGCCTCGAAGGTCACCTTCTGGCCCTCGACGAGGGACTTGAAGCCGTTGCCCTCGATCGCCCGGAAGTGGACGAACAGGTCCGGTTCACCGGACTCCGGGCTGATGAAGCCGTAGCCCTTCTCGTCGTTGAACCACTTCACGGTGCCGTTCTGCCGCTCTGCCACAGCCACTCCTGCTCGGAAGATCTCCTGTCCCAACACGGCGATCATGACAGGGCCCGGCCCCCGACGCGGGCTGCGACGCGGAGCCTGCCGGCACTTCAGGGCACGAATCCACCCAGGTCGTCGTCTGGACAGGGAGCGCTCGCCCGTGGGGTGGCACACCGCCGTGCCTGCGGTCGGCGGGGTAAACGGGGGCCTGAAGCTTGTTGCAGAAGGTTGTGGATGGGCAGGCGAAAGTGGGCTCCGACCTGCTGCTTCATGTACCGAGGGCGAGGTTGTGCACGGTGGCGACGGCTTGCACCGCGTGGTGCAGGCCGTCGCCTTTCTGCCGGCAGTCGCGGAGGATCTTGTAGTTCCTCATCCGGGCGAAGGCGTGCGCGACCCGGGCGCGGACCCGTCGGTGCTCGGCGTTGTCCTCCTCCTGGATGCGCGGGAGTGGTCGGCCGGCGCGTTTGCGGTGCGGGACGACCAGGCCGGTGTTCAGGTGGGCGCCGTCGGCCAGGACCGTGGTGCCGGTGCACCGCGCCGGCAGGTCGAAGGCCCGCCACACGTGGGCGTCGGCCTTGACCGGCTCCTGGCCACGCTCGTCCACCTGCGCCACGGCGTCACCCACGACGTCCTGGCCTGCTGGTTCGGCGTGGACCGCTCCACCGTCACCCGCGCCGTCGACGAGTTCCGCCCGCTGTTGGCCGACCGGGGTTGCCGCGTCGCACCGGGCCTGCGGCTCCGTACTCTCGCGGACGTGATCGCCCACCTCGGCGCCACCGGGCGGACCGGGATCATCGACGCCACCGAGATCCGGGTCCGCCGACCGGCCGCCAACCGGCCCGGCCGCAACCGCTTCGTCCCGGGCAAGAGCCGGATCAACGCGATGAAGGCGCTGGTGTTCACCGACGACCATGGGCGCGTGCTGTTCTGCGGCGAAGTGCGGGCCGGATCGGTCGCCGACATCACCCAGGCCCGCGACGCCGGCCTGGTCGACCTGCTCGCGGACACGATCCACTTGGAGATCCTCGCGGACGCCGGCTACCAGGGCCCGGGAGCCCAGACCTTCGGCCAGGTGGTCCCCCGCCCCGCAAGCGCCGCGGCAAGCACCTCGAGCACCTCCAGTGGCTCATGGCCCACCACGAACAGGCTCGCTTCGCCCACTCCTCACGCCGCATGCCGGTCGAACACGGCATCGCCCACCTCAAGAACCGGCGCACCCTCGCCCGGCACCATGGTCGCCGCGACCACCTGCCCGACACCATCCGAGCCGTCGCCGGACTCCCCTCGGACCAACAACTGCCCCACACAAGCCAGTTGCTCACCCTCCCAGCCGGACGAGCCGCCTGAGCAACAAGGCCGCCACCCCGCCGAGCACGACCCACCGCTCACCATGCACGAGGTCGTTAGGGGCGGAGCGCCCAGTCCCGATCGAGCGAAGATCAATTACGGGACGACCCTTAGAAGCCGTTGCTCAATCGAGCTTGGTGATCGTGAGTTCGAGGCTGCTGCCTCGGTCGGATGATCCTCTGGCCGTCTGGGCATGGAAGTGGGGCCTCCCGCGCAGTTCAGGTGCCAGGACGCTGCGGGGCTGGGCCCTGCCGCCTGCGGTGTCACTGCGGGCGAATAGCCTCCGGCGGGAACGGGCGACCGATGGGAGTGGACATGGACATCGAGGAGATGCTGGAACGACTCGGCGTGGTGATCGGGCCGCCGCCCGCGGACGGCGTGGCCCCGGTCCCGTGGGAACTCGCACCCTCAGCGATCGGCTTCCAGTTGCCCGCGGACTACCGGGCGTTCGTCGACCGGTACGGGTCTGTCAGCATCAGCAACGAGCTGCACATTTTCACACCGACGGAAGTCCCCAGTCCCCACGCCGCGGTGCCGTCCGGCTTCGAGGGATTCCTGTACGACACGACGGAGCCCTACGGATACTGTGCTTGGCTGGCCGAGTGCTACCGGGACGGGGACTACAGGGAGTGCCCGTATCCGCTGTTCCCGGCCGAGGGCGGCCTGCTGAAGTGGGGCAACAACTACAATTCCGACCACTTCTTCTGGCTGATGCAGGGCCCGGATCCGGACCGGTGGCCGGTGGCCGTCAAGTTCCACTCGATGTGGGAGTGGGACGTGTTCGAGGGTGGCTTCCTGGAGTTCTTGCTGGCGGCAGTGACCGAACAGTATCCGTACCATGGGGACGTCGTTCCCGGCGGGATAAAGCAGGTTGGTGATGGCCGTGCCTATCGCTCTCGGGGTGACTGGTCGAAGAACCTTGGGGAATGAGCCCACGGATACGGTCAACAGCCGGCTCCGGACAGCTCCGGCTCGGCAACCTGGCCGGCCGTTGTCGTACCGATCTTGATGGACGTGGGTTCGATAGGTGCGGCTCGGTCGGGTGGTCTTGCCGCGTGCCGGGCATGGAGACAGGGCCCCTGGTGTAGTTCGAGGTTGTCGAGACCGTGAGTACGCCAGGAGGCCCTGTTGCCGCAGTTGTACGCCCTCGCGCCCGCAGGTTCCAACTCGGCTGCTCGTGAGTGTGGTTGCCTCGCTCACCGGTTCGGGAACGCCGGAGACCGTCCGCACAGGCGGCCGAAGTACCCGTCGGACATGACGGATGCCGAATGGGCCGTGGTCCGCGATGCGTTGCCGGTGCCGGGCTGGTTGGAGGGCCGCGGCGGGCAGCCGGAGGGCTACTGCCACCGGCAGATGGTGGACGCGGTGCGCTACCTGGTCCCTGGTGGCATCGCCTGGCGGTCGATGCCCGCGGACTTCCCCGCGTGGGACCGCGTCTACGCGTTCTTCCGGCGCTGGCGGGACAAGGGCCTGGTCGGCGAGTTCCACGACCGGCTGCGGGAGCGGGTCCGTGAGGCGGCGGGCCGCGATCGGGAGCCGACCGCGGGGATCATCGACGCGCAGTCGGTGAAGGCGGCCGCCTCGGTGCCGGCCGCGAGCCGGGGCTTCGACGGCGGGAAGAAGGTGAACGGCCGCAAGCGTCACATCGTCGTGGACTCCCTCGGGCTGCTGCTGTCGGCGCTGGTCACCGCGGCTTCCGTCACCGACCGCGACACGGCCCGGACACTGCTGGCCCGGATTCGCGCACGGCACTGGCGCATCACCCAGCTCTGGGCCGACGGCGGCTACACCGGACCCCTGGTCGACCTCGCCCGCGATGTTCTGCGGATCGCTCTGACCGTGGTCCGACGCGCCGACGACAGCAGCGGCTTCACGGTGCTGCCCAAGAGGTGGCTGGTGGAGCGGACGTTCGCGTGGCTGATGCGCTCACGCCGCCTCGCGCGCGACTACGAGAGGCGCACTGACACCTCGGAGGCGATGATCCGCTGGTCGATGACCATGGTCATGAGCCGCCGCCTCGTCCGGCGGACACGCTGAACATCCCCCGGTCGTTCCTCGACGAGCCAGCCCCGCGCGGCCAGGCGCTTCGCCTTCGACCGCACCCCTCCACCTTCGCCGCGACCACCTCCAGCCCGACCGCCGCCGCGAGCTGCCGACAGTTCATCGCCTCCCCACTTTGCGCCAGGACCTCCACGAGCCGCTGGTAGTCCGGCGCGAGCGAGTCGAGAGCGAGCTCTTCCCGCCAGGCGGGAACCACCGATCCGGGCACCGCCCCTGCCGCCCGCGGAGGCCGTTCACCCGCCGCCCCGGTCGGCGATGCCTCCTCGCCCGCGGCAGGTTCCGCCAGGACCTCGGCCACCGTCTGATGGGCAATCACGAACCGCTCCCACACGGCTTCCGCCTCGCGCAGCTCGGCCTGCAGGACCTCCACCCGCTGTCGAGCCGCACGCTCTCGTTCCTCCAACAGCCCCAGCACAGACGGCATCCGATACCTCCACCGCAGAGACGACACGACACCTCGTCTCTGCCGCTGAGGCACCCGCCCTATGTCTCACCAGGGAAAACGCACCCGCCACTATCGGAAAGACAACGGCTTCTTAGGCCGCGTCCTATGTGGTGGTGGATCGTCGGTCGGGGCATGGGGCGGGGTACGTGGAGTTGGATTGTTCCGAACGGGTTGTGGGAGTTGGCGAGGCCGCTGATCCCGCCGGACCGGGTGCGGCCGCAGGGCGGCGGGGCGCAGAACACGCCTGATGAGACAGTGTTCGCAGCGATCGTCCACGTGTTGGTCAGCGGGTGCGCCTGGCGTGTGCTGCCGCCCTGCTTCGGGGTCTCCACGTCCACCGTCCACCGCCGATTCCTGATCCGGACTCGGGCTGGGGTGTGGGGCCGGCTGCACGAGACGGTCCTGCAACGCCTTGGCGACGCAGGCCTGCTGGACGTCTCCCGCACCGTCCTCGACTCCGCCCACGTCAGGGCCAAAAAAGGGTGGCCTCACAGGTCCGAGTCCCGTGGACCGGGGCAAACAAGGCTCCAAGATGCACGTCCTGTCGGACGCGGACGGACTGCCCCTGGTCGTCGCCGTCACCGCGGGCAACACCCACGACAGCAAGGCCCTGAAGCCAGTGGTCGAGGACTACCTGATGAGACGGCACACCTGGGGCGACCGCTACCGAAAGCCCGGGCGCCTCCACGCCGACAAAGCGTACGACATGCCCCACCTGCGAAAATGGCTGCGCGGCAAACGCATCGGCGTCCGCATCGCACGCAAAGGCATCGACTCGAGAACGCACGATGTCGTGGCCGGCCGGCTACCGCAGGCTCAACCACCGCTACGAACGCGACCCCCTCAACTACCTGGCCTTCCTCGGCCTCGCCGCCACCCTCTGCTGCTACAAGCGGCTGGCAAGCCTCACCACATGGGACACGGTCTTAAGTGAGCGCCGGACTCGCGGAGTTGGTGAGCGTGCCGCCTACGACGATTTCCCCGACCACCATGCGGTGGACCACGTCACCGAACTGGCGGCACGTGATCACTTCGCACCGGGTGATGGTCCCGGCGACGGCGTACTCGATCATCGTCAGTACGCCCAGGCCCTCTTCGCACATGTACCTATCCAGGTTCAGCTCCCGAGGGCCGAGCCAGACTTCATCGTCAGTGTCGAACTCTCCCTTGAATACCTGGGTGGACAGCACGACACCCTCGCCCAGAGCATCCTCTTTGACCTCCCCCATGGACCCCTCCCACGCCTTGAGGGCATCGGGGGACATGGCCTTGAGGATCCTTTGGGCCTTGAGTCGTATCTCGGTGTTGATGACGCGTCCAGGGTCAGGGAACTGCATGGTCAACGTGGGTTCCTTCGCGGGCCTCGGTAGGAAGAATGGAGCCGCCGTCGGCGTCAACGGCGGCCCCATTCTTCCCCAAGTCGTATGAGGCGGCCCAGGGTCAGGTCGCTGGTCCCGGGTCGAGGCGGGCTTCGAGGTCGGCGACGCGATGGTCCTGGAATGGAAGGTTGGAACGGGCGGCCTTGAGCCGCTCGTCGAGGGTGCGGTTGTCGGTGGTGAGCTGACGGACGCGCTGCTTGAGCGTGGTGTTCTCGCAACCCCCGCCGGGGCCGAGGCGCTGACCTATGCGCAGGCGGCCGAGGTCATCTCCGCCGAGACCGGGCGCGACGTCCGGATGGCCGCCCCGGCGGGGGTCGCCGAGTGCGTCCTCCCTCGTCGGAGCGGGTCCTCCTCGCCCTGAGCGCGCGTCCGGACAGGTCCCTGCGGGCGGCCTCTGCAACGTTGGGCAAGGCGCTGGAACCCGTGACGGGTCCGGTCGGGGCCGGCTGACGGGGAGTCGGCTTCGTGGGGTTCTTCTCCCTTGAGCTGCAAGGGAGTTGGTCTGTGACGATATCTGCCGTTGCTCTGGACATGCCTGCGGGGGCGTGCTGTCATGCCGGTGCCTTGATTTCCAACGTTGGAACAGCCCTTCGGAGGAGACTGTCATGTCCATGAGTCGTAGGCGGTTCGTCGGCAGCGCCGCCGTCGGTGCCGGCCTCTCGCTGAGCCTCCCGGTCGCCGCGCAGGCCGCCCCCCGCACCCGCCCCGGAACCGCCCAGGCCGCCCCGGCTCCCGGAGGGCTCTACTTCCCCAACGCGGCGCCGCTGGCCCCCGTCGCGTTCCTGCGCCTGCCGCCGGGGAGCACCACCGCGGCCGGTTGGCTCGACGGGCAGCTCCGGCTCCAACTCGCGGGCCTGTGTGGCCGGTACGACCAGATCTCGCACTTCCTCGACCTGAACACCAGCGGCTGGACCCGCCCCGATCGCCCCGGCTGGGAAGAGGTCCCGTACTGGTTGCGCGGCTACGTCGACCTGGCGATCGCCACCCGCGACGCCACCGCCCTGGCCACCGCCCGCCGCTGGATCGACGCGATCGTCGCCACCCGGCAGTCCGACGGCTTCTTCGGCCCCACCGCCCTGCGCACCTCGCTCAACGGCGGCCCGGACTTCTGGCCGTTCCTGCCGCTCACCTGGGCGCTGCGCAGCTGGCAGGAGTACAGCGGCGACACCCGGATCATCCCGCTGTTCAGCGCCTTCTTCCGCTACATGAACGCCCAGGGGCCCGGCGCCTTCGACAGCAGCTGGGTCTCGATGCGCTGGGGCGACGCCCTGGATAGCGTGTTCTGGCTCTACAACCGCACCGGCGACGCCTTCCTGCTGGACCTCGCCGACAAGATCCACACCCACGGCGCGAACTGGACCGACAACCTGCCCAGCCCGCACAACGTCAACATCGCGCAGGGCTTCCGCGAACCCGCCCAGTACGCGCTGCGTTCCCCGTCCGCCACCCTGACCGGCTCCGCGTACCGCACCTACGACCAGGTGATGGCACGGTACGGCCAGTTCCCCGGGGGCGGCTTCGCCGGGGACGAGAACGCCCGGCCGGGCTACGGCGACCCGCGCCAAGGCTTCGAGACCTGCGGCGTCGTGGAGTTCATGGCCAGCCACCAACTGCTCAACCGGATCACCGGCGACCCCGTCTGGGCGGACCGCTGCGAGGACCTCGCCTTCAACTCGCTGCCTGCCGCGCTCGACCCCGACGGCAGGGCCGTGCACTACATCACCAGCGCCAACAGCGTCGACCTCGACAACACCCCCAAGAGCCAGGGCCAGTTCCAGAACGGCTTCGCCATGCAGGCGTACCAGCCCGGCGTCGACCAGTACCGCTGCTGCCCCCACAACTACGGCATGGGCTGGCCCTACTTCCTGGAAGAGCTCTGGCTCGCCACCCCCGACAACGGCCTGGCCGCCGCCATGTACGCCGCCTGCACCGTCACCGCCAAGGTCGCCGACGGCACCGCCGTCACCTTCACCGAGACCACCGACTACCCGTTCTCCGAGACCGTCACGCTGCGCCTGAGCACCCCGAAGCCGCTCGCCTTCCCGCTGTACCTGCGCGTCCCCGGCTGGTGCGCCGCGCCCGCCCTCACCGTCAACGGCGCCGCCGCGAGCGCCCCCGCCGGGCCGGCGTACACCGTCGTCAACCGGACCTGGCACGACGGCGACACCGTCGTGCTGCGCCTGCCCCAGCGCACCACCGTGCGCACCTGGAGCGCCAACCACGGCAGCGTCTCGATCGACCACGGGCCGCTGACGTACGCGCTGCGGATCGGCGAGAACTACCAGCAGTACGCGGGCACCGCCGCCTTCCCCGAATACGCCGTCCACGCCACCACGCCCTGGAACTACGGCCTCGCGCTGGACGCCGGCTCCCCGGTCTTCACCGCCGCCGGGGGAACGCTCGCCGCCAACCCCTTCACCCAGGCCGGCACCCCCGTGCGGATCACCGTACCGGCCCGGCGGATCCCCGAGTGGCAGGCCGACGGCCAGCACGTGGTGAGTCCGCTGCAGAGCAGCCCCGCCCGCAGCGCCGCGGCGGTCGAGACCGTCACCCTCATCCCGATGGGCGCGGCCCGGCTGCGGATCTCCGCCTTCCCCACCACCTCCCCCGACGGCACGCCCTGGAGCACCGGCGGCGCCCCGTTCCGGATCCGCAACCGCAACTCGGGCAAGGTGCTGGGGGTCGACGTGATGTCGACGGCGGACAGTGCGCGGGTGGTGCAGTTCTCCGACAGCGGGACGGCCGACCACCTGTGGCAGCTGGTCGACAACGGCGACGGCTGGCTGCGGATCCGGAACGTCAACTCGGGCAAGGTGCTGGCCGTCGACTCGATGTCGACGGCGGACAGTGCCCGGGTGGTGCAGTTCTCCGACAGCGGCACCACCGACCACCTGTGGAAACTGGTCGACAACGGCGACGGCTGGTTCCGGATCCGCAACCGCAACTCGGGCAAGGTGCTGGGCGTGGACCGCATGTCGACGGCGGACAGTGCGCAGGTGGTGCAGTTCTCCGACAACGGCACCGCCGACCACCTGTGGCAGCTCCAGCCCGACGGCCAGGTGCGGATCCAGAACCGCAACTCGGGCAAGGTACTGGGGGCCGACGGCATGTCGACGGCGGACAGTGCGCAGGTGGTGCAGTTCTCCGACAACGGCACCGCCGACCACCTGTGGAGCTTCCTCGCCGACGCCGACGGCTGGTTCCGGATCCGGAACGCCAACTCGGGCAAGGTGCTGGGGGTCGACGTGATGTCGTCGGCGGACAGTGCCCGGGTGGTGCAGTTCTCCGACAACGGCACCGCCGACCACCTGTGGCGCCTGGTCGACAACGGCGACGGCTGGTTCCGGATCCGCAACCGCAACTCGGGCAAGGTGCTGGCCGTCGACTCGATGTCCACGGCGGACAGTGCCCGGGTGGTGCAGTTCTCCGACAACGGCACCACCGACCACCTGTGGCAACTGCGCTGACCCGCCGCGCACCGCTCTTCCCCCACCCACCCGTTGGAGGAACACCGATGCACCGACCGCACCCCACCACCGCCGTGACCGCCGCACTCCGCGGCCGGACGGCCGCCCTGCTCACCGTCCTCGCGCTGGCCGCCGCCCTGCTGCTCGCCACCGGCCAGGCCCCGGTCCGCGCCGCCGCCTGGACGCCCAAGGCGCCGCCGATGACCACCCCGTGGACCGGCCAGGTCTCCGTCGACCACCCGCTGCGGAGTACCCCCGCCCGCAGCTCACCCGACCCGACTGGCTCAACCTCAACGGCATCTGGGACTTCGCCGTCACCCCGGCCGGCGCCACCCAGCCCGCCGCCTTCGGCGAGCAGATCCGCGTCCCGTTCGTCGCCGAGTCCGCGCTCTCCGGCGTCCAGCGGCAGATCACCCAGAACGACCGGCTCTGGTACCGGCGCACCTTCACCGTCCCCGCCGGCTGGTCCGGCCGCCGCGTGCTGCTCAACTTCGGCGCCTCCGACTGGCAGACCACCGTCCGGGTCAACGGCAGCCAGGTCGGCGCCGTGCACAGCGGCGGCTACGACTCCTTCGGCTACGACATCACCCCGTACCTCAACGGTGGCACCAACACGGTCGTGGTCTCGGTCTGGGACCCGACCCAGACCGGTGGCGGCGCGGTCGGCAAGCAGCGCAACACCAACGGCGTCCTGCCGCACTCCGGCGGCGGCATCTTCTACACCGCCGCGTCCGGGATCTGGCAGACCGTCTGGCTGGAGCCCGTCGCCCCCGCCCACGTCAGCCGCCTCGACCTGGTGCCCGACCCCGCCGCCGGCACCCTGCGGGCCACCGTCCTCGGCGACGGCGTCAACGGGCAGACCGTGCGCGTCACCGTCTCCACCGGCGGCACCGCGGTCGGCACCGCCACCGGACAGGTCGGCTCCCCGATCGCCGTCCCCGTGCCCGGCGCCCGCCTGTGGACCCCCGAGGACCCGTTCCTCTACGACGTCCGCGCCGACCTGCTCTCCGGCTCCGTCACCGTCGACTCGGTCGGCAGCTACGCCGGCATGCGCTCGATCGCCGTCGCCACCGTCAACGGCGTCGAACGCCCGGTCCTGAACGGGAAGTTCGTCTTCCAGACCGGCACCCTCGACCAGGGCTACTGGCCCGACGGCATCTACACCGCGCCCACCGACGACGCCCTGAAGGCCGACCTGCAGGCGCACAAGAACCTCGGCTTCAACATGGTCCGCAAGCACATCAAGGTCGAACCCCAGCGCTGGTTCTACTGGGCCGACCGGCTCGGCCTGCTGGTCTGGCAGGACATGCCCGCCATGGACACCCGCACCCCCGACGCCGCCGCCCGCACCCAGTGGGAGGCCGAGTACCACCGCGTCATCGACCAGCACCGCAGCTCGCCCGCGCTGATCCAGTGGGTGGACGAGAACGAGGGCTGGGGCCAGTACGACCAGGCACGGATCGCCGCCGACGTCAAGGCGTACGACCCCTCCCGGCTGGTCGACAACATGAGCGGCGTCAACTGCTGCGGCGCCGTCGACGGCGGCAACGGCGACGTCGCCGACAACCACGTCTACGTCGGACCCGGCGCCACCACCCCCACCGCCACCCGCGCCGCCGTCCTCGGCGAGTACGGCGGCCTCGGCTTGAAGGTCGCCGGCCACGAGTGGTACCCCGGCGGCGGCTTCAGCTACGAGGACCAGCCCGGCGCGGCGGCCCTCACCGACCGCTTCACCGGCCTGCTCGACAGCCTGCGCACCGGCCAGATGCCCGCAGGGCTCTCCGCCTCCGTCTACACCGAGATCACCGACGTCGAGAACGAGGTCAACGGCCTGCTCAGCTACGACCGCCAGGTGGTCAAGGTGGACGCCGCCCGGGTCCGGGCCGCCAACCTCGCCCTGATCGACGCCTCCCGCACCACCCCCGCCAACCCGACGCTGCCCACCGGCCAGTACCGGTCGCTGCGCGCCACCACCGCCTGCTGCACCGACCGCTACCTGCGCCACTACGACGGCCTCGCCGACACCGAGCACGTCGACCCCGCCAGCAGCGCCCTGCTGAAGGCCGACGCCACCTGGAAGGTCGTCCCCGGCCTCGCCGACCCGTCCTGCTACTCCTTCGAGTCGCGCAACTACCCCGGCGAGTACCTGCGCCACCGCGACAGCCGGGTCCGCCGGGAGTCCGGCAGCGGCGACCTGTTCCGCGCCGACGCCACCTTCTGCGCCCGGCCCGGCAGCGGGGGCGTCCGCCTGACCGCCTACAACTACCCCGACCGCTACCTGCGCCACATCGACTCCCAGGTGTGGATCGCCACCTACGGCGGCCCCGACCCGTGGGACGGCAACACCTCCTCCTTCGTCGCCGACACCACCTGGTCGGTCGACGCCCCCTGGGCGCCCTGACCCCGCCCGCAGCACCGAACGGCCGCGGCCGGGCCCCTCCGGCCCGGCCGTCGCCGCGCTCCCCGCCCCGCCCAGCAGCCCCAGGAGGCCCCCGTGACCGCGTCCCGCCCCTCGCGCGCCGCCCTGCTCGCCACCACCGCCCTGCTCGCCACCAGCGCCCTGGCCGCGGCCCTGCCCGGCACCGTCCTCGCCGCCGCCCCGGCCGCGGCCGCCGACGCCGCGATCTGCAACAAGTACTGCGACACCCGCGACCCCGCCCTCAGCCCGCAGGACCGGCAGCCGGTCTCCGCGACGCTGTCCGGCCGCACGCTCGTCCTGCACTTCGACGACGCCGACGCCATGGGCTGGGCCTCGATCACCGGCGGCGCGGCCGGCGACGAGGTCTGGCTGGACCGCTCGACGGACGGCGGCCGCACCTGGAGCGGCGGCAGCAAGCTCGGCGACACCAGGGTGCCCGCGGGCGGCAGCGGCTGGCGCACCCTGATGTACAACGTCGACGACTGGAACACCCGGGCGGTCGGCGCCCTGCGGGCCTCCGGCCAGGTCGGCAGCGCCATCGCCTGCACCCCCTGGGCCCGCACCAGCTGGAACGCCTGGGACCGGCGCACCGCCGCCGCGACCGCACTCATGACGTCCTTCGACCGCACCACCGGACTCTTCGGCGGCAACGGCTGGTGGACCGCCGCCAACGCGCTCACCGCGGTCATCGACAACGCCCGGGTCAGCGGCATGGGCAGCTACACCTACGCCATCGCCGAGACCTACGACAAGAACCTCGGCGCCCAGGGCGGCAACTTCACCAACGAGTACCTGGACGACACCGGCTGGTGGGGGCTGGCCTGGGTCGCCGCCTACGACCTGACCGGCGACGGCCGCTACCTCGCCACCGCCCGCGCCGACGCCGACCACATGACCGCCAACTGGAACGGCACCTGCGGCGGCGGGGTCCGCTGGAACACCTACGGCACCTACAAGAACGCGATCACCAACGAGCTCTACCTCCAGCTCACCGCCGCCCTGCACAACCGCATCCCCGGCGACAGCGCCTACCTCCAGCACGCCCGCGACGAGTGGAACTGGTTCCGGGTCAGCGGCATGGTCAACGCCGACCACCTGGTCAACGACGGCCTGGACGACACCTGCGCCAACAACGGCCGACCCACCTGGACGTACAACCAGGGCGTGGTCCTCGGCGGCCTCACCGAGCTCTACCGGGCCACCGGGGACGCGACCCTGCTCACCACCGCCCGCACCCTCGCCGACGCCTCCACCACCCGCCTGACCAGCGGCGGCGTGCTGCGCGAACCCGGCGAGGGCGACAACTGCACCGGCGACGGACCGTCCTTCAAGGGCGCCTACGTCCGCGGCCTGGACCGGCTCGACGCCCAACTGCCCGACCACCCCTACACCCCGGCCCTCACCGCCTGGGCCGACTCCGCCCACGCCGAGGACCGCAACCCGCTCGACCAGTACGGCCCGCACTGGGCCGGCGGCCCCGGCAGCACCGACTACGGCTGCCAGCAGAGCGCCCTCGACCTGCTGAACGCCGCCGGCTGACCGTGCCGCCCCGAACAGCGGTGCCGTCCGCCCCCGGGCGGGGGCGGACGGCACCGGCGGGACGGCCCCCGCTACGCGGTGACCGGCAGGTTCCACCTCTGGGCGGCGGTTCCGTTGCAGTCCCAGATCTGCAGCTGCACGCCGTTGGTGGTGTCGGAGGACGGGACGTCCAGGCAGCGCCCGGAGCCGGGGTTCACCAGGGTGCCGTTGACGGCCTGCCACTGCTGGGCGCCGCTGCCGTTGCACTCCCACAGCTGGACCGGGGTGCCGGCGGCGGTGCCCGAGGAGGTGACGTCCAGGCACTTGCCAAGCACCTGGAGGGTGTCGCCGACCCTGCTCCAGTTCTGGGCGCCGCTGCCGTTGCAGTCCCAGACCTGGATCCGGTTGCCGTTGGCCGTTCCGGCGGCGGAGTCGTCCAGGCACTTCGCGCCGTTCAGACCCGAGGTGATCGGCCCGGACGCGGCGCCCGGCCCGGTCGCGTACGCCTCCAGTTCGTAGAGCCGGGCGGAGGGGTCGCCGCCGGTGTTGGTCGGGGCGGAGAACACCACCCGCACGTACCGGGCCGAGCGGACCGGGAAGGGGCTGTAGGTGCGGCTGGAACGCGATCCCGTGACGGTGGCGGCGTTGCTCCAGGAGGTGCCGTCCGTACTGGTCTGCACCTGGAAGGCGGCGGTGTTCCAGGCGGTGTTCTCGCCTCCGAGCCCGGCGTGCTCCAGCACCACCGAGCCGACCGGCTGCGCCGAGCCCAGGTCGACCTGGAGGCTCGCACCGGCCGTCTTCGAGCACCACTTGCTGTTGCTCCGCAGGCTGCCGTCGACGGCCTTGTCCGCGGACTCGGCCGCGGCGCACGGGGCGGAGGCGCTGGCCGGCCGGCCCAGGGCGAGGTTCGTGCCCAGCTCCGGGGCGGCGGGGACGGGGGTCGCGCCGTCCTGGAAGGAGGGCGGGACGTCGCCCGCGCCGGTGCCCCAGCTCGGGCTGGGCGCCGCGCCCATGGTGAAGTCGAGGGTGCCGCCGGACGCGAGGTCCGGGTAGCGCAGGTAGTTGTGACCGGTGGCCGTCCCGTTCACCTTCAGGCCCTGGACGTAGGAGCCGCTGCCGGAGGCGTTGACGGTGATGTTGCCGCCCGGGCGCCGGATCAGTACGGACGGGAAGGACGGTCCGTGCACGGCCAGCGTGTCGGCGCCGGGCGTCGCGGGGTACAGGCCGAGCGCCGCCCAGACGTACCAGGCGGAGGTGGCCCCGAGGTCGTCGTTGCCGGGCAGCCCGCCCGCGCCGGTGGTGAAGGACTCGGTCATCACCTTGCGGACGGCCGCGGAGGCCCCGGCGGGATGGCGGGCGTAGTTGTAGGCCCACGGGACGCCGTGCTCGGGCTCGTTGCCGATGTAGTAGTAGGGCAGGCTCTGCCCGGCGTTGACCTGGGTGAAGTGGTGGTCGAGCCGCTGCACGGCGGTCTGCCGTCCGCCCATGGCGTTGACCAGGTCGGCGAAGTCGTAGGGGACCATCCAGGTGTACTGGGCGGCGTTGCCCTCGGTGAAGTCCGCCTGGGCGGCCGGGTCCAGCGGCCACTTCCAGCTGCCGTCGGAGTTGCGCGGCTGCACGTAGCCGGACTCGGCGCCGTAGGTGTTGCGCCACCACTGGGCCCGGGCCATGAAGGTGCCGTAGTCCGCGGCGCTGCCGAGCGCCTTGGCGAACTGGGCCACGGCGAAGTCGGAGGCCGAGTACTCCAGCGAGTCGGAGGGGGAGCCGGGGATGTAGTGCAGGTTGGTGTAGGTGCCCTGGTTGCCGCGGATCGGCGAGCCCTGCGCGGTGCCGCCCGACGAGGACTTCTTCATCAGGGCCAGTGCGGCCGCGGTGTCGAAGCCGCGGGTCCCGAAGGCGTACATGCTGGCGACGATGATCGGGCCGGGATCGCCGGTCATCACGAAGTCCTCGTTGGTCTGCTGCGACCACTTGGGCAGCAGGCCGCCCTGCTGGCCGTCCAGGACCATGGAGTTGGCGATGTCGGCGGCCTCGTTCGGGGCGATCAGCGCGATCAGCGCCGCCCACGAGCGGTAGATGTCCCAACCGGAGTAGTTCTGGTAGACCGGACGGGCGGAGTTGTGGACCGCGCCGTCGAAGCCGCGGTAGTCGCCGTTGACGTCGCTGGCGACGTTCGGGCTCTGGAAGACGTGGTAGAGCGAGGTGTAGAACTTCTTCAGGTCGGTGGCCGAACCGCCGGTCACCTGGGCCCGGTTGAGGACCTGGTTCCACGAGTCGGCGGCGGCGGAGCGCACGGCGGCGAAGTCCCAGCCGCCGTTCTCCGCGGCCAGGTTCGCCTGGGCGTTGGCGATGCTGACGTAGCTCAGGGCGACCTTGAACTGCACGGTCTGCGAGCCGCTGGTGTCGAAGGTGACGTACGCGCCGGTGTTGGTGCCGGACGCGTCCGCCGAACCGGCGCTGAGCGTGGAGCCGGACCAGGTGCCGAAGCCGCTGGGAGCCCGGTCGAAGCGGATGTCGAAGTAGATCTGGTAGGTCTTGGAGGAACCGCAGAACCCGCCGGCGGTGACGCTGCCGGTCAGCTCCGAGCCGTTGACCCGCACCGATCCGCTGCGGCTGCCGGTGGCGCTGCGGCCGGTGGCGACGAGCAGCTGCGCGGCGCCGGTGGACGGGTAGGTGAGCCTGCCCATGCCGGTGCGGGTGGTCGCGGACAGCTCGACCGTGGTGGCGTACTTGTCGAGCCGGTTCCGGTAGTAGCCGGGGGAGGCGCTCTCGTCGGACTTGGTGTACCCCGAGGCGTAACCGGTCCAGCTGCTGCCCGGCGAGGCGCCCAGGGCGCCGGTGACCGGGAGCAGCGGCAGGTCCTCGTTGTTCGGGCAGCCGGCCCCGTCGAAGTGGGTGAGGCTGAAGTCCTCGATCGTCGTGTCGGAGTTGCGGTAGCCGGACGGCGAGGCCGTCGGGGTGTCGGGGCTGAACTGGACTCCGCCGAAGGGCACCACGGCGCCCGGGTAGGTGGAGCCGCCCGCGCCGCCCCCGACGGGGTTCGGCGCGTTGCTGTCGTCGGTCCCGATGAACGGGTCGACGTACTGGGTGAGATCGGCCGCCGTCGCGGCGTGGGCCGCGGTTGCGCCGAGGGACGTGACCGGGCCGAGGACGGCGAGCAGGAGACTGCCGGCCGCGACGGCGGCCCGGATCTTGCGGGTGGGGAGGGACACCGTGGGACACCTTCCGGTAGCGATGTGAACGTTACCGAGCGGATGGAATTGTTCCGGCGTGGCGATGTGCGCGTCAAGGCCGGGCGGAAAGGTCAACTTCGTTGTTTCTCAAGGAATTTGAGGCCCAGTGACAAGTGGCGACGGACTCCTTGACAGCCCGTCACGGCACCGTCAGACTCCCAACTCCTCAGTGAACGTTACCAATCACGGTGCGGAGGTCAGTCCGATGTCCCAACCCCTTCTGGAAGCACGGAAGGTGAGCAAGTGCTACGGACGGGTCCAGGCCCTCCAGGGCGCCGACTTCACCGTCCACCCGGGCGAGGTGGTGGCGCTGATCGGCGACAACGGCGCCGGCAAGAGCACCCTCGTCAAGACCCTCTCCGGCTCCACCGCCCCCGACGGCGGCGAGATCCTGGTGGACGGCGCCCCCGTCCGGCTCGCCGGCCCGCTCGACGCCCGGCGCCACGGCGTGGAGACGGTCTACCAGGACCTCGCCCTCGCCCAGGACCTCGACGCGGCCGCCAACCTCCACCTCGGCCGCGAACTGCGCCGCCCCGGCCTGCTCGGCCGCCTGGGGGTGCTGGACAACGCCGCGATGCGCCGCTCCGCCGTCACCGCCTTCGCCGAACTCGGCGTCGACCTGCGGGACGTGACCGTCCCGGTGGCCGCGCTGTCCGGCGGGCAGCGGCAGTCGGTGGCGGTGGCCCGCGCCGTCGCCTTCGCCGGTCGCGTCATCTTCATGGACGAACCCACGGCGGCCCTCGGCGTGGTCCAGCGCGGCCGGGTGCTGGAAACCGTCAGGCGCGTCCGCGACCGCGGCATCTCCGTCGTCCTGATCAGCCACAACATGCCGGAGGTGCTCTCGGTCGCCGACCGCGTCGAAGTCCTGCGCCTGGGACGGCGGGTGGCCGTCCTCGACGCGGCCACCACCTCGGTCGAGGAACTGGTCGGAGCGATGACCGGCGCCCTGGACCCGGCTACCGGCCCGGAGTCCGCCCCCGGGACGGAGTCCGCCCCCGGAACGGACGGTGCGGCATGAGCGCGCAGCTGCCCGGTTGGGCGCGCCGGATCGTCGCCGCGAACGAGGCGTGGACCTCCGGGGTCCTGCTCCTGCTCGTCGCGTTCTTCACGATCGCCCGGCCCGACACCTTCCTGACCCGCTACGACCTGACCCAGATCGCCACCAACGCCGCGATCTACCTGGTCCTGGGCGTCGGCATGACGTACGTGATCATCGTCGCCGGGATCGACCTGTCGGTCGGCTCGGTGCTGGTGCTCTCCGCCGTGCTCTCGGCCGAGTACACCCTCCACCACGGCGGCGCGGAAGCCGGCTGGGGCACCGTGGCGGTCTCCGCCCTGATCGCGCTGGCCACCGGGCTGCTCTGGGGCGCCCTGCAGGGCTGGCTGGTGGCGAAGGCGAAGGTGCCGCCGCTGATCGTCACCCTCGGCGGCTTCGGCGCGGCCCTCGGCATCGCCCAGGTGGTCACCGGCGGCCAGGACCCGACCGGGGCGGTGTCCAGCAGGCTCCAGCACACCGTCGGCTTCGGCCGGCTGTTCGGCCAGGTCCCCTGGCTGGTCGTCATCGCCCTCGGCACCACCCTGGTGTTCGGCCTGGTCCTCACCCGCACCCGGTTCGGCCGCCACACCTACGCCATCGGCTCCAACCCGGAGGCGGCCCGCCGGGTCGGCATCGACGTGGACCGCCACCTGGTGAAGGTCTACGCCCTGACCGGCCTGCTCTCCGGACTCGGCAGCACCATGTGGCTGGCCTACTTCGGCACCACCTCGATCGCCGGGCACTCCACCGACAACCTGAAGGTCATCACCGCCGTCGTGCTCGGCGGCGCCAGCCTCTTCGGCGGCCGCGGCACCGTGCTCGGCACGGTGATCGGCGTCTTCATCCCCGCCGTGCTCACCACCGGACTGATCATCATGGACGTCCAGCAGTACTGGCAGGACGTCGCGATCGGCGTCGTGCTGGTTGCGGCGGTGTACCTCGACCAGTTCCGCCGCCGCGACCGCGAGCGCGGCTGACCGCCCCGCCGCCAGCCCCCTCAGCGCCCCACCCCCACCGCCCCAGCCGCAGGAGGAAGCCCGCCATGCCCGGAACCAGCAGACCGCGCACCCTCGTCCGCTGCTGCGCCGCCCTCGCCCTGACCGCGACCGCCGCCGGCTGCGGCAGTGGCAGCGGGAGCGGCAGCGCGGACGGCACCAAGGACGTCACCCTGAAGCTCGTCACCGGCGTCAAGAGCGACCCGTTCTACATCACCATGGCCTGCGCCGCCCAGGACGAGGCGAAGAAGCGGGGCGTCAAGCTCACCGTCGACGGCTCGGCGCAGTGGGACGTCGCCGTGCAGCGCCCCCTCATCGACTCGGTCGGCGCGAGCCGCCCCGACGGGCTGCTGGTCTCGCCGGTCGACACCCAGGCCCTCACGCCGTCGCTGGAGCAGGTGCAGAACGCCGGGACCAAGGTCGTCCTGGTGGACACCGCCGTCAGCGACGCCTCCGTCGGGGTCTCCCGGATCTCCTCCGACAACGAGGCCGGCGGACGGACGGCCGCCAAGGCGCTGGCCGAGCTGATGGGCGACGAGGGCTCGGCCATCGTGATCAGCGTCAAGCCCGGCGTCTCCACCACCGACGCCCGGATCAAGGGCTTCACCGAGGAGATGAAGGCCAACCACCCGGCGATCGCGCTGCTGCCCGTCCTCTACGACAACGACCTGCCCGCCACCGCGGCCTCGCAGATCCAGGCCACCCTGGCCGCCCACCCCGACCTCGGCGGCGTCTTCGCCGGGAACACCAACACCGCGCAGGGGGTCGCCACCGGCCTCCGGGCCGCCGGTCGGCAGGGGAGCGTCAAGGTCGCCGCGTTCGACGCCGAGCCCGACGAGGTGACGGCCCTGAAGAGCGGGGTCCTGGACATCCTGGTCGCCCAGGACCCGGCCGGCATCGGCACCCAGGGCGTCGACCAGGCGCTCGCCGCCATCGGCGGGAAACCGGTCACCGCCCGGATCGGCACCACCATGGTCGCCATCACCAAGGCGAACCTCGACGATCCCGCGATCAGCAAGTACGTCTACCGGTCCGCCTGTTGACGTCGCGTCCCCACCGGCCCCGCGGCCGGCGGGGGCGCGGCACCGGCGGGGCGTCGATAGGATTCACTTCCCGACGCCCGGGCCGACCGGCCGGTGCCGGGGGAGTGCGCCGAGGAGGACACCTGTTGAAGCGCCCGACGATGAAGGACGTGGCCCAGGCCGCCGGAGTCAGCCTGATGACGGTCTCCCGCGTGGTCTCCGATGCCCCCGGCGTTTCGCCCGACACCGTCGCCAAGGTCGAGCAGGCCGTGCGCAAGCTCGGCTACCAGCGCAACGTCAACGCCCGAAACCTGCGGCAGAAGCGACTCGGCACCTCCACCATAGGCCTGGTCGTGGACGACCTCGCCAACCCCTTCTACGCCCTGATGGCCCGTTCGATCGAGGACGAGGCGCACCGGCGCGGCTGCGTCGTGCTGGTCGGGAGCACCAACGACGAACCGCGCCGGGAGCGCGAGGTGATCGCCGCCTTCACCGCCCGCCAGGTCGACGGCCTGATCGTCGTCCCCACCATCGGCAGCCACGGCTTCCTCCGCCCGGCCATGGAAGCCGGCACCCACGTGGTCTGCGTGGACCGCCCCGCCGAGGGCCTCGACGTGGACACCGTCACGGTCGACAACCGCGACGGCGCCCGGCACGCCGTCACCCACCTGCTCGGCCACGGCCACTCCCGGATCGCCTACCTCGGCGACCGCTACGACATCTGGACCCAGCGCGAGCGCCACGCCGGGTACCTGGACGCGCTCTCCGCCCGCGGCCTGTCCGCCGACCCCACCCTGGTCCGGCACGGCCTGCGTTCCCACCTGGAGGCCCGGCTCGCCCTCGCCGAACTGCGCGCCCTACCGGACCCGCCGACCGCCCTGTTCACCAGCAACGACCTGATCACCCTGGGCGTCCTGGACGCGATGGACGACCTGGACGGCCCGGACGGCCCGGAGCGGCCGCGGGCCGCGGGGCACCCCCTCCCGATGGCCGTCGTCGGCTTCGACGACCTGCCGCTCGCCAAGCTCCTCGACCCGCCCCTGACCGTCGTCAGCCAGGACCCGGTGGCGGTCGGGAGCACCGCGGCCAACCTCCTGTTCTCCCGGATAGCCGGCGACCGCTCCGCCCCGCGCAAGGTCATCCTGCTCACCCGCCTCGTCGAGCGCCGCTCCGGGGAACGGCCCGGCCACCGCCCCGACCCGCCCGCCGCCGCCTCCTCCTGACCGCGCCGTAGACACGGGTCCGGGGCGGGCCGGGTCAGTCCGAGCCCATCCGGGGCGGGTTCGGGGGCGAAGCCGATGTCCGGTCGACGACGGTGACGACGACGCAGCCGCCCTCGGCGGCTGCGCGGACGCTCGCGGACCTGGTACCCGCGTGCTTCGCCACGTTGGTGAGTGCCTCGTAGGTGGCGTCCAGGAGGGCTTGCACCGCCCGGGGAATCCGGCGGGAACCAGGTCGCGTTCCTCCACCTCCACCCCGGCGGCCCGTTCTGCCTGGAGACCGGCTCCACCACCTCCGACACGGCCGCCCCGCAAGTCCTCCTGCTGAGGGCCGTTCAGTGGGACGCCTGAACCGGTGGCCGACGGGGACGAGCGGCGATGACGAGGTCACCTCCCGGGAAGATCCGGTGTCCGGGGGAGTAGATCGGATTGACAACGTTGGAAATTCGGCGCTACCGGCATCACAGCAGGACGGGTCCGAGTTGTCCAGACCTCGCGCCGGAACCGTTCCGTCTCGTCGCTTTCAGCGCAGGTCAGGCTTCAAACAAGGAAGTTGATGTTCTTTCAGTTGGCTAAGGCCGATCGGGGACTCCGTGTCCAAGTTCTTGACACCGTCTCGGCGGATGGCTCATTGTCCCTCTGCAACGTTGGAAACCGGCGGGTAGCCGGTGCGTCCGACGGCTCCTCCCACCCTTCCGGCCTCCCTCCCCCTCCTCGCAGCCAAGGATGTGATCGGGCGTATGAACCCCACCCCGCGCGCCAAGTCCGTCATCGCCGCACTGCTCCTCGCCGGACTGTGCGCCTCGGTGTCCGCCTGCACCAACCAGGGCGACAGCGGTTCCTCCGGGCACGCTGCCGCCGCCCCCGACAACACCGCGGCCGCCCAGCAGGTCATCCAGCCCTCCACGTCGGCCGCCGGGCCCGGCTGCACCGCGGACACCTACGGCGCGCCGAAGCTCGACCTCACCGACGGCAAGGCGGTCGTCGGCTTCTCGCAGTCGGAGTCCACCAGCAACCCGTTCCGGGCGGCCGAGACCGCCAGCATCGAGGCGGAGGCCAAGAAGCTCGGCGTCAAACTGATCGAGCGCAACGCCAACGCCGACGTCAACGCCCAGAACGCGCAGATCCAGGACATGATCGCGCAGGGTGTCCAGGTGCTGATCGTGGCTCCGGAGAACTCCGACGGCCTCGGCCCGGCGCTGGCCGCCGCCAAGGCGAAGAAGATCCCGGTGCTGACCATCGACCGCACCGTCGGCGGCGCCGCCTGCTCCGACTTCGTCGCCTTCATCGGGTCCGACTTCTACGGCCAGGCCCAGATCGCCGCCGACGACCTGGCGGGCGCCACCGGCGGGCAGGCGCACGTGGCGATCCTGCAGGGCACCCCGGGCAACAACGTCTCGGCCGACCGGACCAAGGGCTTCACCGACCAGGTCGCCGCGAAGTACCCGAACATCCAGGTGGTGGCCTCGCAGACGGCCAACTTCGACCAGACCGAGGGCCAGAAGGTGATGGAGCAGCTGCTCCAAGCCCACCCCGACATCAACGCCGTCTACGCCGAGAACGACGGCATGGCACTCGGCGCGATCCAGGCGATCCGCTCGGCGGGCAAGGCGCCCGGCAAGGACATCAAGATCGTGTCCATCGACGGCATCAAGCAGGCCGTGCAGGGGGTGATCGACGGGCAGCTGGTCGCCGACATCGAGACCAACCCGCGCTTCGGCCCGCTGGCCTTCCAGTCGCTGAAGGACTTCTACGGCACGGCCGGGGTCCAGCCCAAGGTGATCATCAAGGACGGCCACTTCACCGCGGACAACGCCAAGCAGGCCCTCGACCAGGGCCTGGTGTACTGACCCGCCGCTACCCCGCCGCCGGGGCCCGCCCGCCCGCGGTCCCCGGCCCGCCCCCGTCCGAGAACGACCGCAGGAGGAGGAACCCCATGACCCAGGCGGACCGGCCCGACGAACCCGTCGGCACACCCGCGGACGCGGACGCCCCCGTGCTGGTGGCGACCGGGATCGACAAGAGCTTCGCGGGCGTCCACGCCCTGCGGGACGTCGGCCTGACGCTCCGTCCGGGACGGGTGCACGCCCTGGTCGGCGAGAACGGCGCCGGCAAGTCCACCCTGATCAAGGTGCTCACCGGCGTCCACCGCCCCGATGCCGGTCGGCTCGAACTGGCGGGCGCGCAGAAGGAGTTCCGCACCCCGCTGGAGGCCCAGCAGGCGGGCGTCTCCACCGTCTACCAGGAAGTCAACCTGGTACCGATGATGTCGGTGGCCCGCAACCTGTACCTGGGCCGCGAGCCGCGCCGCCGCGGCCTGCTCGACCTGCGCCGGATGCACCGGGAGGCCGCCGGACTGCTGGTCCGCTACGGCGTCGACACCGACGTCACCCGGCCGCTGCGCGAACTCGGGCTCGGTGCCCAGCAGATGGTCGCCCTCGCCCGCGCCGTCCAGGTCGACGCCCGGGTCGTCGTCATGGACGAACCCACCTCCTCGCTGGAACCCCGCGAGGTGGACACCCTGTTCGCCGTCGTCCGCGACCTCACCGCCCGGGGCACCGCCGTGGTGTACGTCAGCCACCGGATGGACGAGCTCTACGCCCTGTGCGACGACGTCACCGTGCTGCGCGACGGCCGGGTCGTGCACACCGGCGGACTCGCCCCCCTCACCCGCCGCGACCTGGTCGCCCTGATGCTCGGTCGCACCCTCGTCGCCGCCCGCGCCCGCGGCACCCGGCACACCCCCGACGCCGACGCCCCGCCCGCACTGCGCGCCCGCGGCCTCACCGTGCGCCACCGCGTCCACGGGGTCGACTTCGACATCCACCGCGGCGAGGTGCTCGGCCTGGGCGGACTGCTCGGCTCCGGACGCAGCGAGAGCGCCAAGGCGGTGGTCGGCGCGCTCGGTGCGGACACCGGACGGGTCGAGGTGGACGGCGGGGAACTGGTCCGGCGCAGCCCCGCCGCCGCGATCCGGGCCGGCGTGGTGCTGCTGCCCGAGGACCGCAAGGCCGAGGGCATCGTGCCCAACCTGTCCGTCCGGGAGAACATCGTGCTGGCCGCGCTGCCCCGGCTCTCCCGGGCCGGAATGGTCTCCCGGGCCCGGCAGGACGAGGTGGTGGAGACGTTCATGGCCCGGCTGCGGATCAAGGCCGCGAGCCCCGACCAGAAGGTGGCCGACCTCTCCGGCGGCAACCAGCAGAAGGTCCTGCTGGCCCGCTGGCTCTGCCTGGCCCCCAAGGTCCTGCTGCTGGACGAACCCACCCGAGGCATCGACGTCGGCGCCCGCGCCGAGGTGCAGACCCTGATCGACGAACTCGCCGCCGACGGGCTCGGCGTCCTGCTGATCTCCTCCGACGCGGAGGAACTGATCGCCGGCGCCGACCGCGTCCTGGTCCTCAAGGACGGCACCCCCGTCGACGAACTCACCGGCGACCGGGTCAACCCGGACGACCTGCTCGCCGCCCTCGCCCACGAGACCCGCCCCCCGTCCGGGACCGGTACCGACGAGACGGACGGAGTGCGGTGATGAGCGTTCTCGCTCCTGCGGGGGTGCTGCGGGGCCGGAGCCCCGTGGCGCGGCTGCTGCGGCGCTACGCGGTGTACGTGGCGCTGGGGGTGCTGTTCCTGGCGGCGGTGGTGCTGGACACCGGGTTCCTGTCGGCGGGGAACGTGCGGATCCAGCTGTTCCAGGTCGCGCCGACGCTGATGGTCGCCCTGGGGATGGCGCTGGTGATCGGCACCGAGGGCATCGACCTGTCGGTGGGCGCGGTGATCGCGCTCGCAGCCGCCGTGATCCCGCTGTACATCGGGTGGGGGCTGCCGGTTGCGCTGCTGGTGGCCGTCGGGCTCGGCGCGCTGAGCGGACTGGCGGGCGGCGCGATGGTCGCCTTCGCCAAGGTCCAGCCGATCGTGGCGACGCTCGCCCTGATGATCGGCGTGCGCGGCCTCGCCTCCCTGGTCAACGGCGCCTCCGCCAAGCCGGTCACCGACGCCGGCCTGCTCGCCCTCGGTGCGGACGCCTTCCTCGGCGTCCCGCTGACCGCCTGGCTGGCGGCCGGGTGCGTCGGGCTGACCGCGGTGCTGGTGCACCGCACCACCTTCGGGCGGCAGCTGGTCGCGATCGGCGACAACCGGCGGGCGTCCCGGCTGGCCGGGCTGCCGGTGCGCCGGGTGCTGCTGACGGTGTACCTGCTGTCCGGAGTGCTGGCCGCCGTGGCCGGCGCGATGATCGTCGGGCACGGCGCCGAGGCGGACCCGGCCAACCAGGGCCGCAACGTCGAACTGGACGCGATCACCGCCGTCGTGGTCGGCGGCACCCCGCTGGCCGGCGGCAGCGTCCGGGTGCTGGGCACCGTCGCGGGCGCCCTGTTCATGCAACTGACCGCCGCCGTGCTCACCCAGCACGACGTGCCCGGCTCGCTCACCAAGATCATCGAGGCGGCCGTCATCTGCGTCGCCGTCTACGCCTCCCGGGAGCGTGGTACCCGATGAGCTCCACCGTCCTCACCGCGGAGACCGCCGCCGAACGGCTCGCCGCCCGCATCCAGCGCCACGGCGCGCTCACCGTGCTGGCCCTGCTGGTGCTCTGCGCCTCGGTGTTCTCGCCCGGCTTCGCGAACACCGACAACCTGGGCGCGATCCTCGGCAACAACGCCTTCCTCTGGCTGCTCGCCCTCGGCCTGACCTTCGTCATCCTCACCGGCGGCATCGACCTGTCGGTCGGCTCGATGTACGCGCTCGGCGGCGTCCTCGCGGCCTGGGCCGCCGAGCGGTACGGCACCTGGGCCGCCCTGCTGCTGCCGCTCGCGGTCGGCGCCGCCTGGGGCTGCGCGCACGGACTGCTCATCGCCCGGGCCCGGATGGCCCCGTTCATCGTCACCCTGGCCGGACTGCTCGGCGCCCGCGGTCTGCTCCAGCTGATCACCGACGAGGGCGCGAACACCCACCTGGTGCCGCGCGGCTCGGCGTTCCGCGCACTCGGTGAGGGCACCTGGACGCCGGTGCTGATCTCCGCCGCCCTGTTCGGCCTCGGCGCCCTGCTGCTCAACCGCACCCGGTTCGGCGCCACCACCACGGCGATCGGCGGCAACGAACACGCCGCCACCCTGATGGGACTGCCGGTCGCCCGCACCAAGACGCTGGTCTACGTGCTGTCCGCCACGCTCGCCAGCGCCGCAGGCGCGCTCGGCGGCGCCCGGCTCGGCTCCGGCGTCACCACCGTCGGCGTCGGCTACGAACTCACCGCCATCGCCTCGGTGGTGATCGGCGGCACCCTGCTCACCGGCGGCAGCGGCTCGGTCGGCGGCACCGTCGCCGGCGTCCTGCTGCTGTCGGTGGTCCACAACCTGATCGACCGCTCCGCCTCCCAGTACGGCTCCGCCGTCACCGACACCGTCAACGGCGCCTTCCTCGCCGTCGTGGTGCTCGCCCAGGCGCTGCTCAACCGGGAACGCCGGGACGAATGAGCGCCGTCCGCACCCCGCGGGCGGCGCGGCCCGCGCCGGTCCCGCCCGAACCGAACGAGAAGGGGCCGAAGGCCATGGGTGTGAGCCTCAAGGACGTCGCGCTGCGGGCCGGAGTGTCCGTCAAGACCGTCTCCAACGTGGTCAACGACTACCCGCACGTCCGGGCCGGCACCCGCGACCGCGTCCAGCGCGCCATCGACGAACTCGGCTACCGCCCCAACGCCACCGCCCGGCAACTGCGCACCGGACGCAGCGGCATCATCGCGCTCGCCGTCCCCGAACTGGGCAACCCCTACTTCGCCGACCTCGCCACCGCCGTCATCGACGCCGCCGCCCACCACGCCCACACCGTGCTGCTCGACCACACCGCCGGGCTGCGCGCCAACGAGACCCTGGTCTCCCAGGGCTTCCGCTCCCACCTCATCGACGGGCTCATCCTCAGCCCCATCCACCTGGAGAAGGAGGACCTGCTGCACCGCCCCGACCGGCCGCCGCTGGTCCTGCTGGGCGAACGCGAGTACGACGCCCCGTTCGACCACATCGCCATCGACAACGTCGCCGCCGCCCGGCTGGCCGTGCGCCACCTGCTCGGCCTCGGCCGCCGCCGGATCGCCTTCGTCGGCGCCCGCCGCGACAGCCGCCGCCAACCCGCCCACCTGCGGCTGCGCGGCTGGCGCGAGGAACTCCTCGCCGCCGGCCGCAGCCCCGACCAGGACCTGGTGGTCGCCACCGACGGCTACGACCGGCTGGACGGCGCCGTCGCCATGACCCGGCTGCTCGACCTGCCCGAACCCCCGGACGCCGTCTTCGCCTACAACGACCTGGTCGCCCTGGGCGCGCTGCGGGTGCTGGCCGAACGCGGCGTCAAGGTGCCCGAACAGGTCGCCGTGGTCGGCTTCGACGACATCGAGGACGGCCGCTACGGCGCCGTCTCCCTCACCACCATCGCCCCCGACAAGGCCGCCATCGCCCGCCTCGCCGTCGACTGCCTGATCGCCCGGATCGAGTCCGCACCCGGCCGCACCCCGCCGGCGCCCCGCCGCATCCTGCCCAGCCACACCCTGGTCGTCCGCGAATCCACCGCCGGACGCGCGGCGCACCGCCCCTGACGCCGGGCCAGCGCGCCCCCCTCCACCAAGGAACCCCGTTGCCGCTCCCGTCCGTGACCCGCAGCCCGTTCGGCACCCCGGCCGACGGCACCCCCGTCTCCCGCTGGACGCTCGACTCCGGCACCGGCGTGCGCGCCGAGGTCCTGGACCGAGGCGGCGTCCTGCACCGCCTCGACGTCCCCGCCCCCGACGGCAGCCGCACCAGCGTCGTCCTCGGCCACGACACCCTGGACGGCTACACCGCCGACACCGCCTACCTCGGCGCCCTGATCGGCCGCTACGCGAACCGGATCGCCCACGGCCGCTTCGACCTCGACGGCCGCACCCACCGCGTCCCCGCCACCGACCGCGGCCACGCCCTGCACGGCGGACCGGACGGCTTCCACCGCCGTCAGTGGCACGCCACCGCCCGGACCGCCCCCGACCGCGCCGAACTCCGCCTCGACCTGCACAGCCCCGACGGCGACATGGGCTTCCCCGGCGCCCTGCACGTCACCGCCCGCTACACCCTCGACCGCCACGGCACCCTGCGCCTGGACTGGACCGCCGGCACCGACCGGCCCACCCCCGTCAACCTCACCCAGCACGCCTACTTCAACCTCTCCGGACCGGGCGGCGCCGGCCTCCTCGGCCACCGCCTGGCCGTCGACGCCGACTCCTACCTCCCCGTCGACCCCGCCGCCATCCCGCTGGGCGCCCCCGCCCCCACCCTCGGCACCCCCTTCGACCTCAGCGCGCCCCGCCCGCTCGGCGAACGCCTCGCCCACCCGCACCCCCAACTGCGCCGGGCCGGCGGCTACGACCACTGCTTCGTGCTCACCGCGCCCCCCGCCCCCGGCGCACTGCGCCGCGCCGCCCGACTGCACGACCCCGCCAGCCGCCGCCGGATGGAGGTCTGGACCACCGAGCCCGGCCTGCAGGTCTACACCGGCAACGCCCTGACCGGCGACCCCCACCCGAGGCACGGCGGGCTCTGCCTGGAGACCCAGCACTTCCCCGACTCGCCCAACCGCCCCGACTACCCCGACACCGTGCTGCGCCCCGGCGCGCTCCGCCGCAGCACCACCGAGTTCCGCTTCCCGCACCTGGCGGACCCGTGGTGACCGGCCGGGGGCCGACGGCGGCCGCCCGCCGCTCAGCGCGCCACGGTGCTGCTCTCGCGCACCACCACCCGGAAACCCGGTGTGATCCGCCGCCCCGGGCCGGTGTAGCGCTGCTCGATCCGCTCCTCCAGACAGCGCACCGCCAGCTCGGCGATCAGCCGCTTGTCGGGCGCGACCGTGGTCAGCGACGGAATCGCGTAGGCCGCCTCCTCGACGTCGTCGAACCCGACGATCGCCAGGTCCTGCGGCACCCGCAGCCCCGCCTCGTGCGCCGCCCGCAGCGCGCCCAGCGCCATCAGGTCGTTGAAGCAGAACACCGCGTCCGGCCGCTCGGTCAGCCGCAGCAGCCGCCGCATCGCGGACGCGCCGTCCGGCCGGAAGTACGCCCGCACCGGCGGCAGCAGCTCCGGGTCGAGCGGCAGCCCGGCGTCCGCCAGCGCCTCCCGGTACCCGGCCAGCCGCTGCTCGGCGGTGGCCCGCGGCGCCGGATCCTGCCAGCCGATCGCGGCGATCCGCCGGTAGCCCTCGTCCAGTAGGTGGCGGGTCACCTCGCGCGCGCCCGCCACGTTGTCGATGTGCACCCGGTCCGCGACCGGGCCCAGGTCGGCCTCGCCCAGCAGCACCAGCGGGATCTCCCGGGAGCGCGACAGCAGCGCCGCCCGGTCCAGGCCCAGCGGGCTGAGGATCACCCCGTCGATCATCGGGTCGCCCAGACCGGAGGCGATCCGCAGCTCCGCCGCCGGGTCGCCGCCGGTGTCGTCCATCAGCACGGTGATGCCCACCCGGCGGGCCGCCGCGATCACCTCCACCGCCAGCTCCGCGAAGTACGGGGACGGCAGCTCCGGGAAGGCCAGCGCGATCACCCCGCTGCGGCCGGTGCGCAGTCGACGGGCCGTCACGTTCGGCTGGTAGCCCAGCTCATCGATGGCGCGCTGCACCCGCTCGCGGGTCGCGTCGGCGACCGGCACCGTACCGTTCACCACGTTCGAGACGGTCTTGACCGAGACCCCGGCCAGCTCCGCCACGTCCTTCAACCGCGGCGCCGCAGCGCCACCACCCGGCACGGACACGCCGCACCCTCCTCCCGCCGACCGGCGCGAGGGAGCGCGGCCGGCCTCGCCACGACGCCGCTACTGCAACGTGAGAATACAAGGTCGCCGATGAACGGACAGCACCTCGCACCCCGGAGCCGGGCCCCGCCCCCGGTCGGCCCGAGACCGGTACCGCCCCCTCGCACCCCCACCCAGAAGGAGCGCACCTTGTCCATTCAAGTCCATTCACCCACAAGGCAGTTGTGGCGCAACGCGCGGGCGGCCGCCGCCGTTATGGCGCTGCTCGTCGCCGCCCTGATCGGCCTGCCCGGCATCGGCCACGCCGCCACCGCGCAGCCCTGCGACCTGTACGCCTCCGGCGGCACCCCCTGCGTCGCCGCGCACAGCACCACCCGCGCCCTGTTCGCCGGCTACGGCGGCCCGCTCTACCGCGTCACCCGGACCTCCGACGGCGCGAGCACCGACATCGGCCTGCTCGCGGCGGGCGGTTATGCCAACGCCCAGGCGCAGGACCAGTTCTGCAACGGCAGCAGCTGCCGGATCACCCGGATCTACGACCAGACCTCCCGGCACAACGACCTCCTGCCCGGACCCGCGGGCACCGCGGGCGGCGTCGACCGCGGCGCGGACGCCTCCGAGATCGCCGTCACCGCCGGCGGCCACAAGGTCTACGGCGTGTGGATCTCCCCCGGCGTCGGCTACCGCTACACCGGCGTGGCCTCCGGCGTCGCCGTCAACGGCCAGCCCGAGGGCGTCTACATGGTCGCCTCCGGCACCCACGTCGGCGCCGACTGCTGCTTCGACTACGGCAACGCCGAATCCACCCCCGCCGACACCGGCAACGGCCACATGGACGCCGTCTCCATCGCCACCACCTGCTACTTCCCGCCGTGCAGCGGCAACGGCCCGTGGATCGAGGCCGACCTCGAGAACGGCATGTTCCAGGGCGACAACGGCTCCAACACCGCCAACCTCGGCAACACCAGCCCCTACGTCACCGCCGTGCTGAAGAACGACGGCCAGACCACCTACGCCCTCAAGGGCGGCAACGCGCAGTCCGGAGCGCTCACCACCTGGTGGAACGGCGCCCTGCCCAGCCGCCCCGGCTACCGCCCGATGAAGCAGGAGGGCGGCATCATCCTCGGCATCGGCGGCGACAACTCCAACCGGAACCGCGGCACCTTCTTCGAGGGCGCCATGGTCGCCGGCTACCCGAGCGACGCCACCGAGAACGCCGTCCAGGCCAACGTCACCTCCGTCGGCTACAGCGGGCGCACCGACCTGCCCAACGGCCCGCAGGGCACGGTCACCGGACCCGGCGGGCAGTGCGTGGACGTCGCCGCCGACGACAGCGGCACCAACGGCACCGCCGTCCAGCTGTGGAACTGCCAGACGTACGCCGAGGACCAGCACTGGACGCACAACGCCGACGGCTCGCTCGGCACCATCGGCCGCTGCCTGGACGCCACCGGCAACGGCACCGCCAACGGCACGCTCCTCCAGCTGTGGGACTGCAACGGCGGCGGCGCCCAGAAGTGGGTCCAGCAGGCCGACGGTTCACTGCTGAACCCGCAGTCCGGGCGCTGCCTGGACGCCCCCAACGGCAACACCGCCAACGGCACCCGGCTGCAGCTGTGGGACTGCAACGGCGCCGCCGCGCAGAAGTTCACCGTGAACGGCGGCGGTCCCGTGGCCGCCCCCGGCGGGCAGTGCGTGGACGTCGCCGCCGACGACAGCGGCACCAACGGCTCCGCCGTCCAGCTGTGGAACTGCCAGTCGTACGCCCTCGACCAGCACTGGACGCACCCCGCCGACATCTCGCTGCGCACCCTGGGCCGCTGCCTGGACGCCACCGGCAACGGCACCGGCAACGGCACGCTCCTCCAGCTGTGGGACTGCAACGGCGGCGGCGCCCAGAAGTGGATGCAGCAGGGCGACGGCTCGCTGCTGAACCCGCAGTCCGGGCGCTGCGTGGACGCGCCGAGCGGCAACACCGCCAACGGCACCCGCCTGCAGCTGTGGGACTGCAACGGCAGCGCGGCGCAGAAGTTCACCCTGCGCTGACGGCCCGCCAGCAGTACGGAGCGGACGGCAGCCGATCACGCCGTGGCGGTCGCCGTCCGGTTCCGGGCCGGTTCGCGTGGAGTCGTCGGCACCGACCGCGCGATCCACCGGCCTTGAGCAGTTCCCGCCACCAACCGTCCCACTGCGCAAGGGAACAGACGCGCAGCCGGAATTCCCGGCCGGTGGGAACGAGGTTCCCGCACATGACGTGCGGTGTGCATGGTCCCGGCTCACGGTGCGCGGAGTGGAACTCGTCGCTCGCACGCACATCGACCTGGTGAGGGCCGCTGCCGCGCGCTGTAGCCGACCGTGTAATCGACTACGCTCCCACCAAGGACGCTCCCTTCGCACGCGCGTCCCGGCGCGCTCCCCGGGTGCTCCCGTCCGCCGCCGGAGACGACCGGGACGTGGTGGGGTGACCGCCCGCGACTGCGAGGACGCTTGGCTGGCCGCGGCCGCGCTCATCCCGCAGACCACCCGCTTGAAGTTCCTCGTCGCCTCCCGCCCCGGCGTCGTCGCACCGCCGCTCGCCGTCCACCACGCCGACACCTGCCTCACCTGGGGCGAGCCCCCGGTGGCCGTGGCGCGCAAGGGCGCCGGGTGCGCGTCCTCGCCACCGAGCAGGGCCGCGAACTCTTCCACGGCATCCGGCCGCACGCCATCAGCCGGGACACCGCGGACGAGGCGTGGACGGAGGCCGGCCGCATCCTCGGCACCGCACGCTGCCGCTCGCCCTGCTGCAGCGGCACTTCGCCTCGGAACCGACCGCGGGGGCGATCCGCTGAACTGCCTGGCGTTGTCGTCGCAGTCCGCGGCTGGCGTGTCCCGTCGCCGACCCCGGGGACCAGGGACGAACTCCCGCACCGGGTCAGCCGCTTCGAATCGCCGGTTCCGGCCCCGTCCCGGCAACAGCCGACGGCGCTCCTCTCGTCGGTGGAGTCCGGCTCGCGCCTCGACGGGGCCGCCGGTGCCGTGTGCCGACGCGGTGGTTGCCGATGACTGCCTCACCCCTGGTCGAGGTCGAGCGGCGGTAACCCGGGGCGGCGGTGGCCGACTTGGCGTCGAGCGGGCGTGTTCCCAATAAGCTGAGTATGCTCACTATGAGCGCACTCAGTAAATGCGCGGACCCTAGGAGAAGGGGAAGGCGTGTCATGGCGAAGCAGCCGGCGTCGAGGCCGCGGTTCGGCAGCAGTGACCCCGTGGCGGACGAACTCTTCGACACCGCACGTGGGTTGCGTGCCCTCGTGGACGGCAGGTTGCGCCGGTACGGGACGTCGGTTGCACGGTTGCGCGCCCTGCGTGTCCTCGCTCTCGCGAGTGAGCCGCTGCGGATGCGTGACCTCGCCGAATACGTTGGCAGCGCCGCCCGCACCACGACGGCGATCGTCGACGGCCTGGAGCGCGACGGGTTGGTCGAGCGGGTGCGCCATCCCTCGGACCGGCGGGCGTTCCTGCTGAGGCTCACCGAGGAGGGTGCGCGGCGTCGCCGGGAGGCCGAGGAGCTCGACCGGGCGGCCCTGGCCGCGGTGACCGGCGCGCTCAGCCGCGTCGAGCGCGAGCAGCTGCGCGCCCTGCTCGCTCGCGTCCGTGCTGCTGTCGCGGTCGGCTGACCAAGCCGTGGGCAGGGGTTCTCGGATCCGGAGGGGCGGGCGGTGGGCCGTCGCGCAAAGGACCGGCGGGTTCCCGGGGATCACAGTCCGTCCTGCGGGCTCAGGCTCGTCCGCCTTCGCGCCGAGGGGGTTCGTCGGCAGAAGAAGGGGTGCGTCACGGGGTACGTGCTGCTGGGGTTCGGACGCGTCTGTTCCGCGGCGGCGCTGGTTGTCCTCCCGGCCGCGGCGCGGACGGGCAGCCGCAGCGAGGAGGACACGGAGGACGGTCTCGGCCGGGCCTGCCGCAGGAGGGCCCGGGGAGTCTCGTCGAGCGCTCGGGAACGGGAAGAGGACGGGTTCGGTGGCGTGCTGCAAGGCGCCCGGCGGGATGATCGCGTGCACCGTCACCACGGCCCGGAGGGAGCGCACCCGGGGCGCCGGCGCGGGAAGCCCCGCACCTCGGCGCGGCGGAGTCGACGAACGGTACGTTCCGGGGCGTGGTGCGCGGTTCACGCTTCGAAGAGGTAGAGGACGTCGGAGGCGGACTCCGGCAGGGGGAGGCGGGTCCGGCCCGCGGAGGCCTCCGGCCACGGGTGCAGGGGGGCGCGGTCCTCCAGCGTCCAGGCGCGCGCGGTGTGCCCGGACAGGTCGACGGCCAGGTCCACCGGGAACGCGTCCGGCACGTACACGGCGACCAGCGAGCCGTCTCCGGTCGCTCCGACCCGGACGCCTTCCGGCCCCGCCGCCAGGAGGTCCTGGCGGGCGCGCAGTCCGTACAGGGCGTGCTCCTCGACGGTGCGGCGCACGAACGCCGCGTCGTCCGCGCCGGGGAAGGCCAGGGCCGTGCGGAAGTCGAAGGTCGGGCCGGAGAACCCCTCGTTGGTGAAGGCGTCGCCGCGGCGGTGCCAGCTCCACAGCCCGTGGGCGCCGTAGCCCAGGCCCGCCGTCGCCCCCGCCAGCACGCTCCACCAGCAGGCGCGCCGGACGTCGCGCGCGCTGTGGCGGCCCGGGCCGCCACAGCGGCCGTGGCCCTCGTAGCAGGGCTCCATGTTGACCACCGGCCGGGGCGACGGCAGCCCTGCGTACCGTTCGGCCAGCTCCCACGCCAGCTCCTGGCCGTCGTGCCGGTGGCTGCTCTGGTAGGCGTGGAAGGACAGTCCCGCGTCCTCGGTCAGGGCCTTCGACAGGACGGCCTCCGGGGCGGTGTGCAGCGCGGTCAGTGACTGCGGGGCCACCTCCCGGACGCGTCGCAGCGCGGTCAGGAAGCGCTCCGTGGACTCCTCGGCGGTGAACCGGGCGTCGCCGCTGAGCACCCACACCGGATCGAGGTCGGCGAAGTGCTCCAGCGCCAGGTCGACGTAGGCCGTGCTCTGCTCAGCGGTCATCACGGTGTGCGGGGTCAGCTGCGAGCCCCACGTCCCCGGGACGTAGTTGTTCCACAGAAGGACCAGGTGCGGGACGAACCCGCGGGCCACGGCGGTCCGGACCATCGCGCGGGCCCGCGCGAAGTAGGACGGGTCGGGGCGGTCGAAGTCCTGGGTCCCGTCGGGGCGCAGGTGGAACGCCCACCGGTCCCCGGCACCGCTGCTGCGGTCGTGCGCGATGGCCAGGACGCTCAGGTAGACGCCGTTGAAGCCCTGGGCCGCCCGCTGCCGCAGGTAGGCGTCCCACTCCTCGTCCGTGGCCCGGGCGAACGCCGCCCAGACGGTGTCGCCGAGGAGGAAGACCGGTTTCCCGTCGACCTCGAAGCAGCGGGCGTCGGTGGAGAGCGACAGGCGGGTCATGGACGTGCACCTCCGGGGTGGGGGACGGGCGGAATGGCGCGCAGCGCCCCGGCGGCCTCCGGGCCGTCGCCGCGCCTGAAGATTCAGTGAACCGGACCCGTCAGGCCAAGGGGTCGGTGCGGCTCCCGGCGGTCGGCCACGGGAGCCGCCGGGTCCGGCTCCTCACCGTCCGCCGTCGCCGGTCCGTTCGAGGGTGGACTCCCGCTCGATCAGGCGGACGGCCAACCTGGTGTCGCGGGAGGCCACCCCGGGGTGCCGCAGGCGTTCCAGCAGGTGCCAGACGGCCTGGGCCCCGATGAGCTCCTTGTCCGCGGCGATGGTGGTCAGCGGCGGGGAGGCGTGGGCGGCCAGGGGCACGTCGTCGTACCCGACCAGGGCGACGTCCCGCGGGACGCGCAGGCCGCGTCCGCGCAGGGCGTCCAGCGCCCCGAGCGCGGACTCGTCGTTGGCGCAGAACACCGCGGTGGGCGGCTCCGGCAGGTCGAGCAGCTCCCGCATGGCGCGGTGGCCGCTGGGGATGTCGAAGTCGCAGTGGCGGACGTACCGGGGGTCGAACTCCAGGCCGTGCTCGGCGAGCGCGCGCCGGTAGCCCTGCAAGCGCCAGGCGGCGGGGGCGATGTTCTCGGGGGCGGTGATGAGGGCCGGGACGGGGCCGGGGCGCCCGAGGCCGAGGAGGTGGCGGGTGGCGAGGTAGCCGCCGTTCTCGTCGTCGTGGCGGACGTGGTCGACCGGGAGGTCCAGGGGCGTGTGTTCGAGCAGCACGCAGGCGACGCCGGCTTCGATGATCCTGCGCAGGTACTCCAGGTCGCTGCCGTAGCTGAGCACGAGCAGCCCCGACACCTGCCCGCGCTCCACGCACAGCGGGAGCCGGCCGGCCGCCGGGTCGACCACCTCGTAGGTCAGCGCGATGCCCTGGCCGGCGCAGGCCTGCTGGGCACCGTGCAGCACGCGCGCGTAGTAGGGGTTGACCGGCGAGAACGCCTCGCCCGCCCAGGAGACGAAGCCGATGTCGGTGACGGACGGCTCCGTCTCCGCCCTGCGGCGCCGGGGCTGGTAGCCGAGGGTCTGCGCCGCCTCCACGACGGACGCCCGCACCGGGGCGGACACCCAGGTCTTCTCGGTGAAGACCGCCGAGGCGGTGCCGATCGACACGCCGGCGGTCTCCGCGACCTGGCGGAGCGTCACCCGTGCAGCCACTGCGCGGTCCTCTCGTTCGGCGGCAGCCGCGCTGCCGTGCCATGGACCGGCCGGTGGAGCCGCCCAAGCGTACTGATCGTTCAATGAATGGTAGTGGAGGAGGGCTGGGGCATGGCGCCCGTGACGGGAGGGAGGTCCGAGCGGACCTCGACGGGCCGTTCCAGCTCGGCGGCTCGGCGAACCGCGTCGAGCACGTCGACCACGTGGGCGGCCAGCTCCCCGGTGGTGGCGTGCGGGCGGTCCTCGCGGATCGCCCGGGCCAGCAGCCGCACCGAGCGGCCCCACTCGATCCCGGGGAAGGGGTCGGCGACGAAGGGGACGGGGGCGCGCTCGCCGGCGTACGGGGCGAACTCCACCGGCGCGTCGAACCGCTGCCAGTCCGCGAGGTAGAGCGAGCCCGCGTCACCGTGGAACTCCATGCCGCGCTGGGCGGTGTGGCCGGCCGCTACGTAGAAGTTGCAGGTGAGCCGCATCCGCACCCCGTCGGCGAACTCGAGGACGGCGACGGTGAGGTCGTCGCCCTCCACCGTGAACGGGGTGCCGTCCGCGGTGGTGCGCCGCGGGTGCAGGACGGTGCCCCAGGCGCTCACCCGGCGCACCGGCCCCAGGAGGGTGACGGCGAGGGTGATCGGGTAGACGCCGACGTCGTAGAGCGGGCCGACCCGGTAGAAGCCCGCGGGCGAGGGGTGCCAGTCCTCGATGCGGCCCCAGTTCGCCTCGGCGTAGACCAGTCGGAGCCGCCCGAGGCCCCCCCGCGCGACGGTGCGGGCGACGGTGACGGCCGCCTCGCCGAGGAAGTTCGCCGGGGCGCAGCTGAGCCGCAGGCCCCGGGCCCGGGCGGTGTCCACCAGCTCGCGGGCCTCGGCGGGCGTGAGGGCCAGCGGTTTCTCGCTGTGGACGTGCCGGCCGGCGGCGAGGATCCGCCGGGTCACCTCGTGGTGGGAGGCGTGCCCGGTGAGGTTGACGACGATCGAGGTGGCGTCGTCGGCTAGGAGGGCGTCCAGGGTCGGGGCGGCGCGGGTGCCCGTCTCGCGGGCGAGGGCCTCGGCGCGTTCGGGGTGCCGGTCCCAGACCGCGGTGAGGGCGATCTCGGGATAGCCGGCCAGGTCGCGGGCGTAGGGGAGCGCGATGTTGCCGCACCCGACGAGGGCGACGCCGGTGGGGCGGGCGTCGGCGTGGCGGGCGGGAGGAGGGGACAGGGGCACGGGGGCTCCACTCGGGGTCGGCACGGGCCGGTCGGCTCGGTCAGCAGGGGAACAATATTTCACTGAAAGTTTTTTGGCCATGGGTTCCTGCGATCTTCCCTAACTTGCCAGGTTCTGTGGCCATGAGGCGGTGTGCCCCACGCGAACGACCGACCGCTGTGGGGTTGACCCGGCTCGGGTGGACTTCTACATTCACTGAAGTTTCATTGTGCGCGCGTCGGAGCCGTCACGTCTTCGGGCCCGCCACTCCGAGGAGGTCCCCCGTGCCCGATGCTCTTCCCCTTTCCCCGCCTCGCCCCCGGACGGCCGGTGCCCCCGGGGAGCGCTGGCGCGACCCCCACCAGCTCCCCGAGGTGCGGGTCGCCGATCTCATGGGACGGATGACACCGGCCGAGAAGATCGCCCAGCTCTACGGAATCTGGGTGGGGGCCGACGCGGAGGGCGACGGCGTGGCCCCCCACCAGCACGAGATGACCGCGGACGTCGACATCGACGCCCTGGCCGCACGCGGACTCGGACAGCTCACCCGGCCCTTCGGCACCCGGCCGGTGGACCCGGCCACGGGCGCCCTGGCGCTGGCCCGTTCCCAGCGCCGCCTGGTCGACTCGGGCCGCTTCGGCATCCCCGCCCTCGTCCACGAGGAGTGCCTCGCGGGCTTCACCACCCACGCCGCCACCGTGTACCCCGTCCCGCTGGCCTGGGGCGCCGCCTTCGACCCGGAGCTCGTCCGCGAGACGGCCGCGGCCATCGGCCGGGACATGCGCGCGGTCGGGGTCCACCAGGGCCTGGCCCCGGTCCTCGACGTCGTGCGCGACCTGCGCTGGGGCCGGGTGGAGGAGACCATCGGAGAGGACCCCTACCTGGTGGCCACGACCGCCACCGCCTACGTCCGCGGGCTGCAGTCCGCCGGCGTCGTCGCCACCCTCAAGCACTTCGTCGGCTACTCGGCCTCCGCCGGGGGACGCAACCTCGGCCCCGCCCGCCTCGGCCCGCGCGAGGTCGCCGACGTGCTGCTGCCGCCCTTCGAGATGGCGGTCCGCGAGGGCCGGGTCCGCTCGGTGATGCACTCGTACGCCGAGGTCGACGGCCTGCCGTGCGCGGCGGACGCCTCGCTGCTCACCGGTCTACTGCGCGACACCTGGGGGTTCGAGGGGACGGTGGTCGCCGACTACTTCGGCGTGGCCTTCCTGGAGAGGCTCCACGCGGTCGCCGACGGCCCCGCGGAGGCGGCCCGCCTCGCCCTCCGCGCCGGTGTCGACGTCGAACTGCCGACCGTGGACTGCTTCGGCGATCCGCTGCTGCACGCGGTCGAGCGGGGCGAGGTGCCCGAGGAACTCGTCGACCGGGCGCTGCGCCGGGTCCTGCTGCAGAAGTGCGAGCTGGGCCTGCTCGACCCCGACTGGTCGCCGGTGCCGACCGCGCTCGCCGGCGCGGTCACCGAGCAGGACCTGACCGCGGCCGACCCCGCCCCGGCCGTGGCGCGAGTCGGCGGGACGGTCGACCTGGACACCGCGGCCAACCGCGCCCTGGCGCGCCGGCTGGCCGAGACCTCCGTCGTCCTGCTGCACAACGACGCGCCGGCGGGGGGACGCCCGACCCTCCCGCTGGCACCCGACGCGAGGATCGCCGTCGTCGGACCGCTGGCCGACGACCCGGCCGCCCTGCTCGGCTGCTACTCCTTCCCCGCGCACGTGGGGGTCCACCACCCCGACGTCCCGTCCGGGGTGCGGCTGCCGACCGTGCTCGACGCCCTCGGCGCCGAACTGCCCCGGGCGGCGGTCGTGCACGCCCCCGGCTGCGGGATCGACTCGCCCTCGCGGGACGGCCTGGCGGCCGCCGTGCGGGCCGCCGCCGAGGCCGAGGTGTGCGTCGCGGTGGTCGGCGACCGGGCCGGCCTGTTCGGCGGCGGCACCTCCGGAGAGGGCTGCGACGCCGCGAACCTCGCCCTGCCCGGGCTCCAGGGCGAACTGCTGGACGGGGTGCTGGCGACCGGGACGCCGGTGGTCCTGGTGGTGGCCTCGGGCCGGCCGTACGCGCTGGGCCGCTGGGCACCCGGCCTCGCCGCCGCGGTGCAGGCGTTCTTCCCCGGGGAGGAGGGCGCCTCCGCGATCGCCGGTGTCCTCTCCGGACGGGTCAACCCGGCCGGCCGGCTGCCCGTCGGGATCCCCCGGACCCCCGACGGCCAGCCCTGGACCTACCTGCAGCCCCCGCTCGGACTGGCCAACGACGCGGGCAACCTCGACCCGGCCCCGCTGTACCCGTTCGGCCACGGCATCGGCTACACCGCCTTCAGCTGGCACTTCCCCGCCGAGGACGCGGTGCGCGTCCTCGCCACGGACGCCACCTGCGAGGTCGAGGCGACCGTGCGCAACGACGGCGACCGCACCGGCAGCGAGGTCGTCCAGCTGTACCTGCACGACCCCGTCGCGACCGTCACGCGCCCGGTCCAGCGCCTGGTCGGCTACCGGCGGGTCACCCTGGAGCCGGGGCGCGCCGCCCGCGTCGTCTTCCGGTTCCACCCCGACACCGCCTCCTTCACCGGCCCGGACGGCCGCCGGATCGTCGAACCGGGCGCGCTGCGGCTGTCCTTCGGCGCGTCGGTCGCGGACCTGCGGCACACCGTCGCCCTGGACCTCACCGGCCCCGTCCGGTACGTCGACCACACCCGCGAACCGCACTGCCACGCCACGGTGGTGGAGCGTCCGGCCGACTGAGCGGCTCCCGGGCCGGGGGTTCCGGAACCGGGCTACGCCCGGGCCTCCCCGGCCGCGGCGCCCCCGGTGGTGGAGGCCCGCTCGACCAGGCGCACCCCGAGCCGGGTGTCGCGGGTGACCAGGTCGGGGTGGCGCAGCCGCTCCAACAGGTGCCAGACGGCCTGGGAGCCGATCAGTTCCTTGCTGGTGGCGATCGTGGTCAGCGGCGGATCGGTGCGCTCGGCCTGCGCGATGTCGTCGTAGCCCATGACGGCGAGGTCCTCGGGTACCCGCAGGCCGCGCGCACGGGCGGCCTCCAGGGCGCCGCAGGCGGTCTCGTCGTTGGCGCAGAACACGGCGGACGGCGGGTTCGGCAGGTCGAGCAGCTCGTTCATGCCGCGCATGCCGCTCGCCACGTCCAGCTCGCCGCGGCGGACGTGGGCCGGGTCCAGCACGGCACCGGCCTCCGCGAGGGCGCGCCGGAAGCCGCGGGTGCGGTCCCCGACCGGGGAGACCTTCTCCTCACCGGTGATCAGACCCGGCGTCCGGGCGCCGCCGTCCAGTGACAGCAGGTGCCGGCCCGCCAGGTAGCCGCCGGACTCGTCGTCGTGGCGGACGTGGTCGACGGGCAGGTCGACCGGTGCGTGCTCCAGCAGCACGCAGGGCACCCGGCGCTCCACGATCCGCCGCAGGTAGTCGAGGTCGAGGTCGTAGCTGAGCACCAGCAGGCCGGAGACCTGGCCGCGCTGCACGCACAGCGGCAGCCGGCCGGAGTCCGGGTCGGCGACCTCGTAGTGCAGGGCGATGCCCCGTTCGGCGCAGGCCTGCTGGGCGCCGTGCAGCACCCGGGCGAAGTAGGGGTTGGCCACCGAGAAGGTCTCGTCGACCGTGGCCAGGAAGCCGAGGTCGGTCACGTCGCTCCGCTCGGGGCGGCGGGTGCGCGGCTGGTAGCCGAGCTCCTCGGCCGCGGCGCGCACCGCCGTGCGGACCTGCTCGGAGACCCAGCCCTTGTCCGCGAAGACCGCCGAGGCGGTCCCGATGGCGACACCGGCCCTCTCGGCCACCTGGCTGAGCGTGGTTCTGCCTGTCACGGACTCTCCGTTCACCTGCCGGGGCCGGCCGTGCTCCCCCGGCTCGCCCTCCGAATTTCCCACCATTCTCATCGATCACCCGCGGTACGGGAACGCCCGCACCGCCCCATCGAGTGGAGCACCGATGATCCAGTCGGACGACGCCTCGGGAACCGTGCTGCTGAGCACCCCCCGGACCTCCTACGTGCTGCGGCTGGACGCCGCCACCGGCACGGTACGCCAGATCCACTGGGGAGCGGCGCTCTCCCCGGCCGAGGCGTCGGCCCTGCCGGTGCCCGCCTGGGACGGCGACAGCCTGGCGGGCCGCTGGGACGCCGCCGAGGAACTGCCGGTGGAGGGCGGGCTGCGCTACGGCGTGCCCGCCGTCGAGGTCAGGTACCCGGACGGGACGTCGGCGTGCGAGCCGAACCTGGTCGGGTGCGAGGTCCGCAACGGCGAGGAGGAGTCCGAGTTGGTGCTGCACCTCGTCGACGCCGCCCGCCCGCTGGCCTGGGAGCTGCACTACCGGGTGCGCCCGGACAGCGACGTCCTGGAGCGGTGGACGGTCTACCGCAACACCGCGTCCGACAGCGGCGAGCGGCTGCTGCTGGTGCGGCACGGCTCGGCGCACTGGACCCTGCCGGTGCGCCCCGACTACCGGCTGGGCGCGGTCGGCGGCAACTGGAGCGAGGAGTTCCTGCTGGAGCGCGCCCGCCTGCACCGCGGCGAGACCACCCTGACCAGCCGCCGCGGCCACACCGGCCACCAGAGCAACCCGTGGGTGCAGCTGGACGACGGCACCGCCACCGAGGAAACCGGCGAGGTGTGGTCCGTCGCCCTGGCCGCGAGCGGCAGTTGGCGGATCACCGTGCAGCGCACCCCGGAGGGCCGCTGCGGCGTGGTGGGCGGCGCCGGGCACGAGGGGGCGGAGCTGGAGCTCGCGCCGGGCACGGAACTGGTCACCCCGACCGCGTACGGCCTGTACTCGGCGCGGGGGTTCGGCGGCAGCAGCCGCGCCTGGCACGCCCACGTGCGCCGGCACGTGCTACCGGCCGGTCGGGAGCTGCGGCCGGTGCTGTACAACTCCTGGGAGGCGACGGCCTTCGAGGTCACCGAGGAGAACCAGGTCGCGCTGGCCGAGCGGGCCGCCCGGCTCGGGGCGGAGCTGTTCGTCGTCGACGACGGCTGGTTCGGGGCCCGCGACGACGACCGGGCGGGCCTCGGCGACTGGGAACCGCACCGGCGGCGCTTCCCCCGGGGGCTGCGGCCGCTAGCCGACCGGGTGCACGCGCTCGGAATGGCCTTCGGCCTGTGGGTGGAACCGGAGATGGTCAACCCGGACAGCGAGCTGTACCGGGCGCACCCGGACTGGGTGCTGCACCTGCCCGACCGCGCCGCCAGCGAGCAGCGCCACCAGCTGGTGCTGGACTTCTCCCGCCCCGAGGTGACCGACTGGGCCTTCGGGTGGCTGGACGACGCGGTGCGCCGGTACGCGGTGGACTTCCTCAAGTGGGACTTCAACCGCTCCTTCAGCGAGGCGGGCTCACCCGCCCCGGGGCGTGACCGGCGCCGGGTGTTCACCGCACACGCGGAGGGGCTCCACCGGGTGCTGGAGCGGCTGCGGGCGGCGCACCCGGACCTGCGGATCGAGTCCTGCTCCAGCGGCGGCGGCCGGGTGGACCTGGCCGTGCTGGCCCGCACCGACCAGGTGTGGCCCTCGGACAACACCGACGCGGTGGACCGGCTGGCGATCCAGCACGGCTTCTCGCAGCTGTACCCGGCCGCGGTGATGAGCTCCTGGGTGACCGACTCGCCCAACCCGCTGACCGGACGGGCGGTTCCGCTCCGCTTCCGCTTCCACACCGCGATGGCGGGCGTGCTGGGCCTGGGCGGCGACCTGACCCGCTGGACCGGGGCGGAACTGGCCGAGGCCGCGGCGCTGGTGGCCGCGTACAAGGAGGTCCGGCCGCTGGTGCAGCACGGCGCGCAGTACCGGCTGGGGCAGCCGCGCGGCGTCGGCGGTTCGGCGCTCTGGTACGCGGCGCCGGACGGCTGCGGGGGCGTGCTGCTCCAGTGGCGGGTGGGCACCCGGCCGCGCGCCGTGCTCCCGGCCCTGCGCCTGCCGGGGCTGGACCCGGCGGCCTCGTACGCGGTGCACGACGACTCGGCCCCCGGCGAGCTGGTCGCGACGGGCCGTTCGCTGGCGGCGGCGGGCCTGCCCGCCGACCTGCCGGGCGGGCCGTTCGCCAGCCGGATGGTGCACCTCGTGCGGGCGTGACACCGGACCTCGGCGGCTCCCGGGACCAGTGACGTTCATGAATTCCCATCGGAACAACAGAAGGAGAATCCGCTCATGAGTGCGGACGGGAACACGGTGCTCTCCGTGGTCTTCACGGGCCGGGACGAGGTGCGGCTGGAGCGCTCTCCCGCGCCCCGGCCCGGGCCCGGCGAGTTCACCGTGCGGGTGAACACCTCCCTGGTCAGCGCGGGCACCGAAGGGATCGTGCTGGGCCGCCTGTTCGAACCGGGCACCCACTGGGACCACTGGGTGCGCTACCCCTTCCACCCCGGCTACAGCGCCGTCGGCACGGTGCTGGAACTCGGCGCCGGCACCGACCGGGTACGGGTGGGCGAGCGGGTGGCGCTGCGCCGGCCGCACGCCTCGGTGCTGGCGGTCGCCGCGGACGAGGACGTCTACCGGGTGCCGGACGCGGTCACCGACGAGGAGGCCGTCTGGTTCCACCTCGCCACCATCACGCAGGTCGGTGTGCGGCGCGCGGAGCACCGGATCGGCGACCGGGTCGCCGTGATCGGCCTCGGGCCGGTCGGGCAACTGGCCGTCCAGTACGCCCGGTTGTCCGGGGCGGCCGAAGTCTTCGCGGTCGACCCCGTCCCGGGCCGGGTGGACCTGGCGGTGGCCAACGGCGCCACCGTCGGCCTGGCCCTGCCGGCCGACGAAGCCGCCGCCGCCGTCCGGCGGGCGACCGGGGGCGAGGGCGCCGACGTGGTGTACGACGTGACCGGCGCCGCGCCGGTGTTCGCCGCCGCGCAGCACGCCGTGCGCCGCTTCGGGCGGCTGGTGCTGCTGGGCGACTCGGGCACGCCGTCCGCCCAGCACCTCACCCCGGCGCTGATCACCAACGGGCTGAGCGTGGTCGGAGCGCACGACATGCACGGCGAGTTCGCCGCCGACGACCGCGACCCGTGGAACAACCTGCGGATGGGCGAACTGTTCTTCCGCTACCTGGAACGCGGCACGATGAACACCTCCTCCCTGGTCAGCCACCGCTTCCCGGCGGGGGACGCCGAGGCGGCCTACCGGCTGGTGCGGGCGCGCCCCGCCGACCTGACCGGGCTGCTGCTCGACTGGACCGGGGCCGCCGACGGCTGAGCCCTCCCGGGCGGGGGGGCCGAGCACGGACCGCGCCCCGGCACCGCCCCCGTGCCGGCAGCACGACACCGTCGAAGGCCGGCGGCGCCACCGCGCCGCCGGCCTTCGCGTGCTCCCGGCAGGTCGGCCGCGCGCCGCGTCCCTCGGGCGCGGCCACCGGTCGACGGGCGTGGCGCCGACGGCCTCGACGGCCCGCCCGCCCTGCGGTGGACCCGGACCGGCGCGGTGACCGCCGCGGGCGCGCACGGTTCGGGGCGCGGACGCGCCCGTTCCCCGCCGGGCACCCGGACAGCGCGGAAGGCGGTGCCACCGCCGTGAGCGGTGGCACCGCCTTGCTCCTCCCCGATGTGCGGCCCCGCCGCGCCGTTCAGCGCTCGGCGAGCAGCCTGCGGTACCACAGGGCGCTGTCCTTCGGCGTCCGCCGCTGGGTGGCGTAGTCGACGTGCACCAGCCCGAACCGGCGGCGGTAGCCCTCGGCCCACTCGAAGTTGTCCATCAGCGACCAGGCGAAGTAGCCCCGGACGTCGGCGCCGCCCTCGACGGCCCGGGCCAGTGCCTCCAGGTGGTCGTCGAAGTAGGCCACCCGCCGCTCGTCGCGCACCCGGCCGTCGCCGGGCGCGGTCCCCGGGTCGTCGTAGGCCGCCCCGTTCTCGGTGACCACCAGCGGGGTGCCCGGGTACTCGCGATCCAGCCGCAGCAGCAGCCGGGTCAGGCCCTCGGGCTGGATCGGCCATCCCATCGCGGTGCGCTCGCCCGCCGCCTCGACGACGCGGGTGCCGGCGCTGTAGGTGGGCTCGTCGGCGGTGGCCGGGTCGGCCGCGTAGATCTGGTGGTTGTAGTAGTTGACGCCCAGCACGTCCAGCGGCCGGGAGACGATCGCCAGGTCGCCGTCGCGCACCGGCACCCGCAGGCCGCGGGCGGCCAGGTCGTCCAGCAGGTCCTGCGGGTAGGAGCCGCGCAGCAGCGGGTCTAGGAAGATCCGGTTGAACAGTCCGTCGGCGCGGCGGAGCGCGGCCAGGTCGGCCGCGGAGTCGCCGGCGGCCGTGTGGTCGGCGAGGTTGAGCGTGATGCCGAGGGTCATCGGCCCCCGGGCCGCCGCGCGCAGCCGGTCCGCGGCCAACCCGTGGCCCAGCAGCAGGTGGTGGGCGGCGGCGAGCGCGTCGTTCATGTCGCGCCGGCCGGGGGCGTGCAGGCCCTCGGCGTAGCCGAGGAAGGACGAGCACCACGGTTCGTTGAGCGTGGTCCAGTACTTCACCCGGTCGCCGAGCGCGTCGTGGACCAGCTCCGCGTAGTCGGCGAAGCGGTGGGCGGTGTCGCGCGCGGGCCAGCCGCCGGCGTCCTCCAGGGGCTGCGGGAGGTCCCAGTGGTAGAGGGTGACCCAGGGGTCGACGCCGCGGGCGAGCAACTCGTCGACCAGGCGGTCGTAGAAGGCGAGGCCGCGCGGTTCGACCCGGCCCCGGCCGTCCGGCTGGACGCGCGGCCAGGCGATCGAGAAGCGGTAGGCGTCCACGCCCAGCCCGGCGATCAGGGCGACGTCCTCGGGCACGCGGTGGTAGTGGTCGCAGGCCACGTCCCCGTGGTCGCCGTCGGCGACCGCGCCGGGGACCCGGCAGAAGGTGTCCCAGATCGAGGGGCCGCGGCCGTCCTCGGCGGCGGCGCCCTCGATCTGGTAGGACGAGGTGGCCACGCCCCACAGGAAGCCCGCGGGGAGGCGGGCGTGCAGGGCGGGCCCGGGGGAGGGGCGGGGCAGGTCGTCGGGGACCGGGCCGGCCCCGGCGCGGGGCGGCTCGTCGGTGCGTGCGGTGGCCACGGGGGCGGTCTTCACGAGACTCCGTCGGTGGTAGGGGCGGTGGGGCTGGCCGGACCGGCCGTCACCGGCGCGGACGCCAGGTGGGCGGGCACGGCGGCCATCGGGTGGTGCAGCCAGCAGGCGACCTCGCGGACGCGGCCGGCGTCGACGGGGGCCGTGGCGAGCGGCGGGCGGTGCGCGGCGCAGACCTTCATGGCGTGCGCGCAGCGCGGGTGCAGCACGCAGCCGGACGGCGGGCGGCGCAGGTCCGGCGGCGAGCCGGGGATGCCGGTGAGCTCGCGTACCTCGCCCCGCAGCGAGGGGAAGGAGTTGAGCAGGCCGTGGCTGTAGGGGTGGCGCGGGGCGCGGTAGAGGTCCCGGGCGTCGGCCTGCTCGACGAGGCGTCCGCCGTACATGACGGCGATCCGGTCGGCGAACTCGACGAGCAGCGACAGGTCGTGGGTGACGAAGACGACGGCGAAGCCGAACCGGTCGCGCAGCGAGCTCAGCTGGCGCAGGATGTGGCGCTGCATCACCACGTCGAGGGCGGTGGTGGGTTCGTCCATGACCACGACGTCGGGTTCCAGGACCAGCGCCATCGCGATCATGACGCGTTGGCGCATGCCGCCGGACAGCTGGTGCGGGTAGGCGGCGAGCCGGTCGGGGTTGATGCCGACCAACCGCAGCAGCTCGGCCGCGCGCTCGCGGCGCTCGGCGCGGGTGCTGTCCGGGCGGTGGGCGCGCAGGGCGTCGTCGAACTGGCCGAGGACCCGGTCGACCGGGTTGAGCGAGTTCATCGCGCCCTGGAAGACCACCGAGGTCTCGTTCCAGCGGAAGGCGCGCAGTTCGGCGTCGGACAGCCGCAGCACGTCGACCGGCTCCGCGCCGCCCCGCCGGTGGTACAGCACCCGACCGCCGGTGACCACGCCGGGCGGGGGCAGCAGCCGGGTCGCCCCGTACACCAGGGTGGACTTGCCGCTGCCGCTCTCCCCGGCCAGGCCCAGGACCTCGCCGCGGTGCAGGACGAGGTCCACGCCGTGGACGGCGGTGACGGCGTCCGGGCCGGCGCCGTAGCCGACCGTGAGGTCGCGGATCTCCAGGACCGGTTCGCGGCGGCCGGGTTCCGCGGCGGTGCGGGTGGTGGCGGTGCGGGAGGCGGTGCTCATCACGCGTTCTCCTTGCTCAGCGCGGCCGCCGGGGCCGGGACGGGGGCGCCGCGCGGTGGTTCGGGGGTGCTCGGCGCGAGCGGGGCGAAGTCCGCGGCCGTCAGCTCCACGGCGCTCCCGGCCCCGGTGGGCGGCCCGGCCGGCGCGGGAGCCGCGGGCAGGACGGCGGTGAAGCCGACCCGCATCCGGGCCCGGTGGACGTCCCGGCGGGAGAGGCCGCCGCGACGGCGGACCGGCAGGGCGCGCTGGGCGCGCAGCCGGGGGTTGGTGAGCTCGTCCAGACCGAAGTTGACCAGGGCGAGCGCGGTGCCGAGCAGGGCGATGCACAGGCCGGCCGGGACGAACCACCACCAGGCGCCCTGGGCGAGGGCCTGGTGGCTCTGCGCCCAGAACAGGATGGAGCCCCAGTTCCACTGGGAGACGTCGATGACGCCGACGAACGACAGGGTGATCAGCGACGTGACGCCGTAGACGACGCTGCCGACGAAGCCGGAGGCGATCACCGCCGACAGGTTGGGCAGGATCTCGAAGACGATGATCCGCCAGGTGGGCTCGCCCACGGCCCGGGCCGCCACCACGTAGTCGCGGCGGCGCAGCGACAGGGTCTGGGCGCGCAGCACCCGGGCGCCCCAGGCCCAGCCGGTGAGCCCGAGGACGAGGGCGATCACGACGTAGCCGGTGTCGGGCAGCAGGGAGGCGACGATGATGAGCAGCGGCCCGCCCGGCATCACCAGGAAGACGTTGCCGAGCATCGACAGGCACTCGTCGACGACGCCGCCGAGGTAGCCCGCGGTGATGCCGACCAGTGCGCCGAGGACGGTGGAGACCAGCGCGGACAGGAAGCCGACCAGCAGCACGCCCCGGGTGCCGACCAGGATCTGGGAGAGCACGTCCTGGCCGGTCTGGGTGGTGCCGAGCCAGTGCTCGGCGGAGGGCGGCCGCAGGCCGCCGACGAGGTGGGCGGACGGGTCGTACGGGGCGATCCACGGGCCGACGAGCGCCATCAGGGCGAACAGCGTCAGGAGCGCCAGGCCGACCCTGGTCTTCACGGAGGCGAGTGCGCGCGGCATGTCAGCCCTCCCTGCGGGTGCGCGGGTCGAGGAACGTGTAGACGGCGTCGGCGACCAGGTTGGCGGCGAGCACGGCGAGCGTGATGATCAGGAAGACCCCCTGCATCAGCGGGTAGTCCTTGGCCGCGACGGCCTGGAACAGCAGGTAGCCGGTGCCGGGGTAGGAGAAGACGACCTCCACCAGCAGCGTGCCGCCCACCAGGAACCCGAGCGAGAGGGCGAAGCCGGAGACGCTGGGCAGCACCGCGTTGCGGGCGGCGTAGCGCAGCATGACCCGGCGGTCGGACAGGCCCTTGGCGTGCGCGACGGTGACGTAGTCCTCGGCGGCGACGGTGACCATCATGTTGCGCATGCCGAGGATCCAGCCGGACATCGCGGTGATGATCGTGGTCACCGCGGGCAGGAAGGCGTGGTGGAGCACGCTGGGCACGAAGTAGGCGTCGAAGGCGGGCACGTACGTGGCGTCGTAGCCGCCGGCGGCGGGGAAGAACGGCCACTTGACGGCGAACAGCGAGATCGACAGCAGGCCCACCCAGAAGTACGGCACCGAGGAGACGAAGCTGCTCACGGGCAGCAGCGCGTCGGCCCAGGAGCCGCGGCGCCAGCCGGCGAGGACGCCGGCCCCGGTGCCGATGAGGAAGCTGAGCAGGGTGGTGACGCCGACCAGGCCCAGGGTCCAGGGCAGGGCGCTGCCGATGACCTCGGAGACCGGGGTGGGGAAGTACGTGAAGCTGATGCCCAGGTCGAAGTGGAGCAGCCGGTCCCAGTAGTGCAGGTACTGGGACCACAGGCTCTCGTGGCTGTCGAGGCCGAAGAGCACGGTCAGCGAGTGGACGGCGTCGGTGCTGAGCCGGCCCTGGTAGCGGTCGAGCAGGGCCTGCACCGGGTCGCCCGGCAGCAGGCGCGGCAGCAGGAAGTTGACCGTGATCGCGGCCCAGGCGGTGAACAGGTAGAACAGGACGCGCTTGAGCAGGAACTTCACGCCGTCGCCTCCGCGGTGTCCCGGGCGGGCCGTCCCGTGTGGCCGGCGGCCGGGGCCGGGGCGGCGGCGCCCTCGCCGTCGTACAGCCAGCACGCGGCCCAGTGGCCGCCGCCGAGTTCGAAGCGGGGCGGCAGCTGGGTGCGGCAGCGCTCCAGGGCCGCCGGGCAGCGGGGATGGAAGCGGCAGCCGTCGGGCGGGGCGAGCAGGCTGGGCGGCTCGCCGGCCCTCTCGTGCTCGGCCTCCTCGAAGTCCGGTGCCCCGTCGGCGCGTTCGCCGTCCGGGCCCGGGGCGGCGGCGCGGTCGGGGTCCGGTGCGGAGGCGATCAGCAGCCGGGTGTAGGGGTGGGCGGGGCGCTGGGTGACGGTCTCGCTGTCGCCGCCCTCGACCATCCGGCCCGCGTACATCACCGAGGTGGTGGTGGCGAAGTAGCGGGCGGAGGCGATGTCGTGGGTGATGTAGAGGACGGCGAGGCCCAGGCGCTCCTTGAGGTCGCGCAGCAGGTTGAGCACGCCGAGCCGGATGGAGACGTCCAGCATGGACACCGGTTCGTCGGCCAGCAGCACCGCGGGGCGGGCGGCGAGGGCGCGGGCGATCGCCACCCGCTGGCGCTGCCCGCCGGACAGCTCGTGCGGGTGGACGTCGAGGTAGCGGTCGGCCGGGGTCAGGTGCACCTGGGCGAGCAGCTCGGCCAGGGCCTCCTCCAGCTCCGGGCCGCGCAGGGCGCCCCGGTGCAGGCGCAGCGCCCGGGTGAGGGTGTAGCGGACGGTGTGCACGGGGTTGAGCGAGGCGAAGGGGTCCTGGAGGATCAGCTGCACCTCGGCGCAGTACCGGCGGAAGGCCCGGTGGCCGCGCAGGACGACCGGCTCCCCGCGCAGCCCGATCCGGCCGTCGGTCACCGGTTCGAGGCCGGCCAGCAGGCGGGCGACGGTGGACTTCCCGGAACCGGACTCGCCGACCAGGGCGGTGACCTCGCCGGCGCGCAGCGCCAGGTCGACCTCGTCGACGGCGTGCACGACCTCCGGCCGGCGCCTCGCCAGGTTCCTCGCGGTCCGGCGGACGGGGTAGTGCTTGGTGATCCTGGAGGCTTCGAGGACACCGGACTGCGGTGCCTGGCTGGTCTGCGGCGGGCTGGCCATGCGGGGTGCTTCCTTCAGAGGGGACGGAGTGGGTGGGAACCCCTGCACGGGCGCGCTGTCAGGGGCGCGCCCGTGCAGGGTGCTGGGCGGTCGGCGGCGGACCGGCCCGGCCGCCGCCGGCCGGGTTCAGGAGGCGGGGCGCAGGTGCAGCACCACGTCCAGCGCGGCCCGCTGGGTGGGCTGCGGCGGGGCGTACGGGTCGTTCTCGCTCGGCCAGCCCACCCAGTGCTTGGTGCTGTACTCGCCGCCGACGGCGTTGGCGTGGGTGAGGATCGCCGGGACGTCCTCGGCCATGTGGCGCTCCACGACGGCCAGGGCGGCGCTGCGGGCGGCCGGGCTGGTGGCGGTGGCGTAGGTGTTCAGCGCGGCGTCGACCTCGGCGTCGCGGTAGCGGCCCTGGTTGTTCTGGGCGCTGGTGCCCAGCGGCTTGTAGGCGGCGCCGTTCATGATGTTGGCGTACATGTCGTAGGGGCTGGCGCCGCCGTTGGTCCAGTGCATGGTGGCGTCGAAGTCGCCGGTGTTGAAGGCCTGGCTCCAGGAGTCGGCGGACTGGGTCTTGATGGTGGCCTTGACGCCGATCTTCTCCAGGCCCGACTTGATGATGTCCAGGTCGGCCAGGTAGTCGGCCCAGCCGGCCGGGTCGGTGAGGGTGACCTCGACCGGCTTGCCCGAGGGGTCGACTAGGTCGTTGCCGCGGTAGGTGTAGCCGGCGTCGGTAAGGATCTTCTTGGCCTTGTCCGGGTCGACGGTGAGCTTGGCGGACTGGTACTCCGGCGACAGGAAGCTCACCCCGGCCGGCAGCGGGATGCCGGTGGGGCTCTCGATGGGCGGGACGAGCCCGTACTGGCCCTGGGTCGCGATGAGGTTCCGGTCGGTGACCAGGTTGGCGGCCTGGCGCAGGGCCTTGTCCTTGAAGGGGCCGCGCTCGGTGTTCAGCCACAGGCCGTTGGCGCCGAGGGAGGCCGGGAACCAGCCGTGGTTGTGCTCCGGGTCCTTGCTGAGGTAGAGGCCCTTGATGTCCGGGAGCGGGGCCCAGCCCCACTCGACGGCGCCGCTGGTGAGGGCGGTGGTGAGGCCCGTGTTGTCGTTGTAGGCGGTGTAGCGCAGTTCGGTGACCCTGGGGGCTTCCTGCCAGTAGTTGTCGCGCCGCTTGAGCGCGATGCTCTGCGGTGCGAAGCGGTCCAGCACGTACGGGCCGGTGACGACCGGGTCGGGGTTGGTGAAGGTGGTCGGGTCGGCCTGGGAGGCCCAGACGTGCTTGGGCACGACGAAGAGCGACAGGATGTTGGACTCGTTGACGAACTGCGGGGCGTCGAAGCCCAGGACGACCTTGTCCCCGTCGGTCTTGACGTCCTTGTAGGGGACGCCGGCGCCGTTGAGGGCGGGGAACTTCTTCATCAGCTCGAAGCTGAAGGCGATGTCCTCGGCGCCGAAGGGCTTGCCGTCGGACCAGGTGACGCCGTCGCGGGCGGTGAGGGTGATGGTGCGGTAGTCCGGCGACCAGGCCCAGTCGGCGGCCAGCCAGGCCTTGGGCTTCTCGGCGGGCTGGATGGGGTTGACCAGTGCCAGGGTCTCGAACATGACGTTGCCGTAGCCGGCGAGGAGGGACGAGGCGGTGTTCAGGTACGGGTTGTTGTTCTCGGTCTGCGGCCCGGTGACTACGCCGATGTTCAGGACGCCCCCGCTCCGGCCGGCCTTGTCGTTGCCCGCGTTGGGGCTGGAGGAGCACGCCGAGGTGAGGAGCAGGGCGGCGACCATGCCGACGGCGGCGGCGGTGGTGGTTCTCAGGCGGGCAGGGTGCATGGTGGTCCCCTAGGTCAGGTGGAGGGAGTGCGGGGCCGCAGGGCGGAAACCGGGCTGGGCGGCGACGGTGCGGCGGCGAGCCTCGTCCGAGGCACCGCTGCGGCGCGGCAGGTAGGCAGAGTGAACCTTTTAATGAAACTCAGGTCAAGATCTGCGGCGAAATCAGGCTGGCATCCTCTTTGCGTGGGGTGATATAAGCCTTCATTTCGGACAATTTGCCCAGCAGGCTTGATGGAGTGATGTCACGATCGACAGTTTTTTCAATGAAATTCTCTTGGTGGTGACTGCGGAAACGCTCCGGCCCCGCCTCCGCAGTGGTGCGCGGGGGCGGGGCCGGGGTCGCGGCGGCTACGGGACGGCCAGCACCCGCACCTCACCGGGGGCGAGCGCCACCGTCGCCCCGAACCGGCGGCCGGTCAGCAGGTCGGTGCGGGGGGCCGGCAGCGGCAGGGCGTGCTCCCGGTCGCCGTGGTTGAGCACCACCAGCACGTCCGTGCCGTCCGGGCGCACCCGGCGGCACAGTTCGACGTCCTGGGCATCCGGGGGCAGCGGCAGCGGCGGGCACACCTGCGCCTCGGCCAGCAGCCGCTCGACCAGCGCGGCGGTGGCGGGTTCGTCCAGCCAGGCCCCGCAATAGGTGACCGAGCCCCGTCCGTGCGGGACGGTCACCACGGCGGGCCTGCCGTCCAGCCAGCCGTTGGACGGCCCGTAGCGCAGCAGCACCTCGCCGCCGACGGCCTCGTCGACCTCCAGCCACTCGGCCCACACCGAGGCTTCGACGGGATCCCCGGCGTTCCCGTCCGCCGTGGGTCCGGCGGCGGACAGGCAGCCGGTGAGCGGCACCGGCCGGTCGAGCGCGTAATACTCGGTGACACTGACGCCGAAGGCGGCCAGCGGCCCGGGTTGGCGGGCCGGCAGCAGGACGTTCTCGGTGTCCTTCATGCCGGTGCGCACCCCCAGCAGCAGGTGCCCGCCGCCGCGCACCCAGGCCGTCAGCCGCTCGGCGCGGGCCTCGTCCAGCAGGTGCAGGCCCGGGGCCAGGACGAGCCGGTAGCCGTCGAGCGGGGTGTCCGGCGGCACCACGTCGACGTCCACGCCGCGCCGGCGCAGCGGGCGGTACAGCGACATCCAGTACGCGGTGACGTCGAAGTCGCGGTGGTGGCGCTGGTCCTCGATCGCCCAGCGGTCCTCGTGCCCCTGGAGCAGGGCGACCTCGGGCGCCGGTGCGCTGCCGTCCAGGTGCGGAGCGGCGGCGGCCAGCTCCCGGCCCACCTGCGCGGCCTCGGCGTGGAACGGCCGGGGGCGGCCGTCCGGGCCGAGCAGCGTGCCGTGATACTGCTCCTGGCCGCCCAGGGAGCCGCGCCACTGCCAGTACAGGACGGCGTCGGCGCCGTGCCCGACGGCCGACCAGGCGATCCGGCGCGCCTCGCCCCGGTCGAGCGCGTTGTTGACGCCCGACCAGCAGGCCGCTCCCGGTTGGGCCTCCATCAGCCAGTAGGGCCGGCGCTTGAGACCGCGCACCAGGTCGTGGTGCCCGCCCAGGTCGGGGAAGTCCAGGTGGCCGGAGTAGAAGTCGTACCCGACCAGGTCGAGGTCGGCGGCGAGGGCCGCCAGGTCGTAGTCGTCCTGCCCGGTCATCACGTTGTGCGAGATCCACTGCCCGGGGCGGGCGTGCTCGCGCACCACCTCGGCCTGGCCGCCCAGGAAGTCCCGGAAGACGTCCGTCAGGAAGCGCCGCCAGGCCAGTCGCAGCGAGGGGTGGTGCACGCCGACCGGGACGGGGACCTGCGCGAAGTCGGTGTACTCCTGGCTCCAGAACACCGTCCCCCAGCGCCGGTTGAGTTCGGCGACGGTGCCGTACCGGCGGCGCAGCCAGGCCGCGAACAGCCGGCCGGTCTCCTCGTCGTCGTAGGACGCCATGTTGAGCTCGTTGTCGATCTGCCAGCCGATCACGGCGGGGTGCGGGCCGAAGCGCCGGGCGAGTTGCCCGGCGATCCGGGTGCACAGGGCGCGGTAACGGCTGCTGCTGGGGGAGGCGTGCGCCCGGTTGCCGTGCCGGGCGCGGCGGCCGTCGGCGCCGGTGAGCAGCACCTCGGGGTAGCGCTCGGTGAGCCAGACCGGGGGGCCCGCGGTCGGGGTGGCCAGCACGCAGGACAGCCCGTGTTCCGCGGCCAGGTCCACCGCCCTTGCGAGCCAGTCGAGTTCGAAGCGGCCCTCCGCGGGCTCCAGACGGCTCCAGGCGAAGTCGCCCAGGCGCAGGACGGTCATGCCGGTCTCCCGCATGAGCCGCAGGTCCTCGGCCCAGCGGGCCTCGGGCCACTGCTCGGGGTACCAGGACGTGCCGAAATGCATGGTTCTCCTTGGGGGTGGCGATCCGGGGCCCGGGGATCAGCCGGCCAGGTGCCGGGCGAGGAAGCCGAAGGCGGCGGCGGGGCCGAACGTCTCGCCGCCGGAGTGGTCGCCGTACGGCCAGACCTTCAGCTCCTTCTCGGCGGCGCCGCAGTGCCGGTAGGCGGCCACGGTGGTGCTCGGCGGGCAGACGTCGTCCATCAGGGGGACGGTGACCAGGGTGGGGGCGGTGATCCGGGCCGCGTGGTTGACCGCGTCGAAGTAGGACAGGGTGCGGAAGGTGCGCTCGACCCGGTCGGGGTTGGTGCGCAGGTAACGGGTGATCTCGAAGTACGGGTAGGAGTCGGTGGCCTGGGTCGCGCGGCGGTAGTGGCAGAGGAAGGGCTGCTGGGCGACGACCGCGGCCAGCCCCGGAACGAGGCCGGCGGCGGCGAGCGCGAGGCCGCCGCCCTGACTGCCGCCCAGGACCGCGACCCGGTCGGCGTCCACCCTCGGGTGGGACCGGGCCGCCTCGACCGCGCGCACCGCGTCGGTGGTCAGCCGGCGGTAGTAGTGCCGGGCCGGGTCGTCGGCGCCCCGCAGCAGGAAGCTCGCGCTGGAACCGCGGGCGGGGTCCGGATCGGGGTCGGGGGTGTCGGCGGGGAGCGAGTTGCCCTGGCCGCGGTTGTCCATGACCAGCGTGGCGAAGCCGGCGGCCGGCGCGGTGAGCCACTGGTGGGGGGTGGCCCGGCCGCAGCCGTAGCCGATGAACTCCACGACGCAGGGCAGCGGACCGGGCAGGTGGCGGGGGGCGAGGAACCACCCCTTGATCCGGTCGCCGTTCCAACCGGAGAACTCGACGTCGAGGACGTCCAGTTCGGCGAGCGCGGTCGGGTACGGGGTGAACGCGGCGTCGAGCGGGACCGGGCGGACGAGGTCGAGGGTCTCGGCCCAGAAGGCGTCGAAGTCGTCCGGCTCCTCGCGGACGCAGTCGTAGGTGGCGAGCTGGTCCTCGGTGAGGTCGATGATGGCCATGGGAGCACTCTCAGGGATCGGGCAACAGACTTCAACCACTCTCTTCATTTTTTTCATTGAAAACGTGTACCGTATGGCCGCTGAACGTTCATTTCGTTCGTCGTTGCGCCCTGTTCCCCTCCCACCGAGGAATGCGACGGTCACCCATGCCACCCCCTCCCGCTCCGCTGCTGCGCGCCGCGACCCTGCTCGGGGCCGCCCTGCTCACCCTGTTCGCCGCCGCCCCCGGCTCCCCGGCCGCGGCCGCCCCGCCATCCGACGGCCCCACCCTGCGCGAGGCGGCCGCCGCCCGCGGCCTGCTGGTCGGCGCCGCAGTGGGCGACGACGCCCTGTACGGCACCGTCGAGCAGCCCTACTACGACACGCTCGGCACCCAGTTCGGCCTCTGCGTCAACGAGAACGTCCTCAAGTGGGACGCCACCGAGCCCGAGCGCGACCGTTTCGACTTCACGGCCGGGGACCGCATGGTCGACCTCTGCGCCGCCAAGGGCCAGCAGGTCAAGGGCACCGCCCTCGCCTGGTACCAGCAGGCCCCCACCTGGCTGTACGCCATCACCGACCAGGCCGAGGCCGAGCGGGCCGTCGAGGACCACATCAAGGCCGTGGTCGGCCACTACCGGGGCAGGGTCCAGTACTGGGACGTCGTCAACGAGGCCGTCGCCGACGGCGAGTACGGCGGGCTGCGCGAGTCCTGGTGGACGCGGGTGCTGGGGCCGGGCTACCTCGCCAAGGCGTTCCGCTGGGCGCGCGAGGCGGACCCCGACGCGAAGCTCTACTACAACGACTACGGCAACGGCGACCTCGGCGCCAAGTCGAACGCCGTCTACGACCTGCTCCGCGGCCTGAAGGCCCAGGGCGTGCCGATCGACGGGGTCGGCGTCCAGCACCACGTCGGCCTCGACCAGCGCACCGGCGCGGACTTCACCCGCAACTTCAACCGCCTCGCCGCACTCGGCCTGGACCTCGCCCTCACCGAGGTCGACGTCTCCGTCGCCACCCCCGCCACCCCCGCCAAGCTCGACCGGCAGGCCGCCGTCTACCGCGACGCGGTGCGGCTGTGCCTGGCCCAGCCCGCCTGCAAGCAGTTCATCACCTGGGGATTCACCGACAAGTACTCCTGGATCCCGGCCTCCTCGCCCGGTTACGACGACGCGCTGCCCTTCGACCGCGACTACCGCCCCAAGCCGGCCTTCTTCGCACTGCGCGACGCGCTGACCGCGCCCGCCACCGCCCCGGCCGCCCCCGACGCCCTCCAGGCGGACGCCTCGGCCGGCGCGGTCCGGCTCTCCTGGGCCGGCTCGCCCGAGGCCGGCACCTCCTACGAGGTCCACTACGGCACTTCGCCGCAGCACCTGGACCGCACCCTGACCGTCACCGGCGCCACCACCACCCGCGTCACCGGCCTCACCGACGGCCGGCGCCACACCTTCGCCGTCACGGCCCGCAACGCCGCCGGCAGCTCCCCGCCGTCCGCTGCCGTGCAGGCCGAGCCGACCGCCGGGCCGCCGCCGGCGCCCGTGCTGCGCGCCGCCGATCCCGACCACCGCACGCTGGCGCTCGCCTGGCGGCCGGTGCCCGGCGCGAGCGGCTACGTGGTGCGCTACGGCACCGCCGCCGAGGGCCCCGTCCACCGCGTCGACGTCGGCACCGTGACCGAGCACCGGCTCGGGCACCTGGACGACGGCACCGCCTACCGGATCGAGGTGCTCGCCTACAACGGCAACGGTGACGGCCCCGCCTCCGCCGGGCGCACCGCCACCCCCGCCAACCCGCCCGCCCCGCACCTGACCGCCCGCGAGACCGCCGGGCCGATCGCCGTCGACGGCCGCCTCGACGAGCCCGACTGGCGCCGGCTGCCCGTCGAGGTGGCCAAGCCGACCTACCACCGCCCCGCCGCCCCGGCCCGGGCCGGTCTGACCTGGGACACCGAGAACGTGTACGTCGCCGTGCGGGTCGCGGACACCACCCCCCACGACGACTCGATCAACCCCTGGCAGGACGACGCCGTCGAGGTCTACCTCGACGCCACCGGCACCCGCCCCGCCGCCCTGGACCCCGCCCGCGGCGCCCGCCACTTCTTCCTGCGCCGCGGTGACGCCGCCGTCCACGAGCAGAACGGCCGCACCGCCGGAGCCGTCCTCGGCCAGGCCGAGGACGGCGGCGGCTACACCGTCGAACTGGCGGTCCCGTGGCGCACCCTGGGGGTGCAGCCAGGCGAGCGCGGCGCCGTGATCGGCTTCGACGTCTCGGTGGACGACGACGTCGACGGCGGCGACCGCGACGGCCAGTCCACCGCCTACGGCTACGAGGACAACTACCTCGACCTGTCCGCGATCGCCCTGGCCGACCTGGAGATCCGCCCGGCCACCCACCGGGCGCCGCTCGTCCCGCTCGCCCAGTGCCTCGGCGACGACGGCAACGGCAACCCCGCCGCCCGCTTCGGCTACACCAACGACGCCGACGGCCGGGTGGAGGTGCCCGCGGGGACGCGCAACACCTTCGCCCCCACCCCGGCCGACCGCGGCCAGCCCGAGGTCTTCGCGCGCGGCACCCACGACGACGCCGTGCTCGTCCCGTTCGACGGGACCCCCCTGACCTGGACCCTGCGAGGGCCCGACGGCACCGTGCGCACCGCCACCGTCGACGGCACCACGCGCCGCTGCCCGGCGCCGGACGACCTGCCGGTCTACACCGACGCCCCGGCTCCCGGCTGGAACACCTTCACCTTCAACGCCACGGCCGACCCGGCCTCCGGCGCCCCCGCGCCGGTGCACGGCGGCAGCGCCGCGCTGCGGGCCGTCGTCTCCGGCCCCTACGGCCTGGTCGGGTTGAACAACCCGGGCGCACCCGCGCTCACCACGCCCGGCACAGCCGTCGAGTTCTGGGTGCGCACCGCCGCCGACGCCCCGCGGACCTACCAGCTCGTCACCTCCGACGGCCAGGACGGCTCGCCCAACAGCCGGGCCGCGGCGTTCACGGTGCAGCCCGGCGGCTGGCAGAAGCAGACCGTCACCCTGGCCGAGCTCGGCGACCCGTCCCGGATCGGCATGCTCTTCGTGCAGGACCTCTCCGGCGCCGAGGGCGAGCAGCCCGCCCTCTACCTGGACGACATCCGGATCCTGCGGGCCAAGTCGGCCTGACGCCCCTTCCGTTCCCCGCGACGCGGCCCGTGCACCGCACGGGCCGCCCGCCACCCGTCCGTTCCCTGGAGTGTCATGAACACCGCACCTTTTGTGGCGGGGGCGCGTCCCCGTGCCGTCCCCGGCCTGCCCGCCGACTTCCTCTGGGGCGTGGCCACCTCCGCCTACCAGATCGAAGGAGCCGCCGACGCCGACGGCCGCACCCCCTCGATCTGGGACACCTTCTGCCGCGTCCCCGGGGCCGTGGTCGACGGCGACCACGGCGACACCGCCTGCGACCACTACCGCCGGATGCCCGAGGACGTCGAGGTGATCAAGAGCCTCGGCGTGGGCGCCTACCGGTTCTCCGTCTCCTGGCCCCGGGTCCAGCCCACCGGCCGCGGCCCGGTCAACCCGCGCGGCATCGCCTTCTACGACCGCCTCGTCGACCGGCTCCTCGAACGGGGCGTCGACCCCTGGCTCACGCTCTACCACTGGGACCTGCCCCAGGAGTTGGAGGACGCCGGCGGCTGGCCCGCCCGCGACACCGCCCACCGCTTCGCCGACTACGCCGCCCTGGTGCACGACGCCCTCGGCGACCGGGTCCGGCACTGGACCACCCTGAACGAGCCGTGGTGCTCCTCCGTCCTCGGCTACGCCGAGGGGATGCACGCCCCCGGCCGCCGGGACTTCGCGGCCGCCGTCGACGCCGCCCACCACCTGCTGCTGGGCCACGGCCTGGCCAACCGGCACCTGCGCGAGCGCGCCACCGCGCCGATCGAGGTCTCCGTCACCCTCAACCTCAGCCAGCACCGGGCCGCCAGCGCCGACCCCGCCGACCTCGACGCGCTGCGCCGCGCCGACGGTCTGGCCAACCGGCTCTTCCTCGACCCGATCCTGCGCGGCGCCTACCCCGCGGACGTGCTGGCCGACCTGGCGCGGCTCGGCGCCCGCCCCCCGGTGCGCGACGGCGACCTCGACGCCATCGCGACCCCCGTCGACTCGCTCGGCGTCAACTACTACAGCTACAACACCTACGCGGCCGACCACGACGCGGACGAGGGCGGCGGCTACGGCCCGGGCATCCGCACCGTGCACCCGCAGGTCCCCCGCACCTCCATCGGCTGGGACATCCTGCCCGAGGGCATGACCGACGCCCTCGAACGGGTGGCCCGCGACTACCCCGGCACCCCGCTCTACGTCACGGAGAACGGCGCGGCCTTCCACGACGCGGTCGCCGAGGACGGCGCCGTCCACGACACCGACCGCGTGCGGTACCTGCGCGACCACGTCGAGGCCGTCGGCACCGCCCGCGCCCGCGGGGTCGACGTCCGCGGCTACTTCCTGTGGTCCCTGATGGACAACTTCGAGTGGCACCATGGCTACAGCCAGCGCTTCGGCATCGTGCGGGTCGACTACGCGGACCAGACCCGCACCCTCAAGGACAGCGCGCTGTGGTACCGGGAGACGATCGAGGCCACCCGGTCCGCCGGCTGACGGCGGACCGGCGGTGTCCCCGGCCGCACCGGCCCGGGAACACCGCCGGCCCTCAGCGGGCGCAGCCGCCGTCGCGCTCCGGCCGGACCATCGGGTGCGACAGCTGCGGGGTGCCGCGGTAGGCGTAGGGGTCCTCACCGGCGACCAGTACGACGTCCCGGTAGTCCCACTTGCCCAGGTGCACCCCCGGCGGCGGGGTCTGCCACGGCAGCACCGACTCGGCGCTCATGTAGTGGTTGACCAGCGCCCGGCGCAGCCCGCGCCGTCCGTTGTTCGGCAGCGAGCGGTGCAGCAGGTAGCCGTCGAACAGCACCACGGAGCCCGCCGATACCTCGATCGGCACGGCGTCCTCGTCGGCGTACGGGAAGGCATACGCCTCCACGGTGCAGTCGAACCGGGGGTCGTCGTGCTCGCGGTCCGGGTAGAGCACACCGCGCCGGTGCGAGCCCGGGATCGCCCACAGGCAGCCGTTGTCCACGGTGGCGTCGTCCAGCGCGATCCACGCGCCGGCCAGCGAGCGGTCCCTGGTGGGGATCCAGAACTCGTCCTGGTGCCAGGCCTGGCCCGGCTTGCCCTCGCCCTTGGTGAACAGCATGGACTGCACGGCCTTCACGTTCGGGCCGACCAGGCGGACGAGCGCGTCGACCACCACCGGGTGCCGCAGGGCGGCGTGGGCGACCGGCGAGATCTTGTGCGGGAAGTGCACGCACACGTAACGCCGGATCACCTCCTCGTCGGACTCGTCCGCCCGGGCGGGCAGCAGCCCCTCGACGGCGCCCCGCTCGCCCCGGCACACCGCGACGGCCTCGCGCCGCAGCTCCGCCACCTCCGCGGCGCTCAGCGCGCCGGGCAGCACGACGAAGCCGTCCGTGCGGTACCGCGCGGCGAGGCCGTCGTCCGCCCCGGCCGCTGCTTCCTCGGACCGTTGCTGGATCACGTGTTCCTCCTGGTCTCCGACGCCTCTCGAACGGGCGCCGTGCGTACCCAGCATCGGCGGCGGCCCCGCCCCGGGGGCATGGACGCGAGGCGCACGGGGATGGACGGACGAATCGCGCACCGCTCAACAGGTGGAGGGAACATGACCGTCATGCAGGTGGACCCGGGGTCGGTGTGCGCGGGCATCGCCGACTACCCGCCCGACAGCGGCTACGGCCCCCGCGTGCTGCGCGACAGCGAACTGGTCTGGATGCTGCACGGGCGGGCCACCTGGAGCGCCGTCGGGCACCCCGCGGTGCCGCTGGCGCCCGGCAGCGTGCTGCTGGTGCCGCCGACGACGCGCGACAGCTTCCGCTGGGACGCCACGGGGCCGAGCCGGCACGGCTACGTGCACTTCAGCCTCCGCACCCCGCCCGTCGCGCCCGGCCCGCTGGTCGTCCGTCCGGCTGACCACCAGCCGGTCGACGCCCTGCTGCGCTACGTCCTGGCGGTGCACACGCCGCCGGGGCCGAGCGCGGCCGAGGCGGAGGCGGCGGCCTGCGCCCTGACCACCGTGCTCCACCTGCTGCGCACCGGCTCCCCGGCCGGCCGTCCGGAGCTGCCCGAGGCGCTGGCCAGGATGGCTGCCGCGGTGCGCGCCCACTGGGCGGCCGGGGGTCCGGGGCGGCTCAGCCGGGCGCAGCTCGCCGCGGCGGCCTGCGTCTCCCCGGCCCACCTGACCCGCCTGTTCGAGCGGGAGTTCGGTGCCGGGCCGGTCGCCGCGCTGGAACTGCTGCGGCTGCGGCACGCCGCCCTGCTGCTGGGCACGGGCACCCTGTCGGTCCAGCAGGTGGCGTGGCGGGTCGGCTACCAGGACGCCCTGCACTTCTCGCGCCGGTTCCGTGCCCGCACGGGCCTTTCCCCCTCCGCCCACCGCACCCGTCCCGCCCCGCCGTCGGCCCCGGCGGCCGAGCTGCTGGCGCGGCTGCGCCCGCTGGCGGACGCGCTGGGCCTGCCCATCGGCTGACCCGCGCGCCGACCGGGAGCGGAAAACCTCCGTCCGGACCCTTGTGGGGCGAACCCGACTTCCCTACCGTGGCAGCGCGCTCGTTAAATGAAACTTCATTGAAACAAGCGCTCCGGTGAAACCGTTCGCCGCTCGTCGGCGCCACGGCACCGGTACGACCTGCGTGCGCCTCCGGGGCTGCCACCCCGAAGGCGCACCGGCGCGGGGCGGAACCGTCCGCCCGCACCCACCACCCGCCACGTCCAGGGAGGCGAATGACCATGCGAGGCTACCGAAAACTGCTGTCCGGATTCCTGGCACCGGCCCTGTGTGCCGCGCTGTGCGCCGCGATCGCGCCGCAACCCGCGGCCGCCGACACCCCGGGTGCCGCCATCTCCGGCACCTACACCGACTTCTTCCTGAACCTGGGCAAGTCCCAGGGCGAAGTCGACACCAAGATCCAGAACACCTACGACGCGATCTACACCGAGAACGGCCCCGCCGACCAGCGGATCTACTACACCGCCGACGCGGACAAGAGCTACATCCTCTCCACCCACGACAACGACGTCCGCTCCGAGGGCATGTCCTACGCGATGCTCGTCGCCGTCCAGATGAACGACAAGGCGCGCTTCGACAAGCTCTGGAACTTCTCCAAGACCTACATGCAGTGCCCCAACGTCAACACCACCTGCGGTGGGCGCTACGCGGGGCTGTTCATCTGGCACGTCGCCGCCGCCTCCCCCTACGGGAACTTCACCCTCGGCGACGGCACCCCCGAGTACACCCCGGCACCGGACGGCGACATCTACTTCGCCACCGCCCTGCTCATGGCGGCCGGACGCTGGGGCAGCGGCAGCGGCACCTACGACTACAACGCCCAGGCCGCCACCATCCTCAACAAGCTCAAGGACACCGGCAACCTCCAGTCCGGCGAGCTGAGCGTCTTCAACCCCGACACCAAGGTCGCCCGCTTCATCCCCACCTGGATCGAGGGCTCCGGCAGCCTCGTCGACACCTCCTACCAGCTCCCCGGCTTCTACGAGTACTGGGCGCGCACCGACCCGACCACGTCCAACCGCGCCTACTGGAACCAGGCCGCCGCCGCGGCCCGCAGTTACTGGCAGGACGTCATCACCCAGGCCGGCAACCGCGGCAACGGCATCTTCCCCGACTGCACCAAGCAGAACGGCGGCCCGCTCGACTCCGTCAGCTGCGCGGCCGGCTACAAGCACAGCGCCGACGCCTGGCGCACCATCCAGAACGTCGCCTCCGACTCCTACTGGTGGCACGGGGACACCGACGGCAGCGCGCCCCTCGCCGACGAGGTGACCTGGTCCGACCAGCTCCTCGGCTTCATGCGCCCCAACCGGCAGGCGATGGCGGGCGAGTGGTGGGTCGACGGCACCGCGGCCTCCGACTGGACCGGAGGCGCGGGCCAGGCCACCATGTACGCCACCGCGGCCATGGTCGCCACCGACTCCGCCGTCCGCAACGACTTCCTCCAACTCGCCTGGGACACCCCCGTCACCACCGGCGAGTGGCGCTACTACCACAGCTCCCTGCAGATGCTCGGACTCCTCCAACTCGCGGGCAAGTACCGGTTCTTCGGACTCGGCCAGGCCCCGGCCGCCAACTCCACGACCGTCTACGGCGACGGGTACGGCAGCGGGTGGAGCGGCGCCGTCTGGAACGGCGGCCTCGACTCCGCCGCCACCGCCCAGCGCTACGGCACGAGCGGCACCTCGCTGGCCGCCACCTTCGGCGGCGGCTGGGACGCGCTCGCCCTGACCAGCAGCCCCGCGACCGCCGTCCAGGGCGGCAGCCTGCGGCTGCGCGTCCACGGCGGCGACTCCGGGACGCGGCAGCTCCAGGTCATGGTCAACCCCAGCAGCGACGGCAGCGGGACGTGGGGGAACCGGGTGAGCATCGACGCCCCCGCCGGGACGTGGACCACCTTCACCATCCCGCTGTCCCAGCTCGGCAACCCGGCCACCGTCGGGGTGATCGCCGTCCAGGACCGCACCGGCTCCGTCCAGCCCGCGTTCTACGTGGACGACGTCAGCCTGGTGGCGTAGCGCCCGCGCAGTCCGGCGGGGGCGCGGGTCCCACCACACCGCCGTGCCGCGCCCGGGGGAGCGCGGCATGGCGGCGCAGGTGCTGGAGCGCTCCAGCACCTGCCCGTCGAGGCCACAAGATCCTGCAGTTGCTGCAGAACCTGCAGTCGGTGCAAGAGGGACCGCATGGAACCGAACTCCGGAGCCCGGCCCTGCCTGCGGGAACGCAGGCGCCTGGAGACGCGCCGCACGCACCGTTCGTCCGCGCTGCGGCTGATGGACGCCCACGGCTTCGACGGCGTCACCGTCGCCATGATCTGCGCCGACGCCGGCGTCTCCGAGCGGACGTTCTTCCCCTACTTCCCCAGCAAGGAGTCGGTGCTGCTGGTGTGGCCGGGGTGCCCGTCCGGTCCCGGCGCGGAGCGGTTCGCCCGGAGCGCCGAACGGGCGCCGACGGCCACCGCCGCCGGCCGGACCGGGTCCGCCGCGCTCGAACGGGGCTTGGCGGAACTGCTCGGGCGCCGGTCGGGGCGGGGCGCGCAGGACGAACTGGTGGGCCTGCTCGCCGGGATGTGCGGCCTCGCCCTGCGCTCCGGGATCTCCGCCTGGGCCCGGCCCGAGGACGGCGCCGCCCGGGCCGACCAGCACCTGATCCGGGCCTTCACCCTGCTCGCCTCGGTTCCTCACCGACCAGCCGCCCCGATCGCCCGCCCACGCCCCCACCGATCCCGATCCGGACGTCCCCCGATGACCGCCACCCGCCCTGCCGTCGAACGCCGCCACCCGCCGACCTTCCTGATGAAGGCGGTCGACCCGATCACCCGGCGGCCCGTCGCCCGGGGCAAGGCGGCCGACGCCCCGCAGCCGCTCCACTGCACCGGGCGCAAGAGCGGCCGCACGTTCGACACCCCGGCCGGGCGCGCCGCTGGTGTTCCTCACCGACAGTGCCAAGCGCACCTTCCCGGTGATGCCGCTCAATGTCCGCACCGGCCGGCTCGGCGCCATCGACTTCGGCGCCCTGAACGTCGGTGTCACCCTCACCGTGCTGCCCTGCCTGGTGCTCTTCCTCGCCCTGCAGCGCCACTACGAAGTCATCTCATCTGGGTTTGTAGGCTGCTTGCGTGACGATCGTGGAGCGCCTGGTGCCGGACGAGTTGTGGGAGCTGTTCCAGCGGGTTGTGCCGGCGGCGCCGACCCGGCCGCAGGGCGGTGGCCGACACCGTCATGGGGACCGAGATGTGCTGGCCGCGATCGTGTTCGTGGCCACGTCCGGGTGTACCTGGGCCCAGCTGCCGCCGTGTTTCGGCCCGTCCGGGCCGACCGCGCACCGCCGGTTCACGGAGTGGACAGCGGCCCGGGTGTGGGCGAAGCTCTATCGCCTGGTTCTGGACGAACTCGGTTCGCGGGGCGAGTTGGACTGGTCGCGGTGCGCGGTCGACCCGGTGAACATGCGGGCCACGAAAAAGGGGATCTGACGGGTCCGAATCCTGTCGATCGGGGCAAGTTCGGGTCGAAGATCCACCTGCTCACCGAACGCACCGGTCTGCCCATCTCGCTTGCGATCTCCGGTGCCAACCTGCACGACAGTCAGGCCCTGATTCCGCTCGTCGAGGCGATCCCGCCGATCCGCTCCCGCCGCGGCCCGAGGCGGCGCCGACCCGGCAAGCTCCACGGCGACAAAGCCTACGACCACCGTTTCATCCGCTCCTACCTGCGGCGACGGCAGATCACCCACCGCATCGCCCGCCGCGGCATCGAGTCCTCCGCCCGCCTGGGTCGGCACCGCAGGGTCATCGAGCGGACCGTCGCGTGGCTCGGCGGCTTCCGCCGGCTCCACCGCCGCTACGAGCGCAAGGCCGACCACTTCGCCGCCTTCGCCAGCATCGCCGCCGCCTTGATCTGCGCCCGGCGACTGCCCGAACACGGTGCCTTCATGGGTGATGTCCCGTAGGCGGGCTCCTGGCGGGTGGTTCGGTGCGCAGGGTGTTTCAGGCCGTCGGCTGCGATGCGGTGTCGGCGGAGGCGGGTTGGCGGGTGAGCCAGCCGGTGGTGCGCAGATGGGTGAGGGCCCAGTAGTGAGCGGGGTAGATGACCAGCAGCATCAGAGCGGTGAGTACCGGCAGCAGCAGGGGTGTCAGGAGCCGCTGGTGGGGGCGCAGTCCGGGTCGTAGCAGGGCGTAGACGAGGAGTTCGGCGACGGCGCAGATGCCGAACGCGGCGAGGGCGGTGCCGGGGTCGGTGCCGTGGACGGCGCGGGTGGTGGCGGCGGCGAGGGTGGCGCAGACGAGGGGGAGCAGGATCAGGCGGCACAGCTGGACGATGCGCAGGGCGGCGGCGGGGGTGGGCAGGTGGACGAGTTCCCAGTACATGGAGCGCCAGGAGGAGGCGCCCCAGCGGCGGCGTTGGCGGAAGGTGCCGCGGACGGTGGTGGGCATGGCGGTGTCGACGTAGGCGTCGGGGACGCTGACGGTGCGTCCGCGCAGCAGGGCGTACTCGCACAGGCGGCGGTCGTCGCCGATGGTGCCGGAGGTCAGGTAGTCCTCCAGGTTGTCGGTGATGACCGGGGTTCGGTAGAGGGACATGGCGCCGGAGGTGGGGTTGACGATGCCCAGGCGGGAGGGCAGGGCGCGGACGACGAGGGAGGTGAGGAAGAGGTTGACGTCGACGGCGCGGGTGAGGAGGTTCTCGTCGCGGTTGGCGGCCAGGATGGTGCCGGTGGCGGCCTGGACGCGGGGGTCGCGCATCGCGTCGAGCAGGCGGGCGAGGGCGCCGGGGGCGAGGACGGAGTCGGAGTCGACGGTGAGGACGAAGTCGTAGCCGGCGGCCAGGTCGGTGGCGCGCAGGGCTGCGGCCTGGGCGTGGCGCTTGCCGCGGTTGGGGGTGCGCAGACAGGTCACGTCGGGGTGCTCGAAGCCGGTGAGGGGCACGGTGGAGCCGTCGTCGACCACTACGACGTGGACGGTGCCGGGGTGCTCCTGCGCCAGGATCGAGCGGACGGCGGCGTGCACGGCGGCGTCCTGCTCCTGGTAGGAGGGCACGATGGCGAGGACGGCCGCGGTGGGCGTCGGCTCGTCGGGGCGGCGGCGCGCCGGGGGTAGGGCCAGGGCCATGCACACGCAGGCCAGGGCGGTCATGGCCAGGGTGTAGAGGTTGAAGAAGCCGGCGTGCCCCAGGTGGGGGAGCTTGCGGTGGGACAGGCCGGTCCACAGGGCGGTCGCCGCCAGGACGCAGCCGACCGCGGCCGCCCGCAGGCGCGGGCGCTCAGCTGCCATCGCGGCGCGCCGACCGGCCGGACAGGCGCACCAGCAGGCCACCGGCCACCACCAGCGCGACCACCACGGCGGCCAGCGTCCCCAGCGCCCAGTTCACACCGAACAGCGTGATCCCGGCACCGGTGGCCGCAAGTGACTGGTTGCCGTACATGCACATCTCCTCGAACACTCGGGGAACCGGCGGACCGGCAGAGCCCAGCCCGCAGCGGCACCCCACGAAGACGACGCCGCCCGCCAGAACGTAACCGCCAACCCCCGCGGCACGCTCCCGCAACACAGAGCGACTACGCCGTTCGGCTGCACCCGCGCTCCCCGATCGACACACGAGCAGCCCGCCGCTCCAAATGAGATGACTTCTACATCAGCTGCCTCGTCGCGGGCTCCGTCAAGAGCTGACCCGCCCGGCGCACCGCGCTCCTGCCGCACCGCACTCCGCCATGGGGTGAGACCCATCGTGACGACCACCCCTGCTCGCACGCCCGCCGGACAGGCCGCCCTCGCCGAACTGCCGCTCGCCCGCCTCACCGGCGAGGACTGGCTGCTCGACCTCGCCGCCTACCACCGCTCCCCGCCAGCTGCGACGCCCGCATGACGGCCCACCAGTACCACCAGCAGGCCAACCAGGTCCTGGCCACCGTTGCCCCCGAGGCCGGTCGTTCAGCGGTGGCGACGCCAACCTGTTCGGCCTGGAACCGCACTTCGGCCGCTGCACCGCCGACCACCACCAGGACTGGCCCAAGTCGGCCCGCTCGCTCTGGACGGCCACCCCCGACGCGGGCCTGGCCGCCGTCGCCTACGCTCCCGCCGAAGTCGCGGCGGCGGTCGGCGACTACGAGGTGCGCCCGCGCAAGTCCTGGAACCGGGCCCTCGCCACCTCCGTCGGAGCGGGCCCGGCCGGGTGGCGGGTGGAGCACCGCCCCGTCGGCCCGGTCCCGACCGGCTTCCCGGTCGAGGACATCCGCCTGCTGCCGTACGGCTCCGCCCGGCTGCGGATCACCGGGTTCCCGCAGGCGGCCCTCACGTACGACCCGGCCGAGGGCCACTGAACGGCATCGACGTCCTCCTGACCGGCTGCGCGGGCAACAGCCCGCAGGCCGGCGGCAGGCGGCGCTCCGCGCGGGCTCAGAAGAGCGCGTCCTGGCGCGGGGCGGTGAGGGCGGCGACGGTGGGGTTGAACACGCCGAGGAGCATGAACGTCCTCGGGCGGGCGGCGATGTTCCCGACGAAGAAGTGGGTGGCCCGGTCGGGTGTGACCGTCCTGGTCCACCAGCGCTCGTACAGGACGTCGGCGAGCCGGTGGGCGGGGTAGGCGCGGCGGAACTTGCGCCACGACTGGCCGGCTTCCCAGTCGTGCAGGCCCATGTCGTGGCCCCGGCAAGCACCGTCGTCGCAGTGGAAGCGGTAGCGGAACTCGTAGGGAACCCATTCGAGGGGCCGGTGGTCGGGGTGCAGCACGTCGGTCTGGTTGACGATGCCGTGCTGCTCCGCGGTCCAGGGGGTGGCGTCGGCGAGGCGGAAGGAGTCGATGCGCGCGGGGCGGAACAGCCCGAGGGAGGTTCCGTCGGCGGCCTGGAGGCGTTTGATCGCGCACAGGGACGGCTGGATCAGGGGTCTGGCGAGGTCGAGGCGATCCGCCCAGCCGGCCCGGCTGCTGACGGTGTCGACGACCCGGAGGGTCTCCAGGTTGGGGCGCAGGCTCTCGGGTCTGCGGTCGGTGCGGTGGTGTCGGACGTCGACCTCGACGACGGAGTACTTCCCGAACCGCTTCTCCTCGTCGAGCAGCCGGTGCGGGACGGGGAACAGCCGCACGTGCCGCACCGGGTCGGTGTCCAGGCGGATGCCGGCGACGCAGCAGGTCTCCAGGTACTTGTGCGAGACGTCGGGATACGTCTTGACGGTGATCAGGACGCGCGCCCTTTCCCAGCCCGATGCCGGCATGCCAGCCCCCCTGGTTCGACTCCTGTCACCATTGGGCGGCCAGGGTGCCGAATGCGCAAGAGCGCCAGTCCGGGCGGGAGTTGGAGCGGATCAGGCCAGGGCGGCGACGGGCAGCGCGGTGCGCTGGTGCAGTTCCGCCAGCACGGCCTGGCGGTGGCAGCGGCTCTCGTCCTGCTCGAAGCACAGCACCGCCACCGAACGCTCGACGGCCAGCTCGGCCAGTTCCGCCAGCTCCCGACGGGCCGGCTCCGCCGCCAGGACGTCGGCGAACGCCGCCAGGCCCTCGCCGACGCGGCCGTCCCAGAACGGCGCCCGGTTCTCCTTCGGGTTGCCCAGCGAACGCAGGTGCAGGTAGGAGATGTCCGCCTCGGCCAGGGCCGCGCTCAGCCGCGACTTGCTGAACCCCGGCTTGCGGCTGATCGGCGTCAGCCGGACGTCCGCCACCGCGTCCACCCCCGCACCGACCAGCGCCGCCACGAACGAGTCGATCGTCCGCCCCTCGTACCCCGTGGACCACAGACCCGGCACCGCGTCCGCGGCCGCCACCAGCTCGTCCACCGTCACCTCCAGGACCCGCGCCAACGCCGCGACGGTGAACAGCCCGGGCTGCGCCACGCCCTCGGTCTCCAGCCGGGACAGCGTGCGCGGGGGGACGCCGGCGGCGCAGGCCAGCTCGGGCCGGGTCAGGCCGCGGGCCTCGCGCAGCGCTCGCAGCCGGCGGCCCAGGCGGTGCGCGCGAGCGCGTTCGGAGCCATCGGTGTGGGGGTGAGCGGGCATGGCGGAAATCCTAACGAGCAGTCAGCCGGTGTCCGTCGCCGCCTCCCCGAACGGGTGAAGGCCCCTCGCCGTCCTCCCCGCCCGGCCTCACCGGTGCCCCCGGCCCCGCCGACGCCACCGACGCCACCGACGCAGGGTCCGACACCGCCCGCCGCGCCTCGGGGCCCGCCCCCGCCAGAGCTCGCGGCCACGCCGCGGTGCCCGTCGACCGCCCGGGGGCCGCCCTCAACGGGACGGACCGACCGTCCGACCGGGCTCGGGCGCCAGGCCCGTGAAGACGATGCCGACGGCCTCGGCGATTCCCGGCAGGGCGGGGAAGGCGGCCTGGTCGGACGGCGCGGGCGGGTTCATGGCCAGGCCGAACAGCAGGGCGAGCAGGACGACGGCGGTGTGGTCGGGGTCGGCGTCGGCGCGCAGGCGGCCGAGGCGCTGCTCGGCGCGCAGGTACTCGGCGAGTCGTCCCGGGGGGCCCGGCAGGGTGCCGGGGGGCGGTGCGGTGCGGGCGAGTTCGGGGTCGGTGAGGATGGCGAGTTCGAGCGGGAGGACGGCGCTGCGCAGGGTGGCGAGGCGGGTGAGGCAGTCGGTGAGGTTGACGGTGACGGTCGCGGTGCCGGCGCGGGCGGGGAGGGTGTCCATCCAGTCGACGACGTGCTGGTGCTGCTGGAGGACGGCCTCGGCGAAGAGGGAGGCCTTGTCGGGGAAGTGCCGGTAGAGGGTGCCTTCGGCGACGCCCGCGGCCTGGGCGATGGCCCGGGTGGTGGTCTTGGCGTAGCCGAGTTCGCCGACGAGCCGGACGGTGGTCTCGACGAGTCTGGTCCGTGTGGCGCTGCCGCGAGTGGCCAAGGCGCTTCCCCTTCAGGGTGTCCGTCGGGCTGGGTCAATCCACGATGTCGCGTCGCTTGAACACGCTCAGCGCGACACCCAAGCCTAGAAGGGTGTAGACGGTGCCGAGGGCGAGGGCCGTGCCGTAGGGGACGCTGCTGGTGCCGCCCCGGGCGAGCGCGCCGAGGGTGCCTCCGGGGCTCCAGCGCGCCGCGTCCTCGAGGGCGGCGGTGATGACGGCCTCGACGACCAGGACGTAGCCCACGCCGACGGAGACGGAGACCGCCGCGGAGCGGGTGACCAGGGCCAGCGCCAGTCCGATGACGCCCCACACGAGCAGGGTCGCGAACAGGTCGAACCAGGCGCCCGCCAGGGTCGGCAGGACGTGGCGGCCCCAGGCGGAGACGTCGATGCCCGCGCCCTTGGCCGCCACCGGTGCGACCAGGAGGTTCGCGAGGAGCGCCACCGTCGTGACGGCGGCCGTCCACAGGGCGAGCGCGCCGACCTTGCCCAGCAGCAGCCGGACGCGGTCCGGCTGGGCGGAGGCGGTGAGCCGGATGAGACCGCTGCTGTAGTCGCCGGCCGTCACGATCGCCCAGAACGACAGGGTGACCACGCCGTACATGCTCGCGGCCGAGGACAGGCCCGCCGTGATGCCGTCGGCGGACCGCCACTGCTCCAGTGTTGGGAAGGACACCCCGGGGCCGGTCGTCGGCTGCGTGGGGGAGGAGCCGACGACCTGCGCGATCACCATGTTGATCAGGCCGGTGAACAGGACCGTCAGGCCGAACCAGCCGAGGACCACCGCCTTGCGGTGCGTCCGCAGGAGCTCGCTGCGCAGCGCGTTGATCATGACGCCTTCCGTCCCGCGGCCGCGGCGCGGCCCGCCGTGAGGTCCTGGTCGCTGGTGCCGGTCATCTCCAGGAAGACCTCTTCCAGGCTGCCGCGCACCGGCGTGATCGACTTGAGGGTGAGGCCCGCGCGCCCGGCGCGGCGGTTGAGCTCGGCGCCCTGCTGCTCGTCCGCGACGACGCTGAGCCGGCCCTGTCGCGCGTGCTCGACCTGCCAGCCGTCGGCCGACAGCAGTGCGGCCAGCGGCGCGGTGTCGCCGGCGTGCTCGGTGGCGATCTCGATCCGCTGCCCCGCGCGGCCCAGCAACTCGGTGACGGAGCCCGAGTAGACCAGGCGGCCGAAGCGGATCACGACCAGGAAGTCGCAGATGGTCTCGATCTCGGCCAGCAGGTGCGAGGAGATGACGACGGTCCGGCCGTTGCGGGCCAGGTCGGCCAGCAGCGCGCGGATCTCGACGATGCCCGCCGGGTCGAGACCGTTGGTGGGCTCGTCCAGGACCAGCAGCTCCGGGTCCGGCAGCAGGGCCGCGCCGATGCCCAGGCGTTGCTTCATCCCCAGCGAGAAGCGCTTGACGGGTTCGTCCGCGCGCCCGGTCAGGCCGACGGTCCGCAGCACCTCGTCGACGCGGGAGGCCGGCAGTCCCCGCAGCGCGGCCAGGGACAGCAGGTTCGCCCTCGCGGACAGGCCGGGCAGGAACGCCGGGTTCTCCACCAAGGCGCCGACCCGGTTCAGGTAGCGGCCCGGCGCGCCGATCGGTTCGTCCAGTACCTCGGCCGTGCCCGACGTCGGTGCGATCAGGCCCAGCAGGATGCGGATGAGCGTCGACTTGCCCGACCCGTTGGGGCCCACCAGGCCGATCACCCCTCCGCTCGGGACCTCCAGTGTCAGCCCTTCCAGAGCCGTGACCCGGCCGAATCGGCGGGTCAGCCCAGCCGTCTTGATCACACTCATCGGTCCTCCCATGTAGGTGAGCGCTCACTCACATGGTGGGTCGGGCCGATCCCGGCTGTCAAATGACCGGGCAGGCCCCGGTGGTGCGGGCGGCGCCGTTCGGCGGGGATCGTCCACGCTCCGGTGATCGACCGCCATGGCCGTTGCCGCGGGCCCCAGGGGCGCCGGTCGGCGGCGATGCCCGGCGCTCGTCAGCCGCTTCCCCGCGCGACCGGCCGGGCGGGCCCCCGGGAGGACCGGCGGCGAGGCGGCGGCGAAGTCACGAGCCGGTGGTACTCGGCCGCCAGGGACCGTGCCATCGCCGGTGCGGAGAAGCGGGCCGCCACGCTCCGGCGGCCCGCCGCCGCGACGCGGGCGAGTGCGTCGTCGGTGAGGCCGGCCAGCGCGGTCAGCCGCTGCGCGAGGGCGGAGACCGAGTCGGTGGGGAGCAGGAACCCGTTGACGCCGTCGCGGACGTAGTGCGGGACGCCCCCGCGCCGGGGGCCGGCCGCGGGGAGGCCGGAGTCCATCGCCTCCAGCACCGCCAGGCCGAACTCCTCCTTCGCGCTGGGGCACACGTACAGCACCCGGCCGGTCCGGTCGCCGGAGGCCAGCGCCCTTTCGAGCACCCTGACCTCGTGGTTGGGCAGGGCGGGCCACAGGGCGATGCGCCGGCGCGCTTCCGGGTGGTCGGAGAGGAGCTTGGCGATCCTGGCCCGCACCTCCTCCTCGACGGACGTGGCCGCGCCGGTGGCCGACCCGCCGACCAGGAGCATCGTCGTCGACCGGTACAGGCCCGCTTCGAGCCAGGACTCCACCAGTCGGTCCTGCTGCTTGACCGGGTGCAGGCGACCGACGCTGAGGAGCAGGCGCAGGCCGCGCGCGGCGGTGTCGATGCCGTCGGGGCGCCTCCCGTCCCGGAAGAGCCGCTCCAGGAGGGCGGCGGCGACCCGCTCGTCGTCCGCGCGCGGCGTGAAGGCCGGGATCCCCTCCGGGGCGGAGGCGGTGGGTCGGATGCCCGCCGCGGCGCCGAGCTGCGGGAAGTGCGCGGACAGGTCGTCGGCGCCGACGCGTCCGGGGATGGTGACCAGCAGGTCGGAGCGGGCGACGAGGCGGTCACCGACGAAGATCCGGTGCAGGTCCAGGCGCAGCGCCGCCGCCGGTTCGCTCCGCGAGGTCCGCGGCACGCCCCGGTGCCGTTCGGCCATGGTGCGGTGCGGATCGGGGGCGACGGTGAACACGAAGCGGGAGCCGCACCGTCGTGCCGCGTCGGCCACGGCCAGCGAGCAGTCGTCCGCGAAGCGGGCGTGCACCACGTCCGGAGCGGCGCCGGGAATCCCCAGCAGGCGGGCGGCCCACCAGGCGACGGCGGGGCGCAGGTGCAGCGCCGCGGCCGGGTCGACCTGCCCGTCGCCGGGCACCGGAACGTGCAGCGCCCAGTGACCGGAGCCGATCCGTTCGACCAGCGGACGGCCTCGGCGCAGCCGCGAGGGGTCCGCCAGGACGACGGTGAGAACCCGCGCCACCTCCGGGGTGGCCGCCATGGCGTCACCGACGCCGGCGAGCAGGACGCCCGTCCCCCCGCTGAGGCCGACACCGGGCTCGCCCAGCCGCCCCGTCGTCATCGACTGGGCCACGACCAGTCCGGTGGCGGGCCGGGCGGGCAGGCCCCGGACCGCCCGGCGGAAGTCGGCGCCCGGCAGCGCGCCAGGCTGCGCCCGGTCCCAGACCGCCGACAGCAGCAGCGACTCATACGGATCCGAGGTGAACGGCCGTCCCGGCAGTACGTCGCGGCCGCCCGGAACACCGGAGAGGTAGCGCAGGGCCGCGTGCCGTTCCCCCCGGTCCCCGCTGCGCGCGCGGGGGGCGCACTCGGCGGCGGTGAGCGGCAGCAGGCCGTGCGCCTCGGCCAGGTCGAGCAGGCAGGCGGCCTCCGCCGCGGTGATGGGCAGGAGCAGCCTGCTCCGCAGGGCGGCGCCCGCGCGGTCCCGGTGCCCCGCGGCGACGGTGACCGCCCACGCCTCGGCGAGGGCGCTGCGCAGCATCGGACCGCCGCGGGCCGCGGTCACCAGCGCCAGGGGATCCCGTGGGGCGTCGGCGCGCGCCGCCCTACGCAGCTGCGCGGTCCGGTGGTCCTCCGGAGCGAGGGCGTGCGCGCCGCGACGCTCCGCGCCGTAGCCGTACTCGGCCCGGGCCAGCAGGGACAGCAGGTCGTCGCCCTCGGGCGCCGGTGAGGCGGGGGCCCACCAGTGGCGGCGCCACCGGGCCACCACGTCCGGGGCCGCCGGGGCCGCCGCGGTGGTGTCGTCGGCCGGAGCGGAGGTGTCACGCGGCATCGGGGAGAGCCCTTCGTCGGTGGCGCTGCCAGCCGTGCTTCGGAGCGACCGCCCCGACCGGATCGATCGGCCGAGCGCCGCGCGGACCGGCGGACGGGCAGCGCGTGACCCACCATCGAAGAGAGCCGCCACCCGCTCCCGGTGCCCACCGGAGACGGCCGGAGGTGTCGGCAACGGAGGATCCCGTGCCCCGAGTCGTCGTCATCAGCCCGCCCTTCCGCTCGCACGCCGCGCCCCTGGCCGTCCTGGGCGCCGCGCTCCGCGACACCGGGGCCGACGTGACGCTGGCCTGCGCACCGGCCTTCGCCGGCCTGGCCGAGGAGCACGGTCTCGGCTTCGCCGAACTCACCGTCACCCGCAACGCCAACCACGGTGTCGCCGAGCGCACGGAACAGGCGGACGGCGAGGCCCGGCGGCTCCTGGAGTTCCTGGACGCCACGCGCGACGGCGCCGTCGCGACCCTGCTCACCCAGGCGCGCCACCGGCGGGACGACCTGCTCGCCGACCCCGACCGGATCCTGGCGGAGGTCCGCGACCTCGACCGGAGGCTGCGTCCCGACTGGTACCTGGTGGACCAGCTCAGCTACCCCGTGACCCTGGCCGCGCACTGCCTGGACCTGCCCTACGCCACGTTCTGCCCGGGGCACCCCAGCTATCTCCCCGTCGGCCCGGAGGCGTTCTTCGGCCTGCCCCACGCCTGGCCCGAGGCCCTCCGCCCCGAGCCGGACGCCCTCGCGCGACTGCGGGACGCGGTGGCCGCGAACGACGCGGCGTTCACCGAGGCCTTCCACCGCGTGGCCGGACGCCACGCGCCCGGGCGGCCCCGGCCCGAACGGGCCTTCGCCCTGTGCTCGCCGCACGCCGTGGTGTTCAACTACCCGCTCCTGCCGTGGCTCCCGCCCGTCCCGCCCGTCCCGCCCGGCCCGGTGCCCGTCCACGCCGGGCACTGCACGCCGGGACCGGTCGGGCTCGACGAGCACTGGCGGGCCGTCGTCGCCCGCCTGACCGCCACCGGACGCCCGCTGGTCCTGATCGCCTTCGGCACCTTCCTGTCGGCCCGCCACGACGTCCTGCGCACGGTCGCGCGGGCGGCGCTCGACCGCACGGACGCTTCGGTGATCGTGGCCGCGGGAGCCCGCACCGAGGAGCTCGCGGGCGATCCGCAGCTGGCGGCGGCAGGGTCGGAGCGCCTGCACGTCGCCGCGTCCGTCCCCCAGCAGGCCCTCCTGGCGCACACCGCCGTGATGGTCCACCACGGCGGCAACAACTCCTTCACGGAGTGCCTGGTGGCAGGTGTTCCGGCACTCGTCCTGCCCTTCTCCAGCGACCAGTTCGCCATCGCCCACGACCTGGAGCGCGCGGGCCTCGGCCTCGCGCGCGACCCCAACACCCTCGACGCCGCGACCGCGGGCGCGGCCCTGCGCCACCTGCTGGCGACCGGTGGGCCCGGCACCGCAGCCTGGCGCGCCGAGACCCGCGCCGCGGGCCCGCGCCACGCGGCCGACCGGCTCGTCCGCGTCATGCGGAACGCTCCCCGCGCCCACACGGCGTCGTAGCCCCGCCGCTCGCGTCACAGGTGCGCCTACCCGTCCGGAGGCGGCCGTGCGCACGGTGGTCGGTGGGGGCTCGTCGGGACGGGGAGCGATCGCCGTGACGACCGTTCGCAAGCTGCACGAGGCCGGCGCCACCAGCGAGCACGCCCGCGCGGCCGCGTTCGGCTCGGTGGGGGCCGGCCCTGCTGAGCCGGGTGGCGTCGATCAAAGCCGAGCAGGAGGACGTCGAGCGGGCCGGCCGGCCCGGAAAGTGATGGGTAAGCGGGTGGTTACCGGCTTTTGAGGTCGTCGGCGAGGCGGCGGGCCGCTTCGGTCTCGGCGGGACCGCGTGGTTCGACCGTCTCGCCGGCGGGCCGGGCGGCCATGAGCCGGGTCATGGCCGCCCTGATCATCGCTTCGGTCTGCGCGGTCCTGTGCCCGTAGTCCCGGGCCAACCGTCCGCACCCTCCCGGCCAGGAGGACGTCCGCTCCACCACCCACCTGCGGGGCAGCACCCGGAAGCTTTCCCATCCGCGTTCCGCGGGGCTGGGTCGTGCGGTACCAGCTGCCACGCGCAACCGCCGACCAGCACGTACAGCACGGTGTCGACGATCAGCCGACGCGGGAACCTCGGCCGACGGCCGCCCCGGCGCGGATTCCGCACCGGCAGCAGCGGCTCGACCACCGCCCACTGAGCTCCGCCGCCGACGAGTCGTAGAGCGGCTTGCACGAGCAGGCACACATGGGGGTGGTCCTCGCGGACGACCCGACCGCGAAGATCACCGCCAGCACGTCACATCTCGCAGTCGATCGATCACCCGGCACCTTCTCAGCCGCCCGCGCCCGCGTACAGGGCGACGGCGTCGCCCGCGCCGACCGTGGCGGTGAAGGTGCCGTTGGCGGCGACGGTGTACTTGGGCCCGCTGCACCCGCCGCCCGCGCTCGGGTCGCCGTGCTGGACGTCGCAGTAGCTGCCGGCGGGCAGCGAGGTCTGGAAGGTGCGGGTGAGCGCGGTGGTCTCGTGGTTGATCGCCACGTAGCCCTTGGCGCCGCGGCCGAAGGCGATCGCGTTGTTGCCGTTCGACCACCAGTTGGTGACCGCGGTGCCGTTCACGGCGTTGCGGAAGCCGACCATGTTGGCGATCTGCCGCCAGGCGTGCTGGCACTTCCAGCCGTCCTGGTAGCAGGCGCTGACGGTGCCCCCGTTCGGCGGACCGGCGTCGATGTCGCTGAACTCGTAGCCCGAGTAGACGTTCGGCGAGCCGTACGGCCAGGCCAGCAGGTAGACGTTGGCGAGGGTGTAGGTGTTGCCGTACTTGTAGGTGAGGGTGGAGCCGTTGCGTTCGGTGTCCCAGTTGTCGGTGAAGGTGCGGGAGTTGCCGCTCGGCAGGTAGCCCGCGCCCCAGGAGTCGTTCCAGTTGCTCAGGTAGGCGAGCTTCTCGCCGGTGAAGATCCGCTTGAGGTCGTAGGCGCCCATGAAGGCGTCGACGTCACCGGTGCCGGTGTACTCGGAGGGTTGGACGGCCTCGCCCGCGCCGTAGATGACCTCCTGCGCCCAGTAGACGTTCGGGTTGGTGAGCTTGGCCTTGACGGCGGCGAGGTCGGTGGCGGCGATGTGCTTGGCGGCGTCGATCCGGAAGCCGTCGACGCCCTTGGCGAGGAGGCCGTTGAGGTAGGCGGCGATGGTGGAACGGACGTGGTCGCTGCCGGTGTCCAGGTCGGCCAGGCCGGAGAGCTGGCAGTTCTGCACGTCGGCCCGGTCGGCGTAGTTCGAGATGTTCGTCCGGCAGGAGTGGAAGTCCTGGTCCTGGTAGGAGCCGGGGTAGGCGTACTTGCTGTAGACCGTGCCGCCGGTGCCCGTCCCGCTGCCCGCGCTCATGTGGTTGATCACGGCGTCGGCGACCACCTTCACGCCCGCCGCGTGACAGGTGCCGACCATCGAGGCGAAGGCGGTCGCGTTGCCCAGCCGACCGGCGATCTGGTAGCTGACCGGCTGGTAGGACGTCCACCACTGGCTGCCCTGGATGTGCTCCTGCGGGGGTGACACCTCGACGTAGCCGTAGCCCTTGGGGCCCAACACGTTGGTGCACTCCTTCGCCACGGAGGCGTACGACCACTCGAACAGGGTGGCCGTCACGGTCCTGCTGCCGGGGGTGGCGGCGACGGCCGCGGTGGGGGCGGTCGCCAGGCCGGTCGCCGCGGTGACGGCGGCCAGGGCGGCGGCGGTGAGGGCGGCCCGGCGTCGGTGGCGGGGCGCGGGGGAGGGACGGTCCACGGGGTTCTCCTGGTGGGGTGGGAGCCGGGGTGCGCGGCGCGTTTCCACTTGCGGTGGATTGCTGCAATCTCATTGCAACTTGCCGGAAACTTTTGCGGCAGCGCAGAACGTACGGCCAGCCGACGGGGCCGTCAAGGGTTCCCGCCGGCTCCGGCCGGTCCGTCCGCCGCCCCGCCCGGCGGCGGACGGACCGGTGCTCAGATCCGGGCGCGGAAGACCGGCAGGTAGCCGTTGGCGTGACCGGCGGCGTTCGGGTGGTAGCTCTCGTGGACCGGGATCCGGGTGCTGTTGAGCCACCAGTCGGAGGAGCAGATCTCGTGGTCGGTGAAGACCTGCCGGACGTCGCCGAAGCCGAACCCGGCGGCGGCCGCCCGGCCGGCGACCACGGAGTCGATCGTGTCGGCGGCGCCGTTGACGGCGTTGCGGCTGGTGTCGCTGATCCCGAAGGCGCAGCTGCCACCGATCTTGTAGAGGTGGGGGTACCCGAGAACGACCACCCGGGCGGAGGGCGCGCGGTTGCGGATGCCCTGGTAGACCTGGTCGAGCAGGCCGGGGAGCTCGGAGGTGGCGAAGGACTTCGCGTGGTCGACGGCGCTCAGGCAGGCGTCGGTGCCGTTGAGCACGCAGGTCTGCATGGCCCCGGCGAACCCGGCGTCGTTGCCGCCGACGCTGATGCTGACCAGGGTGGTCGAGCCGTTCACCGCGGAGAGCTGGTTGTTGATGACGTCGGTCGTCGTCGCACCCGAGCAGGCCACGAACGCGAACGAGGACGGTGAGTCGGCAGCGGCCCACAGGGCGGGGTAGGCGTGGTTGCTGCGATCGCAGGACCCGGCGGAGTCGACGTAGTCACCGGTGCCTTCGCCGGAGGAGTAGGAGTCCCCGAGCGCCACGTAGTTCCCGCCGGCGGCGGAGGCGGGTGAGGCGCCGAGGAGCAGGCTTCCGGCCAGCAGCAGGCCGGTGCCGAACACGGGCAGGACGGAGCGCGGTTTCACGGGACCTCCAGGGGGCTGCGCGCGCAACGTTGACGCGGAGTTAACTTTTTGGCCCCGAGGAGCTCCTTCTGAAAGATTGGTAACAGGGGCAGTTCCGTGAAGCGGAGTTCACCGTCCTCTCGCCGCAGGGGAGTTGAAGCCGGGTCGGCGGGCCGGTACTCGCGGGCGCTGTATCCGGTGCCGACCCGGCGGGCCTCAGTGTCGCCGGGCCCGCCGGGCCCGCCGGGCGCGGCGGGTAGCCCGCCCCGCGGGAAACGGTGGATCGCGGGGCGGGGAGGGGGCGCGCATGGGCCGGGTCACCATGGCCGACGTCGCCGGGGCGGCCGGAGTGTCGGTAACGACCGTGTCGTACGTGCTGTCCGGCAAGCGGCCGGTCAAGTCGGAGACGCGGGTGGCGGTGGAGGCCGCGATCCGGAAGCTGGGCTTCGTGCCGAACACCGCCGCCCGCAGCCTGCGGACCGGGCGCTCCGGCCTGGTCGCCCTGGTGGTGCCGGATCTGGCCAACCCGTTCTTCGCCCAACTCGCGGCGGCCCTGCAGGAGCACCTGAGGGACATCGGCCTGCACGTGGTGGTCTGCGACGTCCTGGCCAGACCGTTCGCCGCCGCCGGCACCGACGCCACCGGGGGACTGGCCGACGCCGCCACGATCCTGGACGTCGTCGCCCTGCGCGGCCTGCACAGCAGCGGCGGTGAACTGCCGGCCGGCCCCGTGTACGCCCAGCCGCTCGGCGCCGCCCGGCTGCGCGGCTTCGTGGTGCTGGTCGGCGCCAGCACCGCCGAGACCCGGCTGCTGGGCAGCGTCCTGGTCTCGCTGCTCTCCGTCGAACTGGAACGCCGCCACCTCGCCGCAGAACAGCACGCGCCCGCGGTCGTCGATGACCACCAGCGCCTTCATGGCGTTCATCCGGCTCTTGCCCGAGACGAAGCGGTTGCGGCCGGGCCGGTCGGCAGCCGGTCGGCGGACCCGGATCTCGGTGGCGTCGATGATCCGGGTCCGCCCGGTAGCGGCGCGGTGGGCGATCACGTCAGCGGGAGTTCGAAGCCGCAGGCCGGGCTCCACCTGGCAGCCGCGGATGGCCAGGAGCGGGCGGATCCCGCCGACGGCGCGGGTGATGGTGGAGCGGTCGACGCCGAACCGGCAGGCGAGCACGTCGTGGGTGACGCCGTGGCGCGGGTGGACGAGCGTGGCCGGGAGCCGGTCGACGCAGACCGGTTTGTACTTCGCACCGGCGCCCACCGACCGCCGCCTCGGCCGCTCGCACAGCCCGGCCTCACGCCGGGCCTGCCACACCGGCCCCAACTCGGCCACCAGGTCAGCGATCATCGCCTGCGACAGGCCGGTGATCCGACGCTCCGAGACGATCGGCGCACGTGCCGCCATCCCCATCACGAACGCTCCAACGAGCCGAGTCCACACAAGCCACGGCCAACCATGTACGAGGTCGTAAGGCCTGTCCCGTAATGCCTGACCGCAGTTGAGATCTCGTCAGAACGCCTGCCTCCTAGGCCTGTTCCTCGAAGCTGAGGTACTGCAGGTAGTGGCGGACGAGCAGAGGTCGGGTGCTGATCAGCTCAGGACTCGAATGAGTCCTTCGCGCTGTCCCGTCGGGGCCGCTTGACGCCGCTGCACGCCAGGAGTTCGGTCCCGCTGGCGTCGAAGTACAGAGTGAAGGACCAGACCCGGTCCACTGAGTCGATGAGCCCGGTGCGCAGTTGCCCACCGCGGTGCCGTGCAAGGATCTCAACGGTCTCGTCGAGGCCAATGATTCTTGCCGGCCACGGGCCAGGGTCCGCTTCAACCTCGTTGCGGCGATACCGGCGACCATCCACTGGGGCACCTCCTTGTCCCAGATCGTCACGTCGGCGCCGGCGGCGATGGCCTCGCGTGCCGGCTTGCAGGCGCTGGTCTGGCCGGTGAGCATCGCGGCGATGTCGAGCCGGTGCGGGGGCTCGTCTTCGGTGGCCATGCGGTGACTGTAGAGACCGAGCGGAGGCGTCGCCACAGGATTCGGTGGGGCCAGAGCGAGGGAGGCAGAGGGTCGCGATGTTGCGCCGGGCCTTGTGGATCGATCTTGTGATGGCTGGTGTGATCACGGTTTCGGAGCCGTCCTGGATATCCCCGTTCACCGGGCTGCGTCCACGCGACTTCCGAAAGCTGATCACGATGCTCCGCCGCGAGGGCGCCGGTGCGATGCGCCGAGGCCGCTCGTGGAGTCTGCCGTTGGAGGACCGGGTTCTGCTGGTCGCCGCCTGCTGGCGTACCAATCTGACGCTGCGGCAGCTCGTGCCGCTGTTCGGGGTGTCGAAGTCTGCCGCTGGCCGGATCATCGACCCCATCGGACCCCTGCTCGCACTCCATCCGCGGCGCCGGTTCCGCAAAGGCACCGTGCTGATCGTCGACGGCACCCTGGTCCCCACCTGCGATCGCACGATCGTCGAGCAGTCGAAGAACCACCGGTACTCCACCAACCACCAGGTGGTCATCGATGCCCACACCCGACTGGTCGTTGTGGTCGGCAAGCCCCTGCCGGGCAATCGGAACGACTGCAAGGCCTGGGAGGAGTCCGGTGCGAAGGCCGCCGTCGGTAGGACGACCATCGCCGACGGCGAGCTGAGCGACTGGCAGGTCGCACACAACCGTGAGCACAAGCAGGTCCGCGCCCGCGTCGAGCACGTCTTCGTCCGGATGAAGACCTGGAAGATCCCCCGCGACTGCCGCCTCAGGGGCGACGGCGTCCACTACGCCATGCTCGGCATCGCCTGCCTCCACAACCTCCTCCAGGCCGCATGGGCGAAGCCAATCCAGGGGCGGATCGCCCAGCCCCGATCGAGCGAAGATCAATTACGGGAAGACCCTTAGTTCGCTGATCTAGAGCGGACATCGGTGATCAGGGAAGATTTCAACACCTGCCCTGACCACCGGCATCGCGATTTCAATCTGAGTAGGTGGCAACTCGGCGTTCTCAAAGGGCCACGGGAGCGACCTGAAGATCTCGTGCACGAGAGTACGCTGCAGCAGTCCCAGACATCTTCGCCCGGACAGTGCGTGCTGCACACAGCCTCGTACTTGTTGGAGCGCTCAGATCAGTACGCGGACAGTCGGTGGCTGGTTGCCGTCATCGGACTGCTGGCTGACATGACACCGGAGTCCCGGCCGAACCTGAGGTTCCGCCTCGTCGGGTCAGCGAAAGTCAGCATGGGTCTGAGCGCAGTCTGTTGCACTCGCCCGTACCTGGGAACCGAAGCCGCTTGGGCGGTTCAGGCGGCAGCCGGACGATGAGGTCGGCCATCTTGCGCGGGCAGTCGAGGCGGCCTTCCGGAGAGCGTGGCTGTTGCGCCCGTTTCCGCATGTCATGCCGATGGTGGGTGGCTGTTGGTGACGTGGCTGGAGATAGGTGATCGCGCGGCCCCCTGCCTTTATTTCCCTTCACTCGTCCTACGGTGCTCCGGTATGTTCTCAGTGCCGGATGGGGACGGTAGAACGCCCGGTTCTTGGGCACCAGTTCGCCGGCGACCATCAGCGCCACGGTGGACAGCAGCACGCCGAGTACCAGCGCCACGGTCCCGGCCGCCCGGGAGGGCAGGCCGGTCGCCTCCAGCGGGCCGCGCAGCAGGGCGGCCACCGACGGCTGGGCGACCATGCCGATCACCAGGCTGGTGAGGGTGATGCCGAGCCGCGCGCCGGAGAGCTGGAAGGCCAGCCGCTTGACCGCCTTCAGCGCGGTGGCCGCGCCGCGCTCGCCGTCCTCGGCGGACTTCTCCAGCGCGCCGCGGTCGACGGTGGTCAGCGAGAACTCGGCGGCCACGAGCACCGCGCAGGCGGCGGTGAGGACCAGGGCCGGCAGCAGGAGCAGCACGTCCGTCACCAGGTCATTCCCGTCCGGACACTCGGGGCCGTCGGGGCGTGACGCGGGCAGCTGTGCGGTTCGTCCATCGCGGGGACCGCGACTCCTGCGTCGTGTCGGTGCTGGTCGTCGGCGGGGCGCCACCGGCGCCCCGCCTCGCAGATGTGTGAAGGGATGGCAGAGTCCGGGCTGTGGCCGGGCTCACGCGGCCCGGCGACGGCGGAACAACGCCCGGATGCCGAGCACCACCGCGACGACGACGCCCACGACCAGCAGCACCAGCAGCACGAGCACGACCAGGGCCGCGATGCCGAGCTTCTTGAAGAAGCCGCCCTTCTTCTTCTCCTTCTTGTCGCCGGCCGCGAGGTCCACGGGGGCCGCGGCCGGTGCGTGGGTGATCTGCGGCGCGGCCTGCGGAGCGACCGCGCCGGCGGCCTGCTGGACGGCGACGGGGCGCGGGCCGGCAGTGCCGGGGGTGCCGGGGGTGTGTCCGGCGGCGGCGGCCGGGCCGCCCGCGGCCAGCAGTGCGGCGAGGGCGAGCGCGGGGAGGGCGGTGGCGGTCCTGCGCCTGGTCACTTCTCGGTTCTCCTTCGGATCGTGCGGTTCACCGGCGGGTGCCGGTGTCGAAGCCGGCCCCGGGTCCGGCCGGGCGCGCTCGAAGTCGGCCCGGTCCGGCTGCGTCGGGCGGTTCCGGCTGTGTCGGGCGGGGCCGTTCCCCCGTGTCCCCGGGTGCGATCAGGCCCCCGGCGCGTCCTCGTCAGACGTTGACGCCGAAGTCCTGGGCGATGCCGGTCAGGCCGGAGGCGTAGCCCTGGCCGATGGCGCGGAACTTCCACTCGGCGCCGTTGCGGTACAGCTCGCCGAAGACCATCGCGGTCTCGGTCGAGGCGTCCTCGGAGAGGTCGTAGCGGGCGATCTCGGCGCCGCCGGCCTGGTTGACCACCCGGATGAACGCGTTGCGGACCTGGCCGAAGCTCTGGCCGCGGTTGTTGCCGTCGTAGATCGACACCGGGAAGACGATCTTCGTGATCTCGGCCGGGACGGCCGCCAGGTCCACCTTGACCTGCTCGTCGTCGCCCTCGCCCTCGCCGGTGAGGTTGTCACCGGTGTGCTCGACCGAACCGTCCGCGCTCTTCAGGTTGTTGAAGAAGACGAAGTCGCCGTCGGAGCGGACCCTGCCCTGCTCGGTGCAGAGCAGCGCGCTGGCGTCCAGGTCGAAGTCCGTGCCGGTGGTGGTGCGCACGTCCCAGCCGAGGCCGACGACCACGGCGGTCAGGCCGGGCGCCTCCTTGGTGAGCGAGACGTTGCCGCCCTTGCTGAGCGAGACTCCCACGATGCCCCTCCTCGTTCCTGCCGCCCGAGCCCACGACTTGGGCAGCTCTTTACCTGCACTGAATCTACAGCACTGTAGAGACTGCGAGAATCCCCGACCGCTGTCGGCGGTCCGTCAGCCCCGCCCCCGCCCCCACGCCCTGACGCCCCCTCGCCGGCGAGGGGGCGTCAGGGCGCCGGCCGGGCGTCTGCCCGGAACGGCGGGCAGTAGTCCGACGCGGTCGAGGAGACGGTTCCTCGACGGGACCGGTCGGTGCCCGCCCTCCGGCACTGCGACGACCCGGCGGTGGAGGCGCGGCGTCACACGGTCACGGGCTCCGGCCGGGGTGCCGCGGGCGTCTCCAGGCGCCCGGTGCGGTGCAGCGCGGACAGCGCCGCCGCGCTCGCGGCTCCGACCGAGGTGAGCGCCGCCCACGGCAGCCACGGCGCACCGAGGCGCGCGGCGGCGTCGAACAGGGCGCCGACCCCGAGATTCCCGGCGGCGACCGCGATCCCGGCGACGGTGCTGTAGGCCCCGTAGTAGGTAGCCACCAGGTGCTCGCCCGACAGTCGCACCAGGGTGTCCATCTCGAACGGGTACAGCAGCGCCGAGCCCGCCGCCAGCAGCACCGCGCACCCGGCGAGCCCGACCGCCCCCGCCGTGACGGCCGCCCAGCCGTCCGCGCGCTGGTGCGGGCCGGGCAGCAGCGGGACGAACGCGGCGCCCGTCGCGGCGAGTCCGAGGGTGATCGCGCGGGCCGGGCCCAGCCGGCGCCGGGCCCACGCGGTCAGCCGCAGCTGCCCCGCCACCGCCGTCAGCGCGGACAGCGCGAACAGCGCCCCCACCGCCGTCCCGGACCGGTCACCGAACAGCGCGCGGGCCTGGATCGGCAGCGCCAGGTAGCTCTGGAAGCCCAGCACGTACGAGGCGGACATCGCGGCCGAGAACAGCAGGAACGGCCGGTTCGAGGCGATGGACCGCCAGTCCGCGGCGATCCCGCGCCAGCCCCCGCCGGTTGCGGACCGCCCGGGGCGGCGTTCGGGCAGGGCCCGCAGCTGCACCGCCGCCAGGACGGCGAACACGGCGGCGGCGACCGCGCACACCGCGCGGAAGTCCCAGGCCAGCAGCGCCAGTCCGGCCAGCGGGCCGGCCAGGACGCCCGCCTGGTAGAAGACGTTGAACACGGCGAACGCCTCCACCCGCCGCTCGCCGGCCCCGGCGGCGATGTAAGCGCGCACCGCCGGGTTGAACAGGGCCCCGGCCAGGCCGGTGGCGGCGGACGCCGCGATCAGCGCGGGCAGCGTGTCGGCCAGGGCCAGCAGCGCGAACGCTCCCGTCCGCAGCGCGCAGCCCGCCCAGATCAGCGGCTTGTAGCCGATCCGGTCGGCGAGGGTGCCGCCGAGCCAGAACATGCCCTGCTGGGCGAAGTTGCGCACCCCCAGTACCAGGCCCACCGCCCACGCCGCCAGGCCCAGGCCGTGCGCGAGGTGGTCGGCGAGGTAGGGCATCAGCATGTAGAAGCCCAGGTTGATGCCGAACTGGTTGACCATCAGCAGCCGCAGCGGGGCGTCGAAGGAGCGCCACTGCCCGTACAGCCGCCTCACCGCTCCGCTCCGGCTCCGGCTCCGGCTCCGGCGGCGCGGCCGACGGCGTCGGCGGGGGTGCGGCGCAGCGGGTCGACGACGCGGGTGCTGCGGCTCCAGCGGACGGCGGTCTCGGCCAGCGGGTCGGCGAGCGTCTCGGGCCCGGCGGCCGGGCGGTGGCCCAGCAGCCCGTGTGCGGCGCACCAGGCGTCGTCGTAGACGGTGTCGAGGTAGCGGTACGGGCCGTCGGGGAAGACCGCGGCGATGCGGGTGCCCGCCGGGCGGGTGCGGGCGGCCCACGCGGCGACCAGGGCGACCGCGCCCACGGACCAGCCGCCGCTGGCGTAGTGGTGGCGGGCCAGGCGGCGGCAGGTCCACACCGCCTCGGCGGGGGCGACCCAGTGGACCTCGTCGAAGGCCGGATAGTCGACGTTGGCGGGGTGGATGCTGGAGCCGAGGCCGCGCATCAGTCGGGGCCCGTCGCCCTGCCCGAAGATCGTGGAGTTCACCGAGTCGACGCCGACCACCTCCAGGTGCGGGAACGACTCGCGCAGCACGGTCGCCGTCCCGGCCGAGTGCCCGCCGGTGCCCACCGCGGCGACCAGCACGTCCACCCGCCCGAGCTGGGCGGCCAGTTCGAGGGCCAGCGGCCGGTAGGCGGCGGCGTTGTCGCGGTTGCCGTACTGGTCGGGGCACCACGCCCCCGGGTGCGCGGCCAGCAGTTCGGCGACCTTCTCGCGCCGGGAGCGCTGCCAGCCGCCGGTCGGGTGCGGGGCCCCGACGGTGACGACGTCGGCGCCGCGCGCCGTCAGCAGCCGGGCCACCGGCGGCTCCAGCCCCGGATCGGCGACCACGGTCACCGGGTGCCCGAAACTCTGCCCGGCCAGCGCCAGGCCGAGGGCGAGCGTGCCGGAGGAGGACTCCACGATCCGCGCACCGGGGGCGAGGACACCGCGCGAGCGGGCCCGCTCCACCATGTGCAGGGCGGGACGGTCCTTGATGCCGCCGGGGTTCGCGCCCTCCAGCTTCGCGAAGAAGCCGCGTCCCGGCGGGCACAACGGCTCCCCGATCCACAGCACCGGGGTGTCGCCCACCAGGTCGCACGCCCGCACGGCGGGGCGCCGCCGGCCGGGCGGCTCGAAGGAGGGCAGGGCAGGGTCGAGCACGGAAACGGTCATGGTGAAGGCACTGCTTCCTGCGCACCCGCTGCTCCTGGCAGCGGGCGCGCGGTGGACGGGTCACGGACGGCCGGCGCGCCGCCGTGCCCGTACCCCGGGGGGCGGGCACGGCGGCGCGGGGAGCGCCTACTGCCGCCAGACCCCGATCAGCACCAGCCCTATCCGCCCCGTCGGCACCGCCCCGGCCGCCCACCCGTCCACTGGCCACCGCCCCCGCCCGCAGGCGAGGAGCACCAGCACCGCGAGGAGCGACACCGGCCACACCGAGGCCCCGGCCGGGTCGGCGGCCGGCCCGGCGGTCGCCCGCAGCCGGTCCACCGCGTGATCGACGCCGTCACCGGGATGGACGTGCCGTTGCTCGCCGTTCGCGGGCGACACCCCCGGTCCCTCCGGGCCGACCACGGCCGCGGGGCAGCGCGCGGCGACCGCCGCCACGGACTCCCCGGAGAACGCCGGCCCGTGCACGGCCCCCGTCAGGTGGGCGACGACCAGCAGCACCAGGGCGACCAGCGGACCCAGCCCGCCGCGCCCCGGCACCCGCCGACTCGTCACCCACTTCACGGACTCATGGTAACCGCGCGAGCACCGAGCGTTTCACGAGCGGGCCCGGCCCGGGCCGGGTGAGGCTCTCGCAAGCCGCTGGAGGAAGGTCAAATCCTCCCACGATCGGACTGAACTCCCTTCGGACGCAGTGGAGACGGCTCTGCGGCGGCACCGGACCAAGAAGGACTCCGGGCTGGTACATCACAGCGACCACGCGGGCCCGACAGCTCGCTGCGGAGCACGGCGCGCTGCGTCTGACGCCCGACGACTGGATGATTCCCCTGTTCGGCGAGGCGGAGGCCGACGGGAAGCGCGACGTGCTGGAGGGGCGCATGCTCTGGCTCGCCCTGGAGGCGGTCGGACTGGGCACCGACGTCGTCGTGGACTACGGCTGCTGGTCACGGGACGAACGGTCCGCGATCCGCTGGCTCGCGGAGGCCGAGGGGGCGCGCTTCCGCATGGCCTACCTGCCGGTGGACGATGAGACCCAACGTGCCCGTATCGCCCATCGCCGGGCGACCGCCCCTGAAGGGACACTGCCGATATCCGAGGCGGACATCCTGCGCGGGCGTGCGCTTTTCGAGGAGCCCGACGCGGTGGAACTGGAAGGCCGCAGGGTCGCTGGCCCGCCGTCCGGGTGGATCGACTGGCGGGAGTGGGCCGCCGACCGGTGGCCGTCGTTCGCGTGACCGCTGCGGCCCACCACGACGCAGCCGTACCGGCCGTCCCTTCCGCCACCGCTTCCCTGCCCGTAGCCCGCGCGGCCACCGCGATGCGCCCGCGCGGTCTTGACGCGTGGCCGGTCAGCGACCACGACGGCCACGCCATCGGCCCGCTCACCGTACGGGCGCGCACGCCCGGGCCCCCGCGCCCGTTGTAGGTTCCCGCCTACTCGGCGGTGAAACGGCCGTCTCCCCAGGGTGAAGAGCGAGAAACCGGCGAAGAGGCGGTACGGGTCATGCCGAGCCGGACGGACCCACCGGGCTTCGCCCGGCGAAACTCACCGGCCCAGGGCCGAAGGGGTGACCAGAGCCCCGGTGCAGGTCGGCAGCCCGCACCGGGGAACAACTTGGCCGACCGCTGCTGCGGGCCTGCTCCCAGGGCGCCACCGGTCAGGGATTCCGTGGCGGCTGGCCGCTTGGCCGCCGACCCGTGCGGCACCTCGAGTTCCGGCCGGGGGAGGGGCCACTGGCGGGTCCGCAGCAGTGCCCCTCCGGGCCCGGTCGACCCGGAGGGGGCGCGGTCAGCGGCGGCGGCCGCCGCCGCCGATGTGGCGGTCGTTGGCCAGTGCGGTCAGCGGGCCGTACTCACAGGCGAGCTCGTTCCACGTCAGAACCTCGCCGCAGCGGGCCGGGAACGTCTTCGGGTCGAATTCGGGCATGGTCCAGGTGCCGGTGCCCCGGTCCCGCAGCCACAGGTCCCCGTCACCGTCGACCACGGTCGGCGGGGCCGGTACGGGATCGGCCTGATCGACGGCGTCCCAGGTGACCCGGCCGGGGTGGGAGGCTCGGCGCAGCTCGGTGGTGGCCAGCCGTGCGGCCAAGTCGCGGGCGGACTCTTCGGTGTCCTTGACCGACGCGAGCCGGTACGCGTCGTCGAGGACGGGCAGGGCTGGATTCTGGCTGCGCTTGGAACTCATACGTTGGCTACCTCCGTAGGGGGCGCCACATCCGTTACGGCACCCCGTGCAGGGACACGGTATCCGAGGTGGGAGCGGTGCCGGTCCCGACCGCCGTTCCGGCGGGGCCGGGTGGCCGGGGCCGGGTGGCCGGTGAGCTCCGTGGTGCCGTCCGGCCCTAAGCAGCGGGTGGGGGCGGGGTGTCGGCGGACGGCTTCGCCGGGTGGCGGCCGGACCTGCTGGCCACGTCACCCGGCCTGCCGGGTCCCCGTCGGGTCGTCCGCGAGCGTGATGGCGGCGGTGATGCGCTTGCCCACGATCTCGCGGAGGATCTCGAAGCGCCGGCTGACGGCGAGCACGGTCTCCAAGCCGTGGCGGCCGATCCGGGCCGGGTCAGGGGCGTGTGCCATGGGGAGGGTGGGCTCGCTGTCCCACACGCTGACCTCCACGGCGCCGTCGGTGATCGTCAGCTCCAGCAGGCACGGCCCGGGCGCGTACTTGCGGGCGTTGGTCACCAGCTCGGAGACGACCAGCTGGACCGTGGCCACCACCCGCTCCGAGACCGCGAGCATGTGGGTGTCACGTGCCCGGGTCAGGAAGTCCCGGGCGCTTCGGCGGGCCCATGCCACCGTCTCGCCGTCGACGAACACCGTCATCGACGGTTCCGGACGGACCTCCAGGGACCGGATCCCGCTCTCGCGCACCATCTGCCGCACCGCTACCTCTCTCGAAGCAGCCGGAGCTGCAGCGTCCTCCTACCCCTCATCCGGCCCCGCACGCACACCCCGGAGAGCCGGTGGGGGTGGGGGCGGGAAGAGGGAGCGGCGGCTCGCGGGTCAGGTGCCGACAGCCGGCGGCTGGTGGCCCGGGTGGCCCGCGCGGAGCTGATCGTTGATGCGCAGGGCTTCTTCGAGTTGGTCCTCGAGGATGATGATGCGGCAGGCGGCGTCGATGGGGGTGCCCTGGTCGACGAGGTCGCGGGCGCGCATCGCGATGCGTAGTTGGTAGCGGGAGTAGCGGCGGTGGCCGCCCTCGGAGCGCAGCGGGGTGATGAGGCGGTGCTCGCCGAGGGCGCGTAGGAAGCCGGGGGTGGTGGCGGTCATCTCGGCGGCGCGGCCCATGGTGTAGGCGGGGTAGTCGTCGTCGTCGAAGCTGCTTGCGGTGGTGGGTCGGTCGGTGGTCGTGGTCACTGCACCTCTTCGAGTGGGGTTTCAAGAACGCGTGGAGGGGCCCCGGCGCCGTTGCGGCTCCGGGGCCCCGAAGGGAACTTCACCATCTACCGGCCCTGGGCCGGTCCTTGTGTCCGCACATCCTCCGGGGAGGATGATCGCGGGGATCGCGTATGCGTGACCGGAAACCACCGTCCTTCGTGCTTCGAGGGGTCTGCGGTGTCCGCCCGGACGAGAACTGCTTCATCTCACGGGCCGGGCGATCCTGATGGCGCTTGCGCCCTCCGTTCTTCCTCTGTGTCGACTGACATCCTGCGAACTACTGGTACTGCGTACTACCGGTTCAGCACTGGTACTACTCGGTACTGCCGTGGTGGCCGAAAGGGCCCACCGTCCGGTCCGGCGGCCGGCCCCGTCGCCCGTTGTGCTCCACTGCTCGGCTTCGGGACCCCACTGCCGGACTTCCCAGCACGCGCGCCCGCAGTCCGACGCCTTTGCTGAGACCCTGCCTACTGCACCTACTGGTGACTGCGGATCGACTTCACCTGCTTGCTGCGGTACCGCTCGTCGGCGGCCCCTGATCACTGCGGGCCGCCTGGCACGGCCGCCAGTCCCGTCGCCGTCCTGCACCTGCTCTTGGCTCCGTGACTCCGCCGCCGCACCGGTTCCTGCTCACTGCGCCACGCCCACCTGCCCGGCGTGTGCACCGGCACTGCTGTCCTGCCGGTCCTACTCACTGCGGTACCGCCCGTCGGCGGCCCCTGATCACTGCGGGCCGCCCGGTCCGGTCGCCCGTCCTGTCGCCGTCCTGCACCAGCCCTGGCTTCAGCACACCGCAACCGCACCGACTTGCGAACTTCTCTGACCATCCCGCCAGTTCGTGTCTGGCGGGCCCTTGCGACTGCTGGCTACGAGAGAAACACTAACCACGCCCAGCAGCAATGTCTACTCCGGCCAGGGTAGATTTTTGAGCGTTCGAACCAGAGATAGTCTTCAGGCCCGCATGCTGGTCGAAACACACCGGGCATGACCAGGGACAATGCGCAGGAGGGTGAACGGTGGAAGGAACCCGGGGCACGTCGACGGCTCGCACACCCGTCCCCCAGGCGCGGGAACCCCTGCTGGCCGCCCTCGCCGAAGCCGTCCACGACCACGACGAACGAACCCTGCGCCGGCTCCTCGCACGCCTGGCCGAACAGGTCACCATCGCCGACTTGCCCGCACTCCGCGACGCCCTCGACGCCGCCCGCCGGCACCGCAACCGGCGCCCCCGGTAGCCACGGCCCGCCCGCAGCATCCTGCGAGGTCCGCGACGCCGCCGACGCCCACGGCTTGCTGAAGGCGTGCTGCTCCCGCGAGCACCTGCTGGAGCCCCCCACCCCGAACGATGTGGGCTTCGACCACTGAGGGTCACGCGGCTCTCGGCCACCCGACCGGCACCTGAACACCCCCGGCCAGATCCACCTCGCGGTGGACGCCCGGAACCGCACCCCCGGCTGCCGGGGGTGCGGAAGTTCGGACCGGCCGAGCAAGGCGTCGATGCCGTCGCCGCGGGAGTTCTGGGCGCGCCGGGTCACGTAACCCATGGCGGTGAACAGCTCGCGCACCAGGTGCTCGAAGCGGCATCGCTCACTGCTCCGGACTTGGCGAAGTTCGCTGGATCGCGGAGCAGGCGTCTGCCTGGCTGCATCAGTTCAAGCGCCTGCGCATCCGCTACGGGCGCCGGGCCGACCTGCACCAGGGGCTGCTCGAACTCGCCTGCTCGATCATCTGCCTGAGGCGTCTCTCGCGATCATTCTGAACCGATCAGTCACCCGGATCGCTCGCCGTGGTCCTCACCGACGGCAAGTCTCACTTGCCTGCGGGCTGATCTGCTGGAGACATCTCAACAAGTCATGACCACGATCGTGTCACGAGCCCAGAGGCGGTGGGACAGCGTCTGCGGGAAGGCTGCCCACGATCACCGCCACAGCCGCCGCCGCACCGTTCACCTCCTGCACCCGGCCGTCGGCGAACGTCACCTCGAAGCGACCGTCGCCGAGCGGCCTGGTCCTCGGAAGGTCGTTGCAAATGGGTGGCGCGGCCCGGCGGCTGAGAGTGAACCAGTACATGGCCTTCCCCGGAGACAGGGCCCGCAGCCGCGGTTGTTCGAAGGCAGCCCGGACGAGGTCCTGCCACTCGGTGTCTTGCCTGCGTTCGGCGTACGCTGCGGCGATCCGGTGCATCATCTGCCACCGTGCCGGCACGGCCTCGCCGCGCTCATGGGCCTCGGCCAGCTCCCAGGTCCTCAGGAAGGTCCACTGCGCGGTGAGTTCGCGCACCCTGGAACCCTGGCGCCAGGAGCGCATCGCGCCCGCCACCTCGGACAGGTCCTGCGAGCTTCCCGAGGCCATGTGAACGCCACGGGCCCAGCAGTTGACCGAGAAGTTGCGCTCACCACTGGCCATCAGGACATTCGTCGAGCGGCCGTCGGCTTCCACCTCCGCGGCCACGTAGCGCCAGCCCGGCGAGGACGTCAGCTCGACCGTGAGCCCAAGGCCCGCACGATCAGCCACCGCCTGGAGAGCGTTCCGCAGCGAGCCCGCACTCGCCACCTCGGGATAGAGGGTTGCGTACTCGTGCAAGGGATGGGCGGGATCGGTCGGTGCCACATCCGGAAGCGGCCCGTACTCGTGAAAAGGGTTGGCAACTCTGGTCGGTGTCACACGTGAACGCTGCTCGGACATACGGTCGAGTCTGCCAGGACGGCCTTACTCCTCAGCCCACTGACGGACAGGCGATGGCTGTTCGTCAGTCATCAACAAGATCGTGTCACGAGCCTGCAGGGGATAAGTATTAATAACGGGCTTGGAGCACGACTGCCCATGCAGGGCGGACGACGTGGTGACCGTCCTGCGCCCCTTCCCGTCGTGGTGCGAACCGTCCTTCGGCAGCCAGGGAAAGGGGCCACGGCAGACCGACCGTCGGGCTCGGCAGTACCACCGGGGAGGTGGTGAGGACGGAAACAGACCCTGCCAGCTCATCTGCTGTGGTCGCCGTCCTTATTCATCTGCCCACAGACCGGTGGCCACCGCGCAGCAGCGAACTCGACGGCTACGCCGGCGGCTTCACCGTCCACAGCGACGTGGTCCGCAGGATCTACCCCCGCGGCGAATTCGAGTGGGTCCGGCTGTCCGGCGGCGTCGTCGTTCACCTGGTCCATCTCCTCGGAACCACCTCCAACTGGTGAGCCGAGCGGCGGGGGAGGCCTCCCGGCCGTCAGCGCCCGGCCGACCCTCCGACGGTGCCGCGCCGCTGAAGCAGCTCGTCGACGTCCCGCTGCGCTGCCCATCCCCGCTGCCCCGGGAGGGCGGGAGCTGATCGCCGACCACGTCTCCGCGCCCCTCCGGACCCGGTGCTGCTCCGGCTCGCCCGGCGCGTTCGCCGCCACGCGGCCCGACGGCGGCGGGGAGGGAGGGCAATCGAGAAGTAGGCGGCGGATGCGGGGCCCGGAACCATGAGCCCTCACATCGTCCGCGTCGGGAGTAGCCCACCCATGCCGCACACCGAGACCGGCCCGCTCCACCCGCTGCCCGCCCCTTCGCCCGAGGCCGTGCGGTCACGTCGCCGCGCCGTCACCGCGACCGTGGTCGGGAACTTCGTGGAGTCCTTCGACTGGCTGGCGTACGGTCTGTTCGCCCCGCTCTTCGCGGAGCGGTTCTTCCCCTCCGCCGATCCGACCACCTCGCTGCTGGGGGCCTTCGCGGTGCTCGGGGTGGGCGTGCTGGCCAGGCCGCTCGGCGGCGTGCTGCTGGGCCGGCTGGCGGACCGCCGGGGCCGCAAACCGGCGCTGCTGCTGGCGATCCTCCTGATGACGGCCGGTTCGGTCCTGGTCGGGAGCGCCCCGACGTACCAGCAGGTCGGGATCCTCGCCCCGGTGCTGCTGCTCTGCGCCCGGCTCGCCCAGGGCATCTCCTCCGGCGGTGAGTGGCCCGCCGCGGCGGCGTACCTGATGGAACTGGCCCCGTCCCGCCGCAGGGGCCTCTACGGCAGCCTGTTCTCGCTCACCACCGCCGCGGGCGCGTTCACCGCCGCGATGCTCGGCGGCATGCTGACCGCCCTGGTGGGTCCCGGGGCGATGGAGACCTGGGGCTGGCGGGTGCCGTTCCTGATCGGCGGGGTGCTCGGGCTGGTCCTGCTGGCGCTGCGGAGCCGGATCACCGAGAGCGAGGTCTTCCGGCGCGAGGTGGTCTCCCGTCAGGACCGCAGCCCGCTGCGCGAGGTCCTGCGCACCCACCGGCGGCAGGTCCTGCGCTCCGTCCTCCTGGTGGCCGGGATGGCGACCGTCGGCAGCACCTGGACTTCGGTGATACCGGCGATGGGGGAGCGGCTGGCTCCGGACGGGACGATGTTCTGGGTCGTGGTCTGCGCCACGGCCGTGATGATCCTGCTCCAGGTGCCGATCGGCCTGCTCGCCGACCGGGTCGGCCCACGGCGGCTGCTGGTCGTGGCGAGCCTGCTCTTCGCCACCGGAGGCTCCTGGGCCTACCTCGCCATGACCGGCCGGTTCACCAGTCTGCTGCTCGCCTACGGCAGCGGCGTGGTCTACCTGGTCTGCGTCACCACGGTCCTGCCCGCCCTGCTCGCCGAGATCTTCCCGCCCCGCGTACGCGCCCTGGGCATCGGCCTCCCCTACGCACTGACCAGCGCCGTCCTGGGCGGCACCACCCCGCTCCTGGCCACCCACCTCGGCAAGAACGGCCCGTCCGGCTGGTTCATCGCCGGCGTGGCGGCCGCCGTCCTCCTCGGCCTCGCGGCCACGGCGACCTCCGGCGCTTCCGACACCGAACGATCCCGACCGGCGCACCCGGAGCCGGTGCCGACGGTTCAGCTCGACGTCTGACCGTTTGCGGCGGTTCGTCGTGGTTCGGTGCCCTTCTGGTGGTGGGCCGGCCGGGCGTGGGCCTCGCCGGTGGCCAGGACTCCGCCCACCTCGTGGCGGGCGGCGGAACGCTGGTCCTTCGAGCCGGGTGGCCGACCGGGTCCGGTCCTCGCCCAGGTAGCCGGCTGGCTGTGAGGCGCAAAGCGGGGTGCCCGGGACCGCTGTGGCGGTCCCGGGCACCCCGGGGACGAGAAGGCGACTACCAACCGGTGTGGACGGGACCGTCCCACGGCTTGGGCAGGTGGTCACCCGGCTTGGGCGGGCACGGCTTGGGCGGGCACACCCGGGTGTCCTTCACGGTGATCCCCACACAGGGGCAGTCCTCGGTCAGCACGACCGCGGTCACCGGATCGCTCGGCAGCGCGTAACCCTCCGGGGCCGAGACCTCCTCCCAGTAGTACGTCCCCAGCGGGAGGTCCCGCGCCGAGCAGACACCGTCGGCGGCGGTGGTGCAGGGCTGCCCCACCTTGGTGTCCGCGTTGGCACCGACGGTCTGCAGGCCCGGGATCCCGTTGGTCTCGTACCAGAGTTGGAAGACCGCGCCGGCCAACGGTTCACCGCTTTCCGCGTCGACCTTGGTCACCTGGGTCGCACCCGGCCCCTCGCTCGGAGTCCTGGCGTCCTTGACGACGACCGGCACGTTCTGACCCGCGGTGTCGAGGACGACCGTACTGACCGGCTGCGCCGGCAGGTCGTAGCCGGGCGGGGCCGCCGTCTCCTGCCAGTAGTAGGTGTCGAGCGGCAAGCCGGTCGCCCGGCAGACGCCGTTGACGGGCGTGGTGCAGGGCTGCCCGACCTTGGCGTCCGCGTTGACACCGACGGTCTGCAGTCCGGGGACGCCGTTGCTCTCCCGCCACAGCTGGAACACCCCACCCGCCAACGGGCGGCCGTTCTCGGCGTCCAGTTTGATGACACTGGTGGAACCCATCCCAGGCGCCGTCCTGCTGTCCCGGGCGGTTACCGGGACGTTCTGTCCGTCGGTGTCGAGGACGACCGTAGTGGCCGGTTGTGCCGGCAGGTCGTAGCCGGGTGGGGCGGCGGTTTCCTGCCAGTAGTAGGTGCCCAGGGGCAGATCACTGGCGGTGCAGACGCCGTTGTCGGGTGTGGTGCAGGGTGATCCGACCGCGGTGTCCGCGTTGGCACCGACGGTCTGCAGGCCGGGGGTGCCGTTGGTTTCCCGCCACAGTTGGAACACCCCGCCCGCCAGCGGTTGCGAGGTCGTGGAGTCCACTTTGGTCACCGACGTCGACGCCGTGGGCGTTGCGGTCATCGTGTCCCGGGCGGTTACCGGGACGTTCTGTCCGTCGGTGTCGAGGACGACCGTGGTGGCCGGTTGTGCCGGCAGGTCGTAGCCGGGTGGGGCGGCGGTTTCCTGCCAGTAGTAGGTGCCCAGGGGCAGATCACTGGCGGTGCAGATGCCGTTGTCGGGTGTGGTGCAGGGTGATCCGACCGGGGTGTCGGGGTTGGTTCCCGAGCTCTGCAGGCCGGGGGTGCCGTTGGTTTCCCGCCACAGTTGGAACACCCCGCCTGCCAAGGGTTGCGCGGTCGTGGAATCCACCTTGGTCACCGATGTCGACGCCGTGGGGGTGGGGGTGCCGCACTCGGGGAGGTCGCCGTTGAACGGGTAGGCGTGGATCTCCGTGCCGGTGCCGCCGGTGCCGCCGGAGGTGTGGTTCAGGGTGCCGGTGGTGAAGAAGCGGCCGTTCAGGCCGGGCATGTTCACGGTGGTGGAGCTGGCCGGGTTGCCCACCAGGATGCTGCCCTGGAACTGGCCGGTGCCGGTGAAGGTGACCGTTCCCGCAGTCGGCACGTTCCACAGCAGGTGTTCGCGGAGCTGGTTGAGCGGGTCGCTGTCGTCGATGCCGCCGCTGAAGGTGCTGACCGTGCGGGCTCCTCCGAGCAGGTTGACCAGCACCGTGGCACCCGGGGGGATGTTCGCGAAGACGATGCCCTGCTGGGCGCCGGTGGCCGTGGTGAGGTCGAAGTCCACGTTGAAGACCTGGAGCGCCGACGTGCCGTCACCGGTGAACAGGGTCTGGAAGCCCTGGTTGACGGCGGTCCCGGTGGCGGGTCGGGGCGTCCCGGTGCCGGCGTAGCACTCGCTGGCCGTCTGGAGTTGCCCGCGCAGCGGGGTGTAGGGGGCGGCGGCCTGGGGGTCCTGGACGAGGGTGCCAAGGACGGTGCCGTCGACCGTTCCGGCGTGGCGGACGACGCCGCCCTCGGCGACCAGCCGCTGGTCCTGGGCCACGGTGATGTTGCCGCCGGTGACGAGGAAGTCCGAGCCGTCCGGTGGGGGGACGCGCGAGCCGACGCCCGCGATGCCGACGTTGTAGACGGCGCTGACGCCCTGCGCCTTGTTCTGCGAGAAGTTGCCGAGGGTGACCACCTTGCCCTCGGCCTCGGCCGCGGACCCCGTGACGTTGAAGTCGCCGCCGACGAAAACGTTGATGTTCGCGTCACGCCCGGCGAAGGGCCCGTTGTTCACCGGGGGGAACGTCGCGGGACAGTCCGGTCCCAGGCAGGGCCCGAGCCCGCCCGGGAGGCTTGCCGCCCAGGCGCCGGGGGCGACGGCGGTGAGGCCGAACGGGATGAGTGCTGCGGTGAGGACGGCGCTCAGAGCCCTTCCCAGCCGCTGTCTTCTGCGTTCGGGGCGAACATGCTGACCTGGTTTCACCTCGGTCCTCTCGGCGAGTCAGAACGATGGGGGCCGAGTCTCCCCGGGGCGGATCGCTCGTGGAACCGCGACGCGCTGATGGGGCGTCAGGCAACCCGAACACGCCATCCGATGGCCGAAGGGGCGGCGGCCGAACAGGTGAAAACCGACCCCTGGCCGGCTCCGCCGGCTCGCCGCCGAGGCCGTCGTCCCCGTCGACGCGATGCGGCCCCGGCTCAGCCTGCCGCACCGGAAGGCCGCCCCCGAACTGGCCCGGGCGCACGCCCACGCCACCGGCTCGATCGTCTACCAGCCGCTCGTCTCCGGCCGGTTGACCGCTGCGTTCACCGCCGAACGGGACCGGGACCGGCTGCGCACCGAGCTGGAGGAGCTGACCGAACCGGCCCTTGAGAAACCCGGACCGCCCGGGTTACCGGCTGTGCGCCGACCCCAACCGGTCCGAGCCGAGACCACCGCCGTCGGTGCCTCCGGCGGGGACGGCGTCTCGGACGGGGTCGGCCGGGGCCCGGGGCGTGAAAGTTTCGTTCGGACGGCGGGTTCCGGAGACCCCCGGTGAGGTGGGACGCGGCGTGTACGAAGTGCCCCTTCGACTGCTGTTCGACAGTGCCTCGGCGGGACGGGGGTGGGTCCGGTCGGCGTCGGCGGCGGCCGTCCGGGCGGGAGTTCGCGGTGAGCGGGGCCTGCCGCGGGCCGGGTCGGGCCGCTAGCATCGGCCGCGGTTCGCTGCGGGAGCGCTCCCACGCTCCTGCTCCCGCATCGTCCCCGGTCAGCATGCCCCCACATGGCTGTCGGCCGCCTCTCCCACCCGAGAGCACCCCCGGAGGACACCGTGCACACCCCCGACCCCCAGCGGCGCACCGCCGTCCCGCCCGTCCGGCCGACCCGTCGCGCCGCCGCCCTCGCCCTCGCCGCCGCGACCGCGGCCGTCGGCCTGGTGGCCGCCGCCCAGGGCGGCGCGGACGCGGCCGTGCAGGGCAGCCTCGCCGCCGGCACCCAGTTCTACAAGGACCCGACCTCGCAGGTGGTCAAGTGGGTCGCCGCCAACCCCGGGGACTCCCGGACGCAGGTCATCTCCAAGCGGATCGCCAGCCAGCCGCAGGGCATCTGGATCGCCAACTACCGCCCGGACACCGTCACCTCGGACGTCCGCACGATCACCTCGGCCGCCGCCCAGGCCGGCCAGGTGCCGGTGCTGGTGGCCTACATGATCCCCAACCGGGACTGCGGCGGCGCCTCGGCCGGCGGCGCCCCCGACCTCGCCTCGTACGACGCCTGGGTCGGCAAGTTCGCGGCCGGGCTGGGCAGTTCGCGCTCGGTCGTGGTGCTGGAGCCCGACTCGATCGCGCTCACCACCTGCCTCAGCTCCCAGCAGCAGAACGACCGGTTCGCCTCGCTGGCCCGCGCCGTCAACACCATCCACGCCGCCGACCCGAACGCCAAGGTCTACCTCGACGGCGGCCACTCCACCTGGAACTCCCCCTCGGAGCAGGCCAACCGGCTGCGCGGCGCGGGCGTGCTGAACTCGGACGGCTTCTTCACCAACGTCTCCAACTTCAACACCACCGCCAACGAGACCTCCTTCGCCCACGGCGTGCTCAACGCCCTCGGCAACCCCGGCAACCTGCACGCCGTCATCGACACCAGCCGCAACGGCAACGGCCCGGCGGGCAGCGCCTGGTGCGACCCGTCCGGCCGCAAGATCGGCAACTACCCGACCGCCGCGACCAACGACAGCGGCATCGACGCCTTCCTGTGGATCAAGCCCCCGGGCGAGGCCGACGGCTGCGCCGCCGCGGCCGGGACGTTCGTCCCCGACATCGCCTACCAGTTGGCGGTGAACGCGGCCGACCCGAGCACGCCGACGCCGACCCCGACCCCGTCGCAGTCCAGCCAGCCGCCGGTCTCGCCGTCCCCGTCCACCCCGCCGCCGAGCTCCTCGCAGCCGCCGGCCGGGAACGCGTCCTGCTCGATCGCGTACCGGGCCAACTCCTGGACGGGCGGCTTCACCGCCGACGTCACGGTGAAGAACACCGGCAGCGCCGCGATCTCCGGCTGGAAGCTGGCCTGGACGTTCCCCGGCGACCAGAAGATCACCAGCGCCTGGAACGCCACCGTCGTGCAGAACGGCACCGCCGTCACCGCCACCGACCTCGGCTACAACGGCACCCTGGGGGCCGGCGCGTCCACCAGTTTCGGCCTGCAGGCCACCTACGGGTCGAACAACACCGCCCCGAGCGCCTTCACGCTGAACGGAACCGCCTGCACCACCTCCTGAACCATCCTCCCCAGCCCCGTCGGCCACCCCCCACCCGTGGGCCGGCGGGGCACCTCCGTCCCCCGGACGGCCCGGGCCGGCCGTCCGGGCTCACGGCCGGAGCTGGACGGCCGTCACCATCACGTAGCCGACCAGCAGCCCGAACAGGCACACCGCCGTGACGTAGCGGGGCGTGAACGGCAGCCCCGCCAACGACGGGTAGAGCAGCACCGCGCCGCCCGCCGCGAGGTCCGCGACGTACAGGCCGTCGGGCGGGACGACGCCGGTGCTGTGCGCGGCCCAGCCGGTGGCGATCAGGAAGCCCGTCAGCAGGGTGAACCCGGACAGCAGTCCGGAGCCGATCGCCCCGAGCGTCGGGTGCGGCTCCGGGAACGGCTCGCCCTCCGGCACCTCGGGACGCAGCCGGTGCGCGATCGCGAGCGCGCCCACCGCGAGCACCATGGCTCCGACGGCGCCCATCAACGGAGCGGGATTCAACGGCTCCTCCTGGAGAACGCGAAGTGCTGCCCGACGAGGGCCGCGAGCGCGGCCGGCAGCAGGACGGTGACGATCAGGACGGTCGCCCAGACCGAGGGTTCGATCGGCGTCGGCCCGGCCGGGGTGTCCGGCGGCGGAGCGGCGACCACGGTCGAGGGAGTCGAGGTGGGCGTGGGGGTGGGCGTAGGTGTCGGGGTCGGAGCCCGGGGCTGGGGTGGTGTCTGTGGCGGGGCGGTGGTGGCGCGGGGCGCGGGGGGTGGTGGCACGCTCGCGGCCTTGGCGGGCGGGGGCGGGGGCGGGGGCGGTGTCGGGGTGGGGGTCGGGGTCGCGGCGTGCGGAGTGGGCTTGGGTGGTGGTGGCGTCGGGGTGGGCGTCGGGTGGACGGTGGTGGGGGAGGGGCTCGGGGTCGGACTCGGGCTCGGGGTCGGGCTCGGTGGCGGGGTGTGGCACCAGAGCCAGGGCGGGTGGTGCGGGTGCGGGAGGTGGGGGAGCGGTGGGAGGCACGGCAGCGCGGGGAGCGGGGGCAGCGGCGGGGTCGGGTACGAGCCCGTGGCATGGTCCATCGGCTGATCATCGGACCGTCCTCGTGGTGGGCGGTAGCCGTTCGGGGTCAAACCCCACGGGCCGGTGAACCCTCCAGCGGAGCCTCGGAACGGGTGGACGGCGAGCGGTCGTCAGTTCGACCGGCGGCCAGGGCCAGGGCCGGGGCTGCGGGCGCGGGCGCGGGTGCTGGGGCGAGTGCGGCGGTGAGCGCCACCGAGGCGGCGGCCAGCACCGGCAGGCCGGTGCCGAGGAGCAGCGCCAGCACCGCCGGGCAGCTCACCGCGGCGGCCAGCCGGGCCGGGCCGGCCAGGACGCGGACGGCCGAGGCCGTGCAGGTCAGGTAGACGGTGAGGAACAGCGCGGTCGGGACGGCCACCAGCCGGGAGGTCGACAGGACGCCCGTCCCGACCAGGACGAACAGCGGGACGCCGGTCAGCGCGGTGGCGGCCACCACGGCGAGCGAGCCGCGGCGGCCGGCCGCCGCGCCGGACGGGAGCAGGCCGTCCAGCAGGGCCGCCGCGCCGGTCAGGTAGGTGTGGGTGGCGGCGAGGGTCAGCACCAGGGCCGCACCGGCGGCCAGCAGCGGGCCCCGGGAGCCGATCGCGGCGCGCATCAGGTCGGCGAGCGGGACGGTGCCGCCCGCGCCCGGGCCGAGCACGGCGACCGTCGCGGCGGCCAGGGCCAGGCAGAGCAGCGAGGTGACGGCGAAGGCGATCAGCACCACCCGGCGCAGCTGGCGGCGCGGGTCGCGCAGCCGGGTGGTCAGCGAGGCGGCGGCCTCCCAGCCGACGAAGGCGAACATCAGCGGCGGCGCGGCCTGTGCGACGCCCGTCCAGCCGTGCGGCAGGAACGGCGTCCAGTGCGCGGCCCGGGCGGCCGGGGCCGACCCCAGCACCGCGAACAGCACCAGCCCCACCAGCGCGCAGACCAGCACGAGTTGCAGCCCCGCCCCGGTCCGGACGCCGGCCAGCCGGATCGCCAGCACCACCGCCAGCAGCACCAGCCCCGCCCGGACGGCCGTGCCGCCGTCCGCGCCGACGGCCGCCGCCGCGTAGCTCCCGCCGATCAGGCAGACCACCGGCGCGCCCGCCACCACTCCCGCCAGGAAGCACCACCCGGCGGCCCGACCCGCCCGGGCGCCCAGCCCCGAGGCCGTGTAGCCGGCCACGCCGCCGGACGAGCCCAGCCGGGTGCCGAGCGCGCAGAACATCACCGCGATCAGACCGGACAGCCCCAGCAGCGCCAGCCACGCCAGCAGCGAGGCCGGACCCGCCGCGCGCGCCGCCAGCCCCGGGAGCAGCAGCAGGCTCGGGCCGAGCAGCGCGCCGATGTACAGCGCGGACGCCCCGGCGGTGGAGAGGGGGGAGGAGGCGGACGGACGGTGGGGGGAGCGGGAGGCTGCCGCGGTCTCGGTCATGCCCCGATCCTGGCCCGGACCGCGCGGCACCCGCTGGCGAAAACCGCCCCGCGACGGGCCCCGGACGGCAGATCCTGCCGCCCGGGTCCGCTCCGGCGGCACGCGCTGCCGAGCCCCCCGCGCAGGCCGGGGCCGGTGGTGGAAACGGCCGGGGGTGCGCGGGGTCGCGTGGCGGATCCTGCCGGGCAGGGGTGGATCGGTGGCACGGAATGCCGGGGCCGGGCCGGATCCCGGGAGATCCGGTCACGGCGCGACCGGGCCGCACCGCTAGGCTGCCCCGCATGTCGAGCCCCCAGTACGACCGCATCGACCGGGCCATCCTCGCGCACCTCCAGCGCCACGGCCGGACCCCCAACGTCGACCTCGCCGAGGCCGTCCTGCTCTCGCCCTCCTCCGCGCTGCGCCGGACCAAGGCGCTGGAGGCGGACGGCGTGATCGCCGGCTACCGGGCCGAACTCGACCGGGGGAAGCTCGGGTTGGGGCTGACCGTGTTCGTCGCGCTGCGGGTCGAGCAGCACTCGCGGGAGACCTCGCGGCACATCGAGGAGTCGCTGTGCGCGATCCCCGCCGTGGTGGCCTGCCACGTGGTCTCCGGCGAGGCCGACTTCCTGGTGGAGATCGCCGTCCCGGACCTGGCCACCTACGAGCAGGTCCTGCTGGACGAGATCCTCGCCGTCGGCCCGGTCCGCGACGCCCGCTCCACCTTCGCCATCCGCACCGTCCGCTCCCGCGGCCCCCTCCCGCTCGACCACTGGCCACCCCGCAACGGCCGCTAGCCGCCCGAGGGACGGCCGCCCGGGAGGCCGCCGCCGCAGGCCCGGACGGCCGTTCGTGCAGCCCCGTTTCGGCCGGTCCCGGCGGGGGAGGACGGCTGTCACGGCGGCAGGTGCGACGAGAGGGGCGGGCCGTGACGGTCGAGGCGTACTGGGAACTGAGCGACGACGAGCTGTACGAGATCATCGGTGAGGCGTTCCTCGGCGGCGGCCTCGGCGCGGGCCCCGAGGACCGCAGGCGCTTCCGGGTCTTCGGCCGGAGCTGGTTCGAGGAGACCTACCGCGACCTCCAGCGGGCGATCTGCCACCACGAGCGGCTGCGCGACCTGATCGACGCCGACGGCGGCGCCCGGGCCGGGGTCACCGACGCGTTCGGGATCGCCAAGGTGCTGGAGGAGCTGGGCGGCGGCACCGGACACCCGGTGACGGACTACGCGGCGGTCGGCGTGCTGGTGTCCCGGATCGGCCTGCGCGCCTTCTGCGCCAACGCCCCGGCCCCGCAGCCGCCGGTTCCGCCGCAGCCGCCGGGGCCGACCCCGGGGGACGGCGAGTGACGTGACGGCCGCCGACGAGCAGTGGGAGCTGAGGCGGAGGGTCGACAACCGGGAGACCCAACTGGGCCGGATGCGGGCCCGGTTGGCCGAGCTGGGCGTCGACCCCGCCGCCCTGCGGGGCCTCGACGGGGCGGAGTGGACGAGGACGGCGAACGAGCTGGAGGCCGCGCTCGCCGAGGACCTGCGGACGGTCTTCGCCGACCTCGGCCGGCCGGACGGACAGTGGCGGCGGGTCCGGCTCGCGGTACTCGCGGAGGAGGACGTCTACCCGGACTGCAAGCGCTTCGCGGACGGCTCCGCGCTGCTGGTGCTGCCCGAGTCGTTCCTCGGCCTGGCCGGCCTGTACGCCGCGTTCGGCGCCGAGGACGCGGTGCGGGTGCTCGACGGCGGCCCGTGGCGGGTGTGGCGGAACACGAGGGCCGCCCTGCGCCGGAAGGCGTTCGGCGCCGACCCGGCCGAGCAGGCCGTGCTCCTGCGCTACCACTTCCTCCACCAGCGGGTGTTCGGCCTGTCGGCGAAACCCGGCTGGAGCACCGACCCGCGCGCCGACGGGATCAGGGACGTCGTGCTGACCCAGGCGGTCCGCTTCGTCCTGGGCCACGAACTGGCCCACCACCTGCACGGCCACCGGCACGGGGCCGGCCCCGACCAGGAACTCGAGGCCGACCTGACCGCCCACCGGCTGACCCGCCGCAGCCTGGAACGGGACGCGGCGGCGCGGCGCACCCCGGGCCTCGGCCTGCCCGCCGCCGACGTCGACCTGCTCACCACCTGGGGCAGCACGGTCGCCCTGTTCGCGCTGGCCGCCCGGGAGCACGCGCTGTTCGTCCGGACCGGCGCCACCCACCCGCCGTCCGAGCAGCGGATGTACCGCCTGCTGGACGCGTTGGAGCACCCGCTGCCGGCCTACGCCGCGCTCTTCCTCGGCAACTCCGTCCGCGCGACGAACGCGGCCGCCGACCTCACCCCGGCCGCCGTCCGGTTCACGCCCCGGGCGCTGGCCGACCACCCGCGCCTGGACACGCCCCTGCCCGCCGACCACCTGGAGCGGATCGCGGCCCTCGACACCCTGCTCTGCCGCTCCGAGGACGCGTGGGTGCGCCTGCTGGACGGCGCGGGCGCCGGCGACGGGGCCCGGCTCGCGGCGGCGGGCCGGATCCGCGAGGCGCTGTCCGCCTGGGGCGTGCCGGACCGGGACGCCGACCGGATCGCCGACCACCGCGGCCCGCTCACCTTCCTGGACCTGCACGAGACGCTGCGCACCGGCCGGCCCGGAGGCGGCTCGACCACCACCGCGCTCGCGGCCGCCCGCCTGCTGGAGGGCCCGCTCGGGGCGGCCGCCGCGGACGGGGGGTGACACCGGGCGGCCGGAGAGCGCCGCCCTCCGGCGCCCCCGCGCCCGCCGTCCCCCGCCGTTCCCGCCGCCGCTCCCCCCGCCGCCGTTCCCCCGACGCCGTCCGCGCAGTTGATCAACGCGGACCGGAACACGAGGACGAGGAGATCCGATGGAGCTGTGGCTGCTGAACCACCTCGACACCGCCGCGCTGACCGTGGTGGTGGTCGGGGTCGCGGTGGTCGTCGCGGTGGCGGGCTCGCTGCTGGTGCGGCGCAGGTTCCCGCAGGTGGTGGAGGGGGAGCACAACGAGGTGATCGGGGTCGTGCTGGGGCTGTTCGGCGCGATCTACGGGATCATCCTGGCGTTCGTGATCGTCAACCTGTGGACCCAGCTGGAGGAGACCCGGGCCGTGGTGGCCCGGGAGGCCACCGCCGCCGCGACGCTGGTGCGCGACGTCCAGGCGTTCCCGCCGGAGCCGCGCGACCGGATCGACACGGCCGTCGGCGCCTACCTGCACGCCCTCGTGGACGTCCAGTGGCCGCTGATGCGCGAGGGCCGGCCCGACCACGAGGCCACGGCCGCCAAGGCGCAGGGCATCTACGGCGCCCTGCAGGGCTACGAGCCGCAGACCAACACCGAGCAGGCCTACTACGACCGCGCCGCCGAGCAGTTGGACGAGGTGGTCGCCGAGCGGCGCGCCCGGATCACCATGGCTACCCGGCAACTCCCGCTGCTGCTACAGACGTTGGTCTACGGCGGCGCGCTGGTGATCATCGCGCTGACCACCCTGTACGGCACCCGCCGGATCAGGGTGCAGGTGCTGTTCACCGGGACGATCGCCGCGCTGATCGGGTTCAGCCTGCTGCTCGTCCTGGTCCTCGACCGGCCGTTCACCGGCGACCTGTGCGTCTCCCCGGCGCCGTTCAAGGAGGGCGCGCTGGCCGCGTTCTGGCACTGACCCGGTGCGGCGCGCGGGTGGTCAGAACCAGTCGGGGCGGGTGTCGGCCGCCGTGCGGTCCAGGGCGTCCAGCAGGTCGAACTGGGGCCCGGTGCGGGGGAGTTCGACGCGGAAGAAGTAGCGGGCGGCCTGCCGCTTGCCCTGGTGGAAGCCGTCCCCGCCCGCCGGGAGGGCGAGGAACTGCTCCAGCCAGATCCAGGCCAGCACCACGTGTCCGACCGCCTCCAGGTAGACGGAGGAGTTGGCCAGCGCCGTGTCCGGGTCGCCGCCCGCCCACAGCGCGGCGGTGGTGCGCTGGACGCGGGTGGCGGCCGCGGCCAGCTCGGCGGCCAGCGCGCCGGCTTCGCCGCCGGCGTCCGCGGCGCGGCGGACGGTGGCGCCGATGGTCTCCAGCAGCAGCCGCAGGCCCGCGCCGCCGCCCATGACGACCTTGCGGCCGAGCAGGTCGAGGCCCTGGATGCCGTGGGTGCCCTCGTGGATGGCGTTGAACCGGTTGTCGCGGTAGAACTGCTCGACGTCGTACTCGCGGGTGTACCCGTACCCGCCGTGGACCTGGATGGCCAGGTCGTTGGCGGCCAGGCACCACTGCGCGGGCCAGCTCTTGGCGATCGGGGTCAGCACGTCCAGCAGCAGCCGGGCCCGGGCCCGCTCGGCCTCGTCGGGGGCGGTGCGCTCCTCGTCCAGCAGTCGGCTGCAGTACAGGCTCAGCGCGAGGCCGCCCTCGACGTAGCTCTTCTGGGCCAGCAGCATCCGCCTGACGTCGGCGTGCTCGATGATCGGCACCTGCGGCGCGGCGGCGTCCCTGCCGGTGGGCGGACGGCCCTGGGGGCGGGTGCGGGCGTAGTCGAGGGCGTGCAGGTAGCCGGTGTAGCCGAGCGCGGCGGCGCCCAGGCCGACGCCGATCCGGGCCTCGTTCATCATGTGGAACATGTACGCCAGCCCGTGGTGCGGCTCGCCGACCAGGAAGCCGACCGCGCCCGGCGCGCCCCCGGGGGTGTGTCGTCCCTCGCCGAAGTTGAGCACCGTGTTGGTGGTGCCCCGGTAGCCCATCTTGTGGTTGAGGCCCGCCAGCACCACGTCGTTGCGCTCGCCGAGCGAACCGTCCGGCGCCACCAGGTACTTGGGGACGACGAAGAGCGAGAGGCCCTTCACGCCCGCCGGTCCGCCGGGGATCCTGGCGAGCACCAGGTGGACGATGTTCTCGCTCAGCTCGTGGTCGCCGCCGGAGATCCACGTCTTGGTGCCGGTGATCCGGTGGGTGCCGTCCGGCTGCGGGACCGCACGGGTGGTGACGTCGGCCAGCGAGGAGCCCGCCTGCGGCTCCGAGAGGCACATGGTGCCGAAGAAGCGGCCCTCGACCATGGGCCGCACGTACGTGTCGACCTGCTCCTCGCTGCCGTGCGCGAGCAGCAGGTTGGCGTTGGCGACAGTGAGGAACGGGTACGCGGCGGTGCCGACGTTGGCGGCCTGGAACCACGCCATGCAGGCGTGGGCCACCACCTGCGGCAGCTGCTGCCCGCCCACCGCGTGGTCCATCGCCGCCCCGGCCAGGCCGGAGCCGGCGAAGACCCGCAGCGCCCGCCCGACCTCCGGGATGACGTGCACCCGCTCGCCGTCGAAGACCGGCTCCCGGGTGTCGTTCTCCTTGTTGTGCGGGGCGAAGTGCCGGGCGGCGATCTCCGCGCTGAGGTCGAGCACCGCGTCGATGGTGTCCCGGTCGTGCTCGGCGTAGCGCCCGCGCGCCGTCAGGGCGGTGACGTCCAGCCAGTCGTGGAGCAGGAAGTCCAGGTCGCGGCGGGACAGCAGGAGGGAGTCCATGGGCGGTGCGTCCAATCGGCGGCGGTCGGGCGGCCGCCCGCGTCGGCGCGGCCCGGCCGAGTTGACTCGCGAGTAACGTAGGCTCCCCTCCACCCCGCGTCAAGATCCTCGTGCGGAGCGCCCGCCCGGGTGAGTACCGGCGGGTCCCGTGTGAGCGGGACCGGCGCCGGGAACCTTCGTGCGGTGATGAGCGAGATCACCGTCCACGTCGACGGAACCCCGCGGCGGCTCACCGTCGACACCCGCACGACCCTGCTGGACGCCCTGCGCGAGCGGCTGGGGGTGACGAGCGCCAAGAAAGGCTGCGACCACGGGCAGTGCGGCGCGTGCACGGTGCTCTCCGGCGGACGGCGGGTGCTGAGCTGCCTCACCTTGGCGGTCACCCAGGACGGCGCCCGGGTCGTCACCGCCGCGGGACTCGCCGCCCACGGCCGGCCCGACGGCGAGCGGCCCCCCGACGAGGGGCTGCCCGACGGCGACGGGCTGCACCCGGTGCAGCGGGCGTTCATCGACCGCGACGCGTTCCAGTGCGGCTACTGCACCCCGGGGCAGGTCGTCTCCGCGGTCGGGATGCTCGACGAGTTCGCCCGGGGCTGGCCGAGCGCCGTCACCGAGGGCACCCGGCCGCCCCGGCTGGACCGGGCCGAGGTGGCCGAGCGGATGAGTGGCAACCTCTGCCGCTGCGCGGCCTACGTGAACATCGTGCCCGCCGTCCAGCAGGCCGCGGCGGAGTGCGGCCGAGCGGCCCCGGGCGCGGAGGCCCCGACTACGGAGGCCCCGGCTGCGGAGGTGGCCGGGTGAAACCGTTCGAGTACCGGAGCCCGGCCGACGCGGCGGCGGCCGTCCGCAGCGTCGCCGGGAACCCGGCCGCGGTGTTCCTCGGCGGCGGGACGAACCTGGTCGACCACCTCAAGCTCGGCGTCCTCGCGCCCGACCTGGTCGTCCACGTCGCCGACCTGCTGCCCGCCGGGATCGAGGAACTCGACGGGGGAGCCCTCCGGATCGGCGCCGGCGTCCGCAACAGCGACCTCGCCGCCGACCGGCGGGTGCGCGAGCGCTTCCCCGTGCTCTCCCAGGCCCTGCTGTCGGGCGCGTCGGGCCAGCTGCGCAACATGGCCACCACCGGCGGCAACCCGCTGCAGCGCACCCGCTGCGTCTACTTCCAGGACGTCACCACCCCGTGCAACAAGCGGCAGCCCGGCTCGGGCTGCTCCGCGGTCGGCGGCTGGACCCGCCACCACGCCGTCCTCGGCGCCTCCGAGCACTGCCTCGCCGTCCACCCCTCCGACATGGCCGTGGCGATGGCCGCCCTCGACGCCCGGGTGCGGGTGCTGGGGCCGGACGGCGAGCGGACGATCCCCTTCGTCGACCTGCACCGGCTGCCCGCCGACACCCCCGAACGGGACACCGTGCTCGAACACGGAGAGCTGATCACCGCGATCGACCTGCCGGCCAGCCCCCTCGCCCGCCGCTCCGCCTACCGCAAGGTGCGCGACCGGGCCTCGTACGCGTTCGCCCTGGTCAGCGTCGCCGCGGCGGTGGACGTGCGGGACGGGGTGATCACGGACGCGCGGGTCGCGTTCGGCGGCGTGGCCCACGTGCCGTGGCGCGCGCACCGGGCCGAGCGGGTGCTGCGCGGCGCCCCGGCCACGGAGGAGACCTACCGCGCCGCCGCGGACGCCGAACTCGCCGACGCCCGCCCCGTCGACGGGCTGGACGGCGGCAACGCCTTCAAGATCCCGCTGCTGCGCCGCACCCTCGCCGCCACCCTGCGCGGACTCGTCCGGGAGGACGCCCGATGACGTTCATCGACCGACCCGTCGCCATCGGCCTGGACCTGCCCCGCCGGGACGGCGCGGCCAAGGTGCGCGGCGCCGCCGTCTACGCCCACGAGGCGCCGGCGGAGAACGCCGCCCACGCGCACCCCGTCCAGGCCACCGTCGCCCGGGGGCGGGTCACGGCGCTGGACACCGCCGCCGCCGAGGCGCTCGACGGCGTGCTCGCGGTGCTCACCCCCGCCACCGCCGAACGCCTGGCCTCCACCGAGGACCGGGAGCTGGCGGCCCTCCAGGACGACGAGGTCGCCTTCCGCGGCCAGGTCGTCGCCCTGGTCGTCGCCGACAGCTCCGAGACCGCCCGGCACGCCGCCGGACTCGTCCGGGCGACCTACGCGCGGGCGGCGCACGACAGCGAGCTGCGGGCCGACCGCGACGACCTGTACGCACCCGAACGGGTGAACCCGGACTTCCCCACCGACACCGTCGAGGGCGACGTCGCGGCCGCCGCCGCCACCTCGGCGGTGGTCGTCGAACAGACGTACACCACCGCGATGTACCACAACAACCCGATGGAGCCGCACGCCACCACCGCCCGGTGGGAGCCCGGCGACGGCTCCCTCACCCTGTGGGACTCCACCCAGGGCGTCCACTCCGCCCGGAGCACCGTGGCGTCGGTGTTCGGCCTCGACGAGGCGAAGGTCCGGGTGGTCTGCCCGCACGTCGGCGGCGGCTTCGGCTCGAAGGGCACCCCGCACGTCAACGTGGTGCTCGCCGCGATGGCCGCCCGCGCCGTCCCCGGCCGCTCGGTGCGCCTCGCGCTGACCCGCCCGCAGATGTTCTCCCTCGCCGGCTACCGCACCCCCACCATCCAGCGCTGCCTCCTGGCCGCCGACCGCGACGGCACGCTGACCGCGCTCGCCGTCGACGTCGTCGAACAGACCTCGCGGATCAAGGAGTTCGCCGAGCAGACCGGCGTGCCCGCCCGGATGATGTACGCGGTCGCGAACCGGCGCACCACCCACCGCCTCGCCGCCCTGGACGTCCCGGTGCCGTCCTGGATGCGCGCCCCGGGGGAGTGCCCCGGCATGTTCGGCCCCGAGGCGGCGATGGACGAACTCGCCGAACGCCTCGGCCTCGACCCGGTCGAACTGCGGATCCGCAACGAACCCGCCACCGACCCGGAGACCGGCAAGCCCTTCTCCAGCCGCAACCTCGTCGGCTGCCTGCGCGAGGGCGCGGCGCGCTTCGGCTGGAGCGGGCGCGACCCGCGGCCCGGCGTGCGCCGCGACGGCGACTGGCTGGTCGGCACCGGCGTCGCCGCCTCCACCTACCCGGCGCACCGGATGGCGAAGTCGACGGCGACGATCCGGCGGGAGGGCGAGCGGTACGTCGCCGAGATCGGCGCGGCCGACCTCGGCACCGGCACCTGGACCACGCTGGCGCAGATCACCGCGGACGCGCTCGGCGTCCCGGTCGAGCGGGTCGAGGTGCGGATCGGCGACACCGACCACCCGGTGGCGTCGGTGGCGGGCGGCTCCTCGGGCATGTCGACCTGGGGCTCGGCCGTGGTCGAGGCCGCCCGCGCCTTCCGCGCCCGGTACGGCGGCGAGCCGCCGGACCGGGCGGAGGCGTCCGGCTCCGTCCCGCCGGCGGACGACCGCTGGGCGATGCACGCCTTCGGCGCCCAGTTCGCCGAGGCCCGGGTCCACCTGGACACCGGGGAGATCCGGGTGCCGCGCCTGCTGGGCGTCTTCGCCGTCGGCCGGATCGTCAACCCGCGCACGGCCCGCTCGCAGCTCGTCGGCGGCATGACCATGGGGCTGTCGATGGCGCTGCACGAGCAGAGCGTCCTCGACCCCCGGACCGGCCACGTCGTCAACCACGACCTCGCCGACTACCACATCACGGCCAACGCGGACGTCACCGAGGTCGAGGCCCACTGGCTCGACGAGCACGACCCCCACGTCAACGCGATGGGGACCAAGGGCATCGGCGAGATCGGCATCGTCGGCACGGCCGCCGCGGTGTCCAATGCCGTGTGGCACGCCTGCGGCGTGCGGGTGCGGGACCTGCCCGTCACGCTGGACAAGGTGCTGCCCGCCCTGGAGGACCCGCCCCGGCGCTGAACCGCCGCCCGGCCGCCCGCCGTGCTCAGACCACCCGTCCGGAGCCGCCGCTCCGGCCCTCCTCGTCCTCCTCCTCGTCGTCCTCGTCCTCGCCGGGGAGGTGGACGTCCTTGACGGCGACGTTCACCTCGACGACCTCCAGGCCGACCAGGCGCTCCACCGCCTGGACGACGCTCGCCCGCACGGCCCTCGCGACCCCGGGGACGGGCACGTCGTACTCGACGACGAGCTCCAGGTCGACGGCGGCCTGGCGCTCGCCCACCTCGACCTTCACCCCGCGGGTGGCGTCGCCGCCCTTGCGCCCCGGGACGCGGTCGCGCACCGCGCCCAGCGCCCGGGACGATCCGGCGCCCAGCGCGTGGACGCCCGGAACCTCGCGCGCGGCCTCGCCCGCGATCTTCGCGACGACGGTGTCCCCGATGGTCGTCCTCCCCCGGCCCCCGGACGCCGCGCCCGCGTCGGGACGGGGCGCGCCCGGCGGAGACTGCGGAGGACCCCCGAGGGGGCGGACGTTTCCGGTGTCTGTCATGACGGCCTCCTGTGTGCCGGCCCGGTGGTACCCGGTACGGGCGGACCGGGGGCTCGCCGGCCCGCCGGCCCCGCGCCTGCCCATCGGCGGACGGAAATCACCTGGACCCGGCTTCTTTTCGAATTTCCCGGACGACCGGCGGGGGAACCCGGTGGACGGGCCGCGGACCGGTAGGCCTGGTCCATGCGCGCTCTCGTGATCAACTGCACCCTGAAACCGTCCCCCGCCCCGTCGAATACCGAGGCGCTGGCCGCCGTGGTCGGCGCCGAGCTCGTCTCCCTCGGCGTGGAGGTCGACACCGTCCGCGCCGTCGACCTCGACCTCAGGCCGGGGGTGGCGACCGACATGGGCGACGGCGACCAGTGGCCGGAGGTGCACCGGAAGCTGCTGGCCGCCGACGTCCTGGTCGTCGCCTCGCCCACCTGGGTCGGCCGGCCCTCCTCGGTCGCCCAGCGGGTGCTGGAGCGGATGGACGCGATGATCTCCGAGACCGACGACGAAGGCCGGCCCGCCGCGGCCGGCAAGGTCGCGGGCGTGGTCGTCACCGGCAACGAGGACGGCGCCCACCACGTGATCAGCGAGATCTGCGGCGGCCTGGTGGACATCGGCTTCACCATCCCCGCGCAGGCGTGGACGTACTGGCACCTCGGCCCCGGGCCGGGGCCGGACTACCTGGACGAGGAGAAGGGCCACGAGTGGGCCCACACCACCGGCCGCACCATGGCCCGCCACCTCCACCACGTCGCCACCGCCCTCGCCGCCCGGCCCTGGCCCGCCCCCGCGCGGTGACCCCGGCGGCGACGGCGGTGGCGACGGCGGGGCGTCAGTAGACGAAGCCGACGACGGCCAGCTCCGGCCTGCGCACCGCCCGGCGCAGCCAGGAGACCACCTGCGAGGCGGCCTCGGCCACCTCCCGGTCCAACGCCGGGGCGAGGCCGTCCCGCTGCCCCCGCTCGAACTGCTCCAGGGCGGCGACGCACGCCCCATGCGACCACTCGCCGCAGGACGGGTACGTCTCGGGGGTCGGGATCCCGGCGGGCAGGCCGGAGCCGTAGAAGAAGTCCGCCACCGAGACGGCGGTGACGCCCAGCTCCTTCAGGCCCCGGTCCACCTCCTCCAGCCAGGCGCCGCGGAACGGCGAGAAGCCGTCGTTGTCCAGCCGCCAGCCGGCCACCGAGCACAGCCGCTCGTACGCGTAGCCGTACTGGAAGGCGTGCTCGGGCCGGGCCGGGTAGGGGCCGCCGTCGACCAGCGCGCGCAGCGCCTCGGCGGCGGTGGGCGCGCCGTCCGCGATCTCGGACGAGAACCAGTCGTCGGACGAGGCCAGCCGGCTCGCCAGGCGCTCCTCCAGCTCCCGCAGCAGGTGCGGGTCGGCGGCGCCGAGGAGGAGGCCCAGGCGGTCGGTGTCGACGAGGAGGACGCTCAGCGAAGAACTCATGTGATCATCTTAGGTACCCGCACTGACAGGCCGGGCGGCCGGGCGGCCGATCCGACGGCGGGTCAGGACTCCTGCGGCGACGGCCAGTTGCCCGTCCGGGCCAGGGTCAGCACCAGGGCCGCGATGTTCCACGCGTCGTCCGCGCCGCTGTGGTGGCGGCCCTCCAGCGGCAGGCCGACCAGGTCGAGCGCCCGCGCCATGCCGGGACGCTTCGGCAGGCCCCGGGCCTCGGTGAACACCGCCTTGGCGTTGGCGTGCCGACCGCCGAACGGGTACGCGACCCCCGTCGCCCGGCACTGCCGGGTGAACTGCAGCCGGTCGTAGTCGCCCCAGCTCGCCCACGGCCGCTCACCCGCCCGGTGCTCGACCGCCAGCAGCCGGCACGCCTCGGCGAACGGCAGGCCCCCGGCCACCTCGCGCGGCGTCAGCCCGGTCAGCCCGGTGCAGAACGCGCTCACGGACGAACGCCGGGGCCGGACCAGGATCCGGTGCCGGCCGACCCGCACCAGCGAGGACAGGTCGACCACCGTCAGCCCGATCTCGATGATCTCGCTGACCTGGCCGGGCGGCGGCTGCCCCTCCCAGCAGGTGGCCTCGACGTCCACCACGTTCAGCAACTGCGCGTCCATGCCCGGATCATCGGCGCCGACCCGGGCCCCGGTCAACGGGATATCCGGTGACGCCCCCGGCCCGGGACGGCGGCGCGGCCCGCCGTAGCACGAGCGGGCGGCGCGGGCGGGGCGAAGCGGCGGGGGTTCACCCGAGGGGTGGGGCGGGGCTGGAAGGGGCGGCGGGCGGCGGGTGAGGCTGGGGCGATGGAGACGGGACACGGGCCGCACGCGTTCGCCGACTCGGTGGTGCTGACGGCCGTCGCGCTGGTCCGGGCCGGGGGCGACGGGGCGCAGGCGGCGCTGCTGGACGAGTTCGTCGAGCGGCACGGCCTCGGCGCCTGCCGGGCGCTGGTGGCCGCGCTCACGGAGCTGGTGGTGCGGCAGGCCGCCGACCCCGAGGTGCTGGCGGAGCGGTTGGAGGAGTGGGAGTTCGCCGTCCTGACCGGGACGTACCGGCAACCGTAGGCCCCGGCCCGGGGACGCGGCGGGTTCAGGCGCGCGGCCAGAGCGGCTCCTCGGCGCACTCCTCGGCCGCGCGCAGCACCCGCAGCACGTTGCGGCCGGTGAGCGCCTCCAGCTCGGTGGCGGACCAGCCCCGGGCGGCCAACTCCCGCAGCAGCACCGGGTACCCGGACACGTCCGGCAGGTCGACGGGCTGCCGGTCGACGCCGTCGTAGTCGCCGCCGAGGCCGATGTGGTCGAGGCCGGCCACCTCGCGGGCGTGCTCGACGTGGTCGGCGACCCGGGCGGCGGTGGCCTCCGGGCGCGGGTGGGCGTCCAGCCAGCGGCGCAGCTCCGGTGGCGGGGGCGCGCCCGGGCCGGCGGCGAACGCGGCGGCGTACTCGGCGGCCGCGGCGGCCGGGCTCTCGCCGGGGGCCGGGTGGCGCGGCCACTCCCAGCGCGGCGCGGGCAGGCCCAGGCGCTCCCGTTCGGCGGCGAGTTCGGCGCGCCAGGCGACCACGTCGGCGGAGACGAAGTCCGGCACGAAGGTCAGCTGCACGACGCCGCCGTTGTCGGCGAGCAGCGCCAGCACCTCGTCGGACACGTTGCGCGGGTGCTCGTCGACCGCCCGGCAGGACGAGTGGCTGAAGACCACCGGGGCGGTGGAGGCCGCCAGCGCGGCCCGCTGGGTGCGCTCGGCGGTGTGCGAGAGGTCGACCAGCACGCCGATCCGGTTCAGCTCGGCGACCACGGCCAGGCCCGCCGCCGACAGCCCGCCGACGCCCGGGGAGTCCGGGTCGGTCGCGGAGTCCGCCCACGGGGTGTGGTGGTTGTGGGTCAGCGTCAGGTAGCGCACGCCGAGCCGGGCGTACGCGCGCAGCACGCCCAGCGAGGACGCCAGCGAGTGCCCGCCCTCGACGCCCAGCAGCGAGGCGATCCGGCCCTCCGCGACCGCCGCCTCCACCTGGTCGGCGGTGACCGCCGCCCGCAGCCGCTCCGGGTAGCGGGCGATCAGCCGGTGCGCCAGGTCGAGCTGTTCCAGGGTGGCCACCGCCGCGACCGGCTCGGGCAGGTCCGAGGGCACGTAGACCGACCAGAACTGCGCGCCGACCCCGCCCGCGCGCAGCCGGGGCAGGTCGGTGTGCAGCTCGGGCCGGGGCCCGTCCAGGCCCTCCACCGAGCCGCCGGCGCGGGCCCGCAGGGCGACCGGCAGGTCGTTGTGGCCGTCGAACACCGGGGTGCGGCGCAGCGCCTCCTGGACGGTGGCGTCGGCGTCGGCCTGGCGGGTGGCGGCGCGGTCCGTGCGGTCGGTGCGGACGGTGTGGTCGGTGCGGACGGTCATGCGGTGGTGGCTCCGGTCTGTCGCGGGGGCGGGGACGCGGCGGCGCGGCGTTCGGCCTGCCGGTCCGGGTCGGGCACCGGCAGGGCGGCGATCAGCTGCCGGGTGTAGGCGTGCCGGGGGTCACCGAGGACGCGGGCGGTGGGGCCGGTCTCGACCACCCGGCCCCGGTGCAGGACGGCGACCCGGTCGGCGACCCGTTCGACCACGGCCAGGTCGTGGCTGACGAAGAGCGCGGCGAAGCCGAGTTCGCGCTGCAGCCGGGTGAACAGCTCCAGCACTCGGGCCTGCACCGAGACGTCCAGCGCCGAGGTGGGCTCGTCCGCGATCACCAGCTCCGGGTCGAGGGCCAGCGCCCGTGCCAGCGAGGCGCGTTGGCGCTGGCCGCCGCTGAGTTCGTGCGGGTGCCGGTCGGCGGTGCCCTCCGGCAGCCGGACCTGGTCCAGCAGCTCGCGGACCCGGGCGGCGACGGCCGCGCCGTCCAGCTCGGGCCGGTGCACCCGGAGCGGTTCGGCCACGCAGGCGCCGATGGTGAGCCGGGGGTCGAAGCTGGTGGCCGGGTCCTGGAAGACGAAGCCGAGCCGTCCGCCCCGGCGCGGGCGGCGGCGCCGGGCCCCGCCCAGCTCCTCGCCGAGGACGGTGAGGGTGCCGCCGGTGACGCCGGTCAGTCCGGCCAGGGCGCGGCCGATGGTGGTCTTGCCGCTGCCGCTGCCCCCGACCAGCCCCAGCACCTCGCCGGCCCGGATCTCCAGGTCGACCCCGTCCACCGCCCGGAACGGCCGCCGCCCCAGCCGCCCCGGGTACTCGACGGTCAGGCCCCGGGCACTGACCACCGGCGCGCCGCCGGTCGGGGCGGTCGCACCGGTCGGGGCGGGTGCGGCCGGCTTGGCCGGGGCGGTGCCGAAGTCCGGTACGGCAGCCAGGAGTTGCCGGGTGTACGGGTGCCGCGGCGCGGCGAACAGTTCGCGGACGGGGGCCTGTTCGACGATCCGGCCCGCGCGCATCACCGCGACCCGGTCGGCCAGGTCGGCGACCACCCCCATGTTGTGGGTGATCAGCAGCAGCGCGGTGCCCGACTCGTCCCGGAGGCGGCGCAGCAGGTCGAGGATCCCGGCCTGCACGGTGACGTCCAGGGCGGTGGTCGGCTCGTCCGCGACCAGCAGCCGGGTGCCCAGTGCGAGCGCCATCGCGATCACGGCGCGCTGCTGCTGCCCGCCGGACAGCTGGTGCGGGTAGGAGGCGGCCCGCCGGGCGGGCTCGGGGATGCCGACCTGGTCGAGCAGGTCGACGGCGCGGGCCCGGCGGGCGGCGCGGGTGCCCCAGCCGTGGGCGCGCAGGCCCTCGGCGAGCTGCCAGCCGATCGGGAAGACCGGGTTGAGCGCGGTGGACGGCTCCTGGAAGACCATCGCCGCCGCCGTGCCGCGCAGCTCCCGCAGCGTCCGGCGGTCCGCGCCCAGCACGTCCACCGGACCCGCGTCGCCGTGGTCGAGCAGCACCCGGCCGCGGGCGGCGGCCGAGCCCGGCAGCAGGCCGAGCACGCTGCGCGCGGTGACGGTCTTGCCGCTGCCGCTCTCGCCGACCAGGGCCACCGCCTCCCCGGCCGCCACCGACAGGCTGACGCCCCGGACGGCCGGGGCCGGACCGGCGTCGGTGGCGAACGCCACGTGCAGGTCCTCGATCCGCAGCAGTTCGGCCGGAGCGGTACGGGCGTCAGGCACGGGACGACTCCTCGGCGGCAGCTGTAGTAGCGGGGGCGGGGACGGTGGTGGGTGCCCGGCGGCGGCGCAGGCGGGGGTCGGCGAGGTCGTTCAGGCTCTCGCCCAGCAGGGTCACGCCGAGCACGGTGAGCACCATCGCGGTGCCCGGGGCGAGCGCCGTCCACCAGATGCCCGAGGTGACGTCCGGGACGGAGCGGTTCAGGTCGTAGCCCCACTCGGCGGCCGCGTTCGGCTCGATGCCGAAGCCGAGGAAGCCGAGGCCGGCCAGCGTGAGCACCGATTCGGCGGCGTTCAGGGTGAGGATCAGCGGCAGGCCGCGCACCGAGTTGCGCAGCACGTGCCGGAACACGATCCGCAGGTGGCCGGTGCCGATCACCCGGGCCGCCTCGACGAACGGCTCGGCCTTGACCCGCAGCACCTCCGCGCGCACCACCCGGAAGTACTGCGGCACGAAGACCATCGCCACCGAGCAGGCGGCCGCCGTCAGCCCGCCGCCCAGGCTGGACTGCCCGCCGCTGATCACGATCGACAGCACGATCGCCAGCAGCAGTGAGGGGAAGGAGTACAGCGCGTCGGCGACCCCCACCAGCAGCCGGTCCGGCCAGCCGCCCAGGTAGCCGGAGGCCAGGCCGAGCAGGGTGCCGGGCAGCACGGAGATCAGCAGCGACAGCCCGATCACCGCCACCGCCGTCCGGGACGCCCACAGGGTGCGCGCCAGCACGTCGTAGCCGCCGACCGTGGTGCCCAGCGGGTGCTCCGCGCCGGGCGGCCGCTGCGAGCCGAACAGGGCGCCGCCGTCCTGGAGTTGGGCGTGCCCCCAGGGCGCGAGCCAGGGCGCGGCGAGCGCGGTGAGCAGCAGCAGGGCGGTCAGCGCGGCGCCGGCCAGCAGCATCGCGCGCTGCAGGCCGACGCTGCCGCGCAGCCGCTTCGGGACCAGCCGGGTGAAGGGGACGCGCATCAGTACCTCACCCGCGGGTCGATCAGCGCGGCCAGCGCGTCCACCAGGAAGTTGACCACCGCGACCACCACGGCGAACAGCGCCACGATGCCCTGGACGGCGACGAAGTCCCGCGCCGTCAGGTAGTGCGCCAACTGGTAGCCCAGGCCCTTCCACTCGAAGGTGGTCTCGGTGAGCACCGCGCCGCCCAGCAGCCCGGCGACCTGGAGGCCCAGCACCGTCACCACCGGGATCAGCGCGGGCCGGGCCGCGTGCCGGGTGACCAGGCGCAGGCCGCCGACGCCGCGCGAGCGGGCCGCCTCCACGTACTCGGCCTCCAGGGTGGAGATCAGGTGGGTGCGCACCAGCCGCAGCAGCACGCCCGCCAGCAGCAGGCCCAGCGCCAGCCCCGGCAGCACGGCGTGCCGCAGCACGTCGGCGACGGCCGGGCCGTCGCCGCTGCGCAGCGCGTCCAGCAGGTAGAGGCCGGTCGGGTCGGCGAGGTCCTGCAGGCGCAGCTCGACGTCGATCGAGGCGCGGCCGGAGACCGGCAGCCAGCCGAGCCCGACCGCGAGGACCAGTTTGAGCAGCAGGCCGACGAAGAACACCGGGGTGGCGTAGGCCAGGACGGCGGCCAGCCGCAGCACCGCGTCCGGTGCGCGGTCGCGGAAGCGGGCCGCCAGGGCGCCCAGCGGGACGCCCACGGCGACGGCCACCAGCAGGGCCCAGCAGGCGAGTTCGAGGGTGGCCGCGCCGTAGGTGCGCAGCACGTCGGAGACGGCCCGGTTGTCGGTGGCGGTGCGGCCGAAGTCGCCGGTGGCGGTCCGCCGCAGGTAGTCCAGGTACTGGGTGAGCAGCGGCCGGTCGTAGCCGGCCGCGTGCAGCTTCTCCTGCAGCTGCGCCGGGGTGAGCCGGTCGGCGAAGGCGGTGCTGACCGGGTCGCCGGTGGCCCGCATCAGGAAGAACACGGCGGTGAGCAGCAGCAGGACGGTCGGGAGGACGAGCAGCAGGCGGACGGCCAGGTAGCGGACCAGCGGCGAGCGCGGCAGCGGCAGCCGTCCCCGGAGCGCGGCCCGCCGGGGCCGGCCGCGCTCCGGGTCGTCGCCGTCGTCCTCCGTCGCGCTACCGCCCAGGGGCTGGGCGAGCGTCATGGCAGTCCCTTTCGGAGGGTTCGGGTGGGGGAGCGGGGGCGCGGGGCGCCGCTCAGCCCTTGCTGATCTCGGCCCAGCGGAACCGGTAGGCGCTGTTCAGCCGCTCCGGCACGCCGCGCACCTCGGAGCGGGTGACGATCGCGGTGGAGCCCTGGAGCAGCGGCAGCAGCGGCACCTGGACGGCGGTGGTGTCCTGGATCCGCTCGATCTGCCCGGTCCGGGCGGCCGGGTCGGTCTCGGTGGCCTCCTGCCTGATCAGCGCCTGCACGGCCGGGTCGTCGTAGCCGCTGTGCACCCAGCTGTCGCGGGCGAAGAAGGTGCCGACGTAGTTGTCGGCGTCCAGGTAGTCGGCGTACCAGCCGAGTTGGTAGACCGGGTAGAGGTCGGCGACCCGGTCCTTGCCGTACTGCGACCACTCGGTGGACTGCAGGTCGACCTTGAACAGGCCGGTCGCCTCCAGCTGGGTCTTCAGCAGCGCGTACTCGTCGGCCGAGGAGGAGCCGTAGTGGTCGGTGTTGTACTGCAGCTTGAGGGTGACCGGGGTGCTCACACCGGCGGCGGCGAGCACGGCGGCGGCCGCCTCCTTGCTCGGGCCGCCGTTCTTGTCGCCGTACAGCTTGCGGTACGAGGGGGTGGCGCCGGTGATGCCGTCCGGCACCGAGGTGTAGAGCGGCTCCAGGGTGTTCTTGTAGACCTGCGAGGCGAGTTGGGCCCGGTCGACGGCGTGCGCGACGGCCTGCCGGACGGCCAGCGCCTTCGCCGGGTCGGCCTGCGGGGTGCCGCTGCCGTAGGGCTGCGACGTGAAGTCGAAGACCAGGTAGCGGATGCCGTTGCCGGAGCCGGTGTGGACGGTGACGCCCTTCTTGGTGGCGAGGTCCTGCAGGTCGGCGGTGGCCAGCGTGCGGTAGACGATGTCGATGCCGCCCTGCTGGACGTCCAGCTTCAGGTTGTTCGGGTCGGTGTAGTACTTCAGCCGGACCTTCGGGGTCTTCGGCGTGCCCAGCTGGCCCTGGTAGGCGGAGTTGGCCTCGAACGCGACGAGTGAGTTCTTGCCGTAGCTGGTGATGCCGTACGGGCCGCTCCACGGGCGGCCCTTGACGACGGCGTCGTCGTCGAGGACCTTGTCGGCGGGGAAGACCTCCTCGTCCAGGACCAGGCCCGCGCCGGTGGAGAGCACCTGCGGGAAGAGGCTGTCGTTGGCCGACTTGAGGGTGAACACCACGGTGGCCGGGTCGGGGGCGGCGACCGAGGCGAGGTTGGCCAGCAGCGGGGACGGGCCGTTCTTGTCGGCGATCCGCAGCTGCCGGTCGAAGCTGAACTTGACGTCGGACGAGGTCAGTTCGTGGCCGTTGGCGAACTTCAGGCCGGGCTTGAGGGTGACGGTGTACTGGGTCGGCGAGGTCAGCTTGATGCCGGAGGCCAGGTCCGGCGCGACGTCGGAGGTGCCGTTGGGGGCGCTCAGCAGCGTGGCGTAGACCTCGCCGGCGATGGTGCCGGAACCGGCGTCCCAGGAGCCGGCCGGGTCGAGGCTGACCACCTGGTCGGTGGTGCCGACGGTCAGCACCGCGGCGGCGGCGCCGTCGCCGGAGGTCGCGCCGGCGCCGCCGGACTTGGCACTGGTGCAGGCGGCGCCCGCGACCAGCACGGCGGCGCTCAGCGCGAGCGCGGTGCGGCGGCGGACGGGGGCGGCCGTTCTGGAGGGGCGGGGTGAACCGTCGAGGTGGGCGGGCGGACGGGGCATGGCTGGTCTCCGGGTCTCACAGGTGCGGCGGTACGCGCGCGGGCGGGTCGGCGGCGGGCGTCGGAGCTGCGCGCGGCGGTCGAACCGGCCGGTGCGCCGGTGGTGTTCCGGCGGGTCGGGACGTTCGGCGCGGGCGGGGCGCGGACGCGGGCGCGGCGGGGCCGGGCGCGGTCGGGCGGTCGCGTGGGCCCGAGCGGGCCCGTCCTGTTCAGCTACAGAGCGAGCTGGAGACCATGAGCAGGTCGATGTGGCGGCGGCTGTACAGAGCCGTGGGCACCCTCGTCCTCCCGGTCGTGGTAGGTCCGGCGCGGCGGCCGGTGGCGAGGCACGAAGGTAGATCACCGGGGCGGGCCGGTCAAGGGGGTCCGGCGGCCGGGCCGAACTGCTGAGTGGCGGTCAACTCCGGTTTCGAAGAGCCCAGTTGGTGATCAAGCGGTCGGCCGGGCGGGGTTCGGTGCGGTGGCGAACGTTCACATCGCGCGCCGGTATCGCCATACGACGGTAATGCAATCTTCACGGCTCGGTATCTACCCGCATAGACAACCGGCTGCCAGTCTGGCCCGGCAGCGCGGCCGAGCCCCCTCGCGGGGTGCCGCGGCGCGCCCCCGCACCAGCAACTCCGCGCCTCCCCCCGCCCGTTCGCCGAGCCCAGGAGCCCCCGTGCCGAACCGTTTCCTCCGCCGCCTGGCCGCCACCGCCGCCACCGCCCTCCTCGCCGCCGGTGTCGTCACGGCCGGCGCCGGCAGCGCCCAGGCCGCGCTGCCGACCCCCGTCTCCGCCGCCACCGCCCGCACCTACCTGGCCCAGCTCACCGTCAAGGCCGAGAACCGCACCGGTTACAGCCGCGACCTCTTCCCGCACTGGATCACCGTCTCCGGCGCCTGCAACACCCGGGAGACCGTGCTCAAGCGCGACGGCTCCGGCGTGGTCACCGACTCCGCCTGCGCCGCCACCTCCGGCACCTGGTACTCCCCGTACGACGGCGCCACCTGGACCGCCGCCGCCGACCTGGACATCGACCACCTGGTGCCGCTCGCCGAGGCCTGGGACTCCGGCGCCTCCGCCTGGACCACCGCCCAGCGCCAGGCCTTCGCCAACGACCTGACCCGCCCGCAGCTGATCGCCGTCACCGACAGCGTCAACCAGGCCAAGGGCGACAAGGACCCGGCCGAGTGGCTGCCCTCGGTGACGGGCTATCGCTGCACCTACGTCCGTGCCTGGGTGCAGGTGAAGTACTACTACCACCTGTCCGTGGACAGCGCCGAGAAGAGCGCCCTCACCGGCATCCTCAACGGCTGCTGACGGCCGCCCCGTTCTGCCGTTTGGTCCGTTTTGTCCATCCCGTCCCCGTCGTCCGGCGCGTCCCGTCCAGGCCCAAGTCCGGTTTCCGGCATGCTGGCCAGCGGCAACGCCAAGGACGGACGGAGGACGGGCGGATGGACAGGCGGACCTTCCACCTGGCGGGAGTCGCGGCCGGCACCGGCCTGCTCGCGACCACCGCCGGCGGGCGGGCGTACGGGGCGCCGTACGGCGCCCCGTACGGGACGGTGCTGTCGGACGTGCTGGCCGTGCCGTGGGCGCTGAAGCGGGTCGCCGCCGGGGAGTTGAACGTCGGCTACGCCGAGTGCGGCCCGGCCGGCGGGCCGGTGGTGGTCTGCCTGCACGGCTGGCCGTACGACATCCACAGCTACGCCGAGGTCGCCCCGCTGCTGGCCGCCCGCGGCTACCGGGTCGTGGTGCCCTACCTGCGCGGCCACGGCCTCACCCGGTTCCGCTCCGAGCACACCCCGCGCAACGCCCAACAGGCCGCCGTCGCCCGGGACCTGATCGCCCTGCTGGACACCCTCGGGATCAGCCGCGCCCTGCTGGCCGGCTTCGACTGGGGCGCCCGGACCGCCGCGATCGTCGCCGCGCTGTGGCCCGAGCGGGTCCGGGCGCTGGTCTCCGTCGGCGGCTACCTGATCACCGACGTCCGGGCGCAGGCCGACCCGCTCGCCGCCGAGGCCGAACACACCTGGTGGTACCAGTACTACTTCACCACCGAGCGCGGCCGCCGCGCCCTGGTCGACCGCCGGCTGCGCCGCGACCTGTGCCGACTGGTCTGGCAGAACGTCTCGCCGAACTGGAAGTTCGAGGAGGAGGTGTTCGACCGCACCGCCGCCGCCTTCGACAACCCCGACTACCCCGACATCGTGGTGCACAACTACCGCTGGCGGCTCGGCCTCGCCCCCGGCGAGCACCGCTACGACGCCGACGAACGCCGGCTCGCCGCCCGCCCGGTGATCACCGTCCCCACCGTCGCGCTCGACGCCGCGCTCGACCCGTTCACCGCCCCCGGCGGCGGCCGCGCCCACCGCGACCGGTTCGCCGGACCGTACCTGCACCGCACCATCGAGGGCGTGGGCCACAACCTGCCGCAGGAGGCGCCCGGCGAGTTCGTCCGGGCGGTGCTCGACGCCGACCGGCTCTGAGCGGCCGACCGGGCCGGGCGCGGCCGGGCCGGGGCGGTTGGGCCGGGTGCGGTCGGGCCGGGGCGGTCGGGCCGGGTGCGGTCGGGCCGGGGCGGTCGGGCCGGGGCGGTCGGGCCGGGGCGGTCGGGACGGGCCCGCCTCGCCGGGGTGAAGACCTGACGAACAGTCAGTGGGCGCTCTGGACAAGCCGTTACCGATGGGTAAGGGTCGGGGGGTGTGACCGAACCCACCCGCACCACCGCGCCCCGCCCGCCGCGCCGCCGGGTCCTCCAGGCCGCCGCCCTCACCGCCGGCGCCCTCGCGCTGCCGCTCACCGCCGCCGACCCGGCCGGCGCCGCCGACACCCCGCGCTTCCTGCACGGCGTGGCCTCCGGCGACCCGCTGCCCGACGGCGTCCTGCTGTGGACCCGCCTCACCCCCACCGCCGACGCCGTCCCCGGCTCCGGACTCGGCCCCGACACCGTCGTCCGCTGGCAGCTCGCCACCGACCGCGACTTCACCGCCGTCGCCGCCACCGGAACCGTCACCACCAGCGCCGCCACCGACCACACCGTCAAGGCCGACGTCCGCGGCCTGCGCCCCGACACCGCCTACTGGTACCGCTTCCTCACCGACGGCGCCGCCTCCCCCGTCGGCCGCACCCGCACCACCCCCGCCGCCGACGCCGCCACCGACCGGCTGCGCCTGGGCGTCGCCTCCTGCGCCAACTGGGAGGCCGGCTACTTCTCCGCCTACCGCCACCTCGCCGCCCGCGGCGACCTCGACGCCTTCCTCTTCCTCGGCGACTACATCTACGAGTACGCCACCGGCGCCTACGCCGCCCGCGGCACCGTCGTGCGCCCGCACGCCCCCGCCCACGAGATCCTCGCCCTCGCCGACTACCGCACCCGGCACGGCCGCTACAAGACCGACCCCGACCTGCAGGCGCTGCACGCCGCCGTCCCCACCATCGCCATCTGGGACGACCACGAGTTCGCCAACGACGCCTGGTCCGGCGGCGCCGAGAACCACACCCCCGGCACCGAGGGCGACTGGACCGCCCGGGTCGCCGCCGCCAAGCAGGCCTACTTCGAGTGGATGCCCGTCCGCCCGTCCGTCTCCGGCACCACCTACCGGCGGCTGCGCTACGGCAAGCTCGCCGACCTGCACCTGCTCGACCTGCGCTCCTTCCGCTCCCAACAGGCCGCCATCGGCGACGGCGACGTCGACTCCGCCGACCGCACCCTCACCGGCCGGGCCCAACTCGACTGGCTCAAGGCCGGACTCGCCGCCTCCGACACCACCTGGCGCCTGGTCGGCAACGAGGTGATGATCTCCCCCGTCGCGTTCCTCGCCGTCCCCGACTACCTGCTGCGCCCGCTCGCCCAACTGCTCGGCCTGCCCGGCGAAGGCCTCGCCGTCAATGTCGACCAGTGGGACGGCTACACCCACGACCGGCGCGAACTGCTCGGCCACCTCAAGGACCGCCACATCACCAACACCGTCTTCCTCACCGGTGACATCCACTCCGCGTGGGCCTGCGACGTCCCGTACGAGGCCGCCACCTACCCCGCCTCCGGCAGCGCCGCCACCGAGTTCGTGGTCACCTCCGTCACCAGCGACAACATCGACGACATCCTCAAGGTCGCCCCCGGCACCCTCTCGCTGGTCGCCGCCGCCGCGATCCAGGCCGCCAACCGGCACGTCAAGTGGACCGACCTCGACTCGCACGGCTACGGCGTCCTCGACCTCACCGCCGAACGCGCCCAGATGGACTACTACGTGCTCTCCGACCGCACCAGGCCCGACGCCACCACCCGCTGGGCCCGCTCCTACCGGACTCGCACCGGCACCCAGCAGATCGAACGGGTCTACGCACCGGTCTCCTGACCTGCGGTCTGCGGTCTGCGGTCTGCTGCTCGCCGCCCGCCGCCGTCGCCCGCCGCAGCCGGGTGCCGCCCACCGGCTCCCGGCCACGGCGGGGGCCCGACGCGGGCCCGAAAACCCTTTGCCCCCGAACCGCGCCCCGGCGGATACTCCGACCGCCGAGAAGGAGCGCCGTTTGGAGATCCTCGTCCGCGCGCACTGCGCGGCCGCCCTCACCAGGCCCGTCACCCGGGTCCGGTTCCCGCCCCACGCCCACCGGAAGACCGGCAACGGCCCCCTCCCGGTCCTGAGGGAGACCGGCAGCCACGCCGTCGACCCCGCACCCTCCGGGCCGCCGTGGCGGCGCCGGGAGGAGCTCGCCGAGGGCGAGGCCGAAGCCCGCGGCCACCACCCGCCGGTCCGGACGACCTCCCACGGCCCGGCCGGCCGGGTGCTGCTCGCCCCCGCCGACGCCACCGGCACCGTCCCGGCCCCCGAACGCGTCCGCCTCGCCTGCTGCGGGACCACCGGCGACAACCTCTCCTGCGCCGCCTGCCCGCGCCCGGTCGGCGGCCACGACGACACGTGCGGGTACCGGCCCGCCGTCCGGCTCCACCCGGGCGGCGATCCGCCGCCGCGCAACCGGCGCCACGCCTGGTTCGGCGACCGACTGGTCGACGAAACCTTGGCCCGGCACTCCGCCGCCCGGGCCCGGTCGACGCGGTGACCCGCCGTCAGCTCGCCTCGGCGCCGGGTGTCGCGGCGGCGGGCGTTGCGGCGGCGGGCGTCGCGGACTCCCGAGCGGTACCGAGCAGCCACGTCCGGAAGTGCTCGAACGACAGCGCGGGCGACGCCGGGGAGTCCGGCCGCAGCGCCCCCGCCGGGAGGAACACCGCCCGGCAGCCCCGGCACAGCCAGGACGCCCGCCACGCCCGGTACGCCAGCTTCCACTGCTCGTGCGAGGCCAGCCCGCTCGCCGCCAGCCGCCGGTGCTCCGTCGACCGGCGGACCGCCACCGACGCCCAGTACAGGCCCGCCGCGAACCCGACCTTCAGCACGAGGGCGCCCAGGGCGCCCGGCAGGTCCTCGCCCCCGGATTGGACCAGCTCCACCACGGCGCGCAGCGAGGAGAGCATCGCGAACCCCGCCAGCAGGAGCAGCACCGTCCCGGTCCCGCTCGTGCCGGTCGGCTCGGGCGGCACCTCCAGCAGCCGGCGGGTCGGCCGGTCCAGTGGGGCGTCGTGGTCCCGCAGCGCGTCCGGGACGGGCAGGGTGCGGTCGGCCAGTGAGCAGGAGGGGCAGGCGGCAGCCATCGGCGGCGGCTCCAGAGCGTCGGACGCCCCGCGGCACGACGGCGCGCGAGGCCGGGGAGAGACAGGTCGGCCAGCACTATAAGCCCACCGCGCGACAATGCTCTTCCCACGGACGATCACCCGTGCCGTCCGCACCGCCCGTACCGCCCGCAGTACCTGAAGGAAGGTCACCGACCGTGCCCGCCGCACCCCACCCCCCGCTCGCCCACCCCCTGCTCGCCCACCTGCTGGCCGCCGCCGACGGCCGCTTCCCCCCGGCGGACGGGCGGGTCACCGTCCTGCCGCCGCTGCCCGGCGGCCTGGAGTGCTCGGTCGCCCTCACCGGCCACGCCCTGGTCGCCACCGCCCTCGACCCCCGCCAGGTGGCCGCTGCGGGCGCGGACGGCTACGGCGGCTCGCTCGACCCGCGCTTCCTGCTCCGCCTCTCCGGCCCCGACGGCTGGATCGGCGTCACCGACGCCACCCTCACCGCCCGCGCCACCGGCGGCCCGCCCCGCCTCCCCGCCCGCACCGACCAGGACGACCACCCCCGGGTCCGCTTCGCCCGCGACCTGCGCACCGACGTCACCGTCCACGGCGACGAACGCGGACTGGTCACCCTCTCCCACGGCCTGGCCGGCCGCCACGAACTCAGCATCGAACTCCACCCCACCCACCCCGACGGCCGCGGCCACGGCCGCTCCCTCCTCCGCGACGCCCTCACCCTCCTCCCCGCCGGCACCCCCGTCTTCGCCGCCGTCGCCCCCGGCAACGCCCGCTCCCTGCGCGCCTTCCTCGCCGCCGGCTTCACCCCCGTCGGCAGCGAGGTCCTGCTGCGCCCCGGTCAGTCCAGGTCGTCGGGGGCGGGCACGCCGCTGTAGGCCGGGGCGAAGAAGACCAGGACGGTCAGGTCCTCGGTGACGTCGTGGAAGCGGTGCCGTTCGCGGGCCGGGACGAACAGGGCGGTGCCGGGGCCGACGTCGACGGTGCGGTCGGCGGAGGTGAAGCGGGCCCGGCCGCGGCTGACCACGTAGACCTCGTCCTGCAGGTGGGGTGACTGGTCGTCGGTGCAGCCCGCCGGGAGCGAGTAGGTGCCGAAGCTCAGGGCGGGCACGCTCAGGTGCTCGGCGTAGTGGGCCGAACCGCCCGGGCCCGGGCGGAACTCGCCGCTGTCGATGATCTCCATGGCGGCCGATCCTCGCACGGGCGGGACGGGCGCGCAGGGGTTATCGCGGGGATAGCGGGGCGCGGGCGGCCGGTAGGTTCGGGGGATGGGTGCGCGGGAGGGGCCGCCGTCCGGCGGGATCGGGATCGGCGGGGCGGAGCTGGAGGCGCGCTGGGCCGGGGCCTGGCGGCCCGGGCGGGTGGCGCGGCGGCTGGAGGGGATCGCCGCGCCCTGGTACCTGGCGGCGGGCTGGGCGCTCGACCTGTTCCTCGGCGGGCAGTCGCGGCCGCACGAGGACCTGGAGATCGCCGTCCCGGCCGGGGAGTTCGCCCGACTGCGGGCGCGCTTCCCCGAGTTGGAGTTCGACGCGGTCGGCTGGGGGCTGACCTGGCCGGACGCCGGCCCGGCGGCGCTGGCCGCCACCCGGCAGACCTGGGCGCGGGACCCGGCGAGCGGGCAGTACCGGTTCGACGTGTTCCGCGAGCCGCAGGAGGACGGCAGGTGGGTCTGCCGGCGCGACGAGGGCCTGCGGCTGCCCTGCTCCGAGGTGATCGAGCGGACCGTCGACGGCATCCCCTACCTGCGGCCCGAACTGGCCCTGCTGTTCAAGGCCAGGGCCCTCCGGGACAAGGACCGGGGGGACGGGTGCTGCCCCGGCTCGGCCCGGACCGCCGCGCGGCCCTGGCCGGCTGGCTGCGCCGGGCCCACCCCGGGCACGAGTGGCTGGAGCGGCTGGGGCGGGGGTGAGGGCCCCGGCCGGGTGGGGGTCCGGCCGGGGCGGCTGCGGTGGCGGGTCAGCCGGTGGCGGGCCGGTCGGTGTTGGCGGCGAGGGTGACGGCGGTGATCCGGGCGCGCGGGAAGGCGTTGCGCTCCAGGGCGTCGACGGCGGCGGAGGCGAAGTCGCCGCTGGTGAGGCGGGCGGTGCCGGCGCCGTCCGGCAGCGGGGCGTCGGTGGCCGCCACCCGGTAGCGGCCGGTGCGGGCGCCCGGGACGAGGTCGATCGGGGGCGGGCTGAAGTACGTCCACTCCACCGGGGTGTCGGCGGCGCGCAGCAGGTCGAGCGCCGCCGCCTGGTCCCGGGCGGTCTCCAGGTACTGGGCGGGGAAGCCGGGGGAGTCGACGAAGCGCTCGCCCGGCGCGCGCTCCAGACTGCCGCCGCCGCCCACGAACAGCAGCCGCGGCACCCCCGCCTCCGGCAGTGCGGCGAGCAGCGCCCCGGCGGCGCGCGGCACCAGCCCGTCCGGCCCCTTGAGCGCGGCGACCACCGCGTCGTGCCCCGCCAGGACGGTGGCCAGCGCGGCCGCGTCCGCCGCGTCCGCGTCCGCCCGGCCGAGCGGGGTGACCCGGTGGCCCCGGCGCTCGGCCTCGCGGGCCACCTCGCCGCCGAGGTGCCCGCTCGCGCCGAGCACGGCTATCCGCAGCGGCCGGGGCTCGGCCAGCCGGTCGAGGAAGTCGGCGAGCAGCGGGGCGATCTCGGGCAGGCACTCCTCCAGGGCGAAGTGGCCGGTGTCGAACAGGTGCACCTCGGCGTCCGGCACGTCCCGCCGGTAGGCGGCGGCGCCGGCCGGGAGGAAGAACGGGTCGTTGCGGCCCCAGAGCACCAGCGTGGGCGGCCGGTGCTCGCGCAGCCAGCGTTGCCAGACCGGGTACGCCTCGACGTTGCCGTGGTAGTCCAGCGCCAGCGCGGTCTGGGCCTCGCGGCGGCCGGGCAGGTCGAGGAAGTGCTGGTCCAGCGTCCAGCCGTCCGGGGCGATCAGGGCGGGGTCGGCCGTGCCGCCCTCGTACTGGCCGCGCGTCACCTCCAGGGTGAACAGCGGCTGGACGGCCTCCGCCGCGCCCGGCTCACCGGTGCGGTGCGCGATCGTCTCGACCGCGAGCTCGGACAGGCCCTCCCGGTAGGCGTTGGCGTTCTGCACCACCAGCCCCGTGACCAGCTCCGGCCGGCGCGCGGCCAGCCGGAAGCCGACCGGGCCGCCGAAGTCGAAGGCGTACAGCGCGAAGCGCTCCAGGCCCAGGGCGTCGACGAAGCCCTCCAGCACCTCGGCCAGCGCGTCGAAGGAGTACGCGAAGGAGGCCGGGGCCTCGGTGTGCCCGAAGCCCGGGTAGTCCGGCGCGACCAGCCGGTACCGCGAACCGAGGACGTCGAACAGCCGGCGGAACTGGTGCGAGGCGGACGGGAAACCGTGCAGCAGCAACAGCACCGGAGCGCCCTCCGGCCCGGCGGCGCGGTAGAAGACGCGGACGCCGTCGACCTCCACGAAACGGTGCTCCACGCGGGGCACGGACAGGGGAAGCGGCATGCGGGCCCTCCAGGACGGGGCGGGGCAAACGCAGGTGATCCTGCGTTAGGCTCGATCCTGGCGGACCCGCCGCCGCTAACGCAAGGGGATTTCCATTTGGCCGCCGAGGAGACCGACGCCGCGCCGGGGAACGGGACGGACGGACCGCCCGCCCCCGGCACCCGCCGCCCGGGCGGCCGCACCGCCCGCACCAGGACCTCCGTCCTGGAGGCCGCCCTCGCCGAACTCGTCGAGCACGGCTACGCCGACACCCGGATCGACCGGATCGCCGGCCGCGCCGGAGTCGCCGCCACCACCGTCTACCGGCGCTGGGGCAGCCTGGAGAACGTCGTGGTCGACCTCGCCGACCACCTCGCCGTGACGATCACCCTGGGCGCCGGCACCACCCTGGAGGACGACCTGCGCACCGTCGCCCGCGCCGTCGTCGCCCTGCACGAGGACCCCGCGCACCGGGCCTGGCTGCGCGCCATGGTCTCCGCGGCGGCCGGCTCGGCGAAGGCCCGGGAGGCGCTGGCCGCCGTGCTGGCGGGCCGCCGCGAGAGCACCTCGGTGGCGGTGGCGGACGCGGTCGCCCGGGGCGAGGTCCCGCCCGGCACCGACCGGCACGAGGTGATCCGGGCCACCGTCGCCCCGCTCTACCTGCGGATGTACGTCACCGGCGAGCCGGTCGGCGCGGCCGAGGCCGACCGCGCCGCCGCGGCGGCCGCGCTGGCCGCCCGGGCCGGGCTGTACGTCCTGGCGGCGGGGGCGGACGAGGGCTGACCGGGGGAGGGCCGGCGGGGACCGACGGGGGCGGACGGGCGGTCAGCCTCGGCGGGACGCCAGGTGGGCGGCGGCGGTGCGCCAGGCGTCCGTCACGGCGGCGTGCGCCCGGGCGGTGGCGGCCGGGACGTCGCCGCGGAGCAGCAGCGGGGCCCCGAGGTGGACGTGCACCCGGGGGCGGCGCAGCGGAGCGGTGAGGACGCCGGCGACCTGCTTGGCGGTGGAGCCGGAGCTGATCCGGCGGGCGCCGGCCTGGCCGAGCGGGACCACCGGGGCGCCGTCGGCGGCGAGCCGGGCGAGGCCGGAGCGGAACGGGCCGGGCGGGGTGTCGGCGGCGTCCACCCGGCGGGGGAGCCGGCCCTCGGGGTAGATGACGACCACCCGGCCGGCGGCCAGCGCGGCCGCCGCCTCGTCCAGGGCCCGCGCGGCCCGGGCGGTGCCGCGGTGCACGGGGACGTGCCCCTCGCGGACCAGCGCGCCGCCCAGCAGCGGGATCCGCCACAGCCCGGCGGTCGCCAGCACGACCGGTTCGACGCCGAGCCGGCTGACGGCGGCCAGCACCAGGCCGGGGTCGATCAGCGAGGAGTGGTTGGCCGCGACGATGCTGCCGGGGGCGAGCACCGCGTCCTCGTCGGCGGAGAAGGTGAACCGCCCGAGGACCGGGACGACGGCGCGGGCGACGGCACTGAGCACGGGGCGTTCCTAGCGGCGGGACGGGCGGGGGCGGGGTTCGGCCCGGCCCATTGTGCCGGGGGCGCGGGCGCCGGTCCTGAGCCCGGGTACTCAACCCGGCGGGGCGGCGGGGCGGCGGGGCGGCGATGCGGCAGGGCGGCGGCGCGGTTCAGCGCAGGCGGCCGAAGGCGTCCGGGACGGGCAGGGTGGTCCAGCGGCCGACGGGCCAGACCAGCACGCGGGCGCGGCCGATGACGTCGTCGACGGGGACGAAGCCGCCCCCCGGGTTGTGGAGCTGCTGGTAGCGGGAGTCGCGGGAGTCGTTGCGGTGGTCGCCCATCACCCAGACGAAGCCCTCCGGGACCTCGACCGTGCCGACCGGGAAGTCGTCGCAGGGGGTCGATCCCGGGTACAGGTAGGGCTCGTCGAGGGCGGTGCCGTTGACCCTGACGGGCTGGCCCGCGGTGCACTCGACGGTGTCGCCGCCGATCCCGATCACCCGCTTGATCAGGTCCTTCTCGTCGACGGCGGGCATCAGCCCGAGGTGGCTCAGCACGCTCTGCAGCACGTTGCCGGAGCGGGTCGGCTCGGTCAGCCAGCCGCCCGGGTCCCGGAAGACGACGACCTCGCCCCGCGCGGGCCGCTCGCCCAGCCACGGGCTGAACTTGTCGACGGCCACCCGGTCGTCCTTCTGCAGGGTGCCCATCATCGAGCCGGACGGGATCACGAAGACCTGCACCAGGAAGGTCTTGACCAGCAGCGAGAGCAGCAGCGCCGAGACCACGCAGCCGACGAACGTCCGGGCCCGGGACGGGGCGAGCACCCGGCGCAGCAGGCGGCGGGCGGGCCCCTCCGGGGCGCCGTCCGGGGCGCCGTCCGGGGCGTCGGCGGGGGACGGGGGCTCCGCCCCCCGCGCGGGGTCGGTGGCGGTGCTGGTCACGGCGGCTCCCGCCCGGGGCGGTCGGGCCGCACCCGGAGGCGGGCGGCGGCGGGTGGTGACGTGCGGTCAGGACGGCCGACATCGTACGTGCACCGCGCGTGTGCCCGGCGTAAACCCGGTGCGGGGGCCGGGAACGCGCGTGTGCCGCGACCCGTCCCCCAACCGGTCGCGGCACACCCGTCCTACTGGGCCTTGCAGTTGTCGTTCAGGTGGTTCAGGTGCTCAGGAGCTCCCGGTGGCTACAGGCGCTGCCACAGGGCCGGGACGACGTCCGGGGTCCAGGTGCTCTGCGAGGTGTGGGCCTGCAGGCACTTGTAGCTGGCGCCGTTGTAGGTGACCACGTCGCCCGCGTTGTAGGCCACGCCGGCCGCCCAGGTGCCGCCGCCGGTGCCGCCGCCGTTGACCACCAGGGTGTAGCCGGTGGTGTGGGTGGCGGAGGTGCCGGTGCCGGTGACCGTGATGGTGTAGGTGCCGGCGGGGGTGGAGGAGGAGGTGGAGACCGTCAGGGTCGAGTTGCCGCCGCTGGTGACGGTGGACGGGCTGAACGAGACGGTGGCGCCGGACGGGGCGCCGCTCGCGGACAGCGACACGCTCTGCGCGCTGCCGGAGCTGGTGGTGGTGGAGAGGGTGGCGCTGGCGGCGGAGCCGGCCTGGACGGTGCCGGTGGACGGGTTCACCGCGAGGGTGAAGTCGTTGACCGGGGTGGTGGTGCCGCCGACCGAGGTCTTCCAGATCGCGTACGCCACGCCGTCCGCGTTCCGGTTCAGCACCGTCGCGTTGATGTTGGACGTGGTGTCGCACGAGGAGTGGTAGCAGGAGTCGTACGAGGCGCCCGCGGTGCCGCCCCACTTGGTGGCCTGCGAGGAGGACTTGGTGGCGCTGGCGCCCGCCGCATAGCCCGAGGTCGGGATGCCGCCCTGCTGGAAGGAGTAGTCGTCGGAACGGCCCTGGCCCTCGACGTTCTCCTCCGGCTGGAGGTTCAGCGAGTCCCAGTACGCCTTCAGCGGCGCCGCGGTGGCCGAGTTGACGTTGTTGATGAAGTAGCCGGCGTTGGTGGAGCCGACCATGTCGAAGTTGTAGTAGCCCTTGATCGCCGAGCGCTGGGTCGAGGAGAGCTGGCCCACGTAGTACTGCGAGCCCTGCAGGCCCTGCTCCTCACCGGCCCACCAGGCGAACCGGACGTGCCGGGTCAGGGTCGGGTTCTGCTGCGCCAGGACGAGCGCGTTCTCCAGCAGGACGGCCGAGCCGGAACCGTTGTCGTTGATGCCCGGGCCGGCCGAGACCGAGTCCAGGTGCGCGCCGAACATGGTGACCTGGTCGGACGGGCCGCCCGGCCAGTCGGCGATCAGGTTGTTGGAGGTGTAGGTGCAGGAGGTGCAGGTCTGCTCGCTGACGGTGTAGCCCGCCGCCTGCAGCTTGCCCTTGACGTACGCCAGCGACTGGGAGTAGCCGGCGGTGCCCGCCCGGCGGTTGCCGCCGTTCTGCTGGGCGATGGTGTACAGCTGGCTCAGGTGCGCCTGCACGTTGGCGACGTTGATGTCCGGCGCCGAACCGCCGGGGTTGCCCCCGCCGTTCACGGTCAGCTGGTACTGCGCGGTGTGGGTGGCCGGACCGGTGCCGGTCACCGTCAGGGTGTAGGTGCCCGCCGCGGTGTTCGCGCCGACGTTGACGTTCAGGGTCGCCGAGCCGCCGGACTGCACGGTGGACGGGGAGACCGTCGCGGTGGTGCCGGACGGCGCGCCGGTCACGGAGAGCGAGACGCTGGCGGCCGAGCCCGCGGTCACGGTGGTGGAGACCGTCGCGCTGGTGGAGCTGCCCGCCTGGACGGTGCCCGAGGACGGGTTCAGCGCCAGCGAGTAGTCGCTGTTGGTGCCGGTGCAGGTCGGGTCGCCGGCCTGGGCCGGAACGCTGACGGCATCCCAGGCGGCCTTGGTGCGGTTGAAGAAGTTGCAGCTCGCGTCGAGGTTCTTGGCCGCGGTCAGGGTCGCGGTCCGGTACTTCTTGTACGTCATGCCGCTGGTCTTGAGCAGCATGCCGCCGTAGAAGACCCGGCCCGCGTCACGGATGCCTATGCCGGTGACGGACGAGGAGTTGCAGGTCGGGCTGGTCGGCTTGCCGCCGCCCGGGTTGGAGCCCTCGGCCAGCAGGTAGAACCAGTGGTTCAGCGGGCCGGCCGCCGCGTGCTCCTCGGTGTTGGGGATCGAGGAGGAGTAGCAGTTCGGGTTGCCGGAGACCTGCGACGGGTTGTACATCACCCGGATCGGACCGGTGCCGACCAGGTTGATCATCTCGCCGACGGTGTAGTCCGGGCTGTCGTACGGCGCCGGCTCGTTGGCGTAAGCCTCGGTCAGCGCGCCCATGATGTCGCCGGTCGCCTCGCCCAGGCCCGCCTCGTTGTTGGCGCCGCCCGGGGTGTACTGGTCGAGGCCGTGGCCGAACTCGTGGCCCACCACGTCGATCGAGGCGATCCACTCGTTGGCCTGGCTGTGGCCGATCGAGACCGACGAGCCGTCCCAGTACGCGTTGACGTCGTTCAGGCCGACCTTGACCGGCCAGCTGCCGCCGTTGCCGTTGTGCCCGTTGCGACCCAGCCAGTCGCGGAGCATGTCCCACTCCTTCTGCGCCGCGAACATCACGTCGGCGCAGCCGGTCTCCTTGGAGGTGGCACTGCCGGTGCCCCAGGAGTCGGTGGACTTGCTGAAGACCTGCCCGGTCGAGTAGTCCGCGCACTGCAGACCCGGACGGCCCGGGTCGCGCAGCGAGTAGGAGCTGCCCGAACCGGTGGTGTTGATGGTCAGGCCCGCCGGGCCGTTCCACTTGCTGTTGATCGTGCCGGCCTTGACGTCGTCGTAGCTGTCCGCCACCTCACCGGTGACCGCGTCCACGAACACGTGCAGGTGGCTGGGCCGGTTCTCGGTGCTGCCGGTCAGCACCGACTCCCAGGCCAGCCGCGAGGTGCCGTCCTTGACCCGCACCACCAGCCGGGGCGCGTCCGCCGAGTCGACCTTCGCCAGCCGGGCGCGCGCCGCCTTCTCCGCGGCCGCCGCGCTCACCTTCGCCTTGGTCGGCACGCCGACCGGCCCGGTCGCCGCGTTCTGCACGCCGCGGACCTTGCCCTGACCGTCGGCGAGCACCACCGCGTCGCCGCCGACCACCGGCAGGCCCTTGTAACTGCGCTCGTAGGACACCGAGTACAGGCCGTTCAGGAACTGGGTGACGTTCCGGCGTTCATAGCTCTCGTCCGGGCCCTTGGCCAGCGCGTCCAAGCCGGCCGAAGCCGCCAGGTCCGCTGCGGAGACGGCGGCCGCCAGTGGGGTGGGGGCCGGCGGGGTGGGCAGGGGCGCGGCGTTCGCCTGTCCGGCGAAACCACCGAGCATGCCTCCCAGCACGGCCAGGGTGGTGCCGGCGGTCAGCAATCTGCGTTTCATCAGAGCTCCTCAGCTCCTCGGGTGTGGGGGTGCCCGGAACCCTCACACCGCCGCCATGGCCCGGTCAACGAACCTGACAACCTCCGGAGCGGGATGGCAAATTCCGTCAAAGACGGTGATCTAGAAGGCATTTGGCACCCCGTCAGCAAGGGTGCGAGGGCCCCCGCGAGGGGACGGGGGCGGGCGCACGCAAGGGCCCGAGCAAGGGCGATGGCAAAGAAGAGGTACAGACCACACCATGTACGCGGCCGGTCCCGGCGGGTACCGTCTGCTCACAGGAGCACCACGGAACGGAACGGAACGGCACCGGGGGAGGTGACGGCGGATGCTGGGAGCACCCAACCCGGTCGGACTGCCGGACGGCGGGACCCGACAGGAGTTCGGCGCCCTCTTGCGCCACTGGCGCCGCCACGCCGGCTGGACCCAGGCCCAACTCGGCGCCGCCGTCGGCTACGACCACACCGCCGTCAGCCGCCTCGAACACGGCGCCCGCCGCGCCACCCCCCGCCTGGTCCGGCAGATCGACGAACTCCTCGGCACCGGCGGCGAACTCACCCGCAGCCACGCCCGCGCCGAGAGCGCCGAGGGCGGCCGCCCCGCCCTGCCCTCGCACCTGCTCCGCCCCCCGCTGCCCCCCGGCACCGGACCCGCCCCCACCGCCACCCCCGCCGACCCCGTCCCCGCCTCGCTCCCCGACCACGACGTCCAGTGCCCGCTGCACGGCGCCACCGGCTGCCAACTCCCGCCCCCCGCAACGGCCGTCGCCCTGCACGCCGCGTTCTGCGCCGACCCCGCCGCACCCCTCGACACCGACACCGTGCACGCCCTCGCCGCCGTCCTCGCCGCCGCCCTCGGCGCCCAGCACCACGGCGCCGGACGGGCCGTCGGCGAACGCGGACCCGGCGACCTGATCGAAGGCACCCTGCGCGCCGTCGTCACCCGCCTCGCCGACGCCCCCACCCGGCACCGCCGCGTCCTCGCCCGCCTCGCCGCCGAACACGCCCACGCCGCCGGCAGCCTGCGCCTGCACGGCGGACGGCCCGCCACCGCGATGGCCTGCTTCGACCGCGCCCTCGGCTGGGCCGCCCTCGCCGACGACCCCACCACCCAGGCCGCCGCGCTCAGCGACATGGCCGTCCTCGGCCTGCTCGACGACGACCCCGCCTCGGCCGGCGACTACGCCCGCGAGATCCGCCGCGCCGCCCCCGGACGCCACTGGTCCGACGCCCTCGCCGACCTCGGCGAAGCCCGCGCCACCGCCCTGGCCGGCGACATCCGCAGCACCGTCCGGCACATCGGCCGGGCCCGCCAGCACCTCGACCGGCCCGGCACCGTCGCCGCCGAGGAACACGTGCCCTGGCTCGCCCCCGCCGCCCTCCGGCTGCGCGTCGAATCCGGCTCCTCCGCCGCCCTGCGCGACCTCGCCGCCGCCACCGCCGACCCCCGCCTCGCCCGGCGCGCCCTCACCGCCGCCACCGCCGCCCTCGAACTCCTCGGCGACGGACAGCTCCCCGCCGCCCGCGCCATGCTCACCGTCCGGATCGCCGACTGCCACCTGTGCGCCGACGACCCGCACACCGCCCTCGCCGCCCTCGCCCCGCTGCTCACCGCCGACCGCACCCCGCCGCCCGCGCTGCCCGCCCTCGTCCGCCACGAACTGCGCGGCCTGCGCGGCCGGTTGGCGGCCGGCGCCGACCGCTGGGGACCGACCGCCGCCGCGGCGGCGGCACGGCTGGGCGCGGTAGTCTGACGGCGCGGCGCGCCGCCGTCCCCCACCGGACCCCGCTGCTCAGCAGGCCGTCGCCTGAGCGCCGACCAGCCCCCACCCGGCGTCGCGGGCCCGCCGCCAGACCGGCACCAGCGAGTCCAGCAGGGCGTCCGCGTCCTCCGGCCGGACCTCGTCCAGCACCTCGTGCAGGCGCCGCCCGGCCGCCGCCCGCCGCGCCGGGTCGAGCGAGAACGCGGCCTCGACGGCCGGGAAGGCGGCCCGCACCCGCGCCGGGTCCAGGACGAAGTTCCCGCACCAGCCCGGCAGCGCCGCGAACCGCTCCGCCCCCACCGCGTGGGCCAGCCCCAGCGCCGGCCACCCCTTGCGGCAGGCCACCGCCAGGAACGGCCCCGACTTCCCGTGGGCGTCCCACACCTCGTACAGCGCGCCGAGGTGGTCCTCCAGCAGGTCGGGCGCGGCCCACGCGTACCCCGCCTCCCCGTCCCGTAGGTCCAGCCCGCCGGCCCGCCAGCGCTCGAACGCCGCCCGGCTCCCGGCGGCCCGCGCCGCCACCAGCGGCCCGAACAGCGCCGCCAGGTCGGCGGCGACCGGACCGGGGACCGGCATGACGACCCACCACCCCGTGACACTCACGCGCGGCAGCCTACGCGGCGCCGGCGACACCCGGTGCCCGGTGCCCGGTGGGGGAAAACCGTTGGAGCCGGCGGGACCGGCGCACCAGACTGTCCGGCGGGCCCGGCGACCGGGCCGTCGGAGAACCACGACGGGAGCAGCCGGTTTGACGGAGACCACGCCCCACGACGCCGCACGCGGCACCTTCACCCGGGCGGCACTCGCCCGCCTGGCCCTGAGCGACACCGGCGTCGACCTCGCCGACGCGGCGGGGAGCCTGGCGATCACCCGCTTCGACGACCAGACCGGCCCGGGCGGCCGGGTCAGCGAAGCCGTCACCCTGCGGGCGGTCGCCGACCGGCTGCTCGTCCGGGCGGTGGTCTTCGAACGCGAACGCGGCAGCTCGTGGGAGCGGATCGGCCACTACCTCGGCACCGACGCGGCCGACGCCCGGGCCCGCTTCACCCCCGCGGTCGACCGCTGGCAGCGCGCGTTCGAGCAGCCGTACCGCCCGGACGCGACCGGCCGCAAGCGCGTGCCCCAACTGCCCACCGCCGCCTACGACCCCGAGACCGCCTGCCGCCGACTCGACCTCGCCGTACGCCTGCGCACGTTCTTCCGCGACGAGCACCCGGTCAGCGGCGCCCTCCGCCCGACCCCTCCGAGCGATGACCGGCCGCCGCCGGACTACGACCTCGACGGCCGGATCCGGCGCCGCGACCTCGGCCTGTTCACCCACCTGCTGGCCGAGTTCGCGCACGAATCCACGCCCACCGACTGGGACGCCGCCACGGCACACGTGCGCAGCACCGACCAGGACGACCCCGCCACCTGGGACACCCACCCGGTCGAGGGCCCGAGCACGTCGCTGCGCGTCCGCCTGGCGACCGTCACCGGCCGCGACGACCTCGTCGAGGCCGTCGTCACGGGCGCGACGGACGCCGCACTCCGGCTGCGGATCGACACCCTATTCGCGGCCCTCGGCCCGGACGCCTGAGCCCGCCCGGGCGCGGCGGTGACGTCAACGGCGTCGACCCGAACCGGGGCGGGCCGTGACGCCGCCGCACGCGCCGCGCACCAGGAGCCGACACCGAACGGCTCGACCGTCCGGATACCGGACTTCAGCCGCTGGTCGGTGGAAGAATCGGATCCGTGACGACCGTACGAGGGGACTTCGAGCTGACCATGGACGAGTTGCGCGCCGTCGCACGCTACGCGGTGGAGAGCGCCGAGGACGTCCTCCCCGTGTTCCGGGCCGCCAACCCCCGCGACCCTCGTCCTCGTGCGGCCATCGACGCCGCATGGGAGTTCGTGAACGGCGCGAGAAGGACCAATCTCCAGCGCGTCACCGCCCTGGAAGCTCACCGCGCGGCGAAGGAGGCGGCCACCGAAGCCGAACGGCTCGCCGCGCGCGCCGCCGGCGATGCCGCCGCCGCGGCGTACCTTCATCCGATCGCGAAAGCCACCCAGGTGGGCCACATCCTGCGGGCCGCCGCGAGCGCGGCGCTCGTGGGGGAGCTGAACGCAGGCGGTGACTCCGCCGTCGGGCTCCAGTTGATCGAGCAGGCCCGGCAGCGCGCCACACCGGTCCTGATCGACGTCCTCCACCGGTACCCCCTCGCACCGACCGGCAAGAGCCGTGCCGCGCGACTCATGACCATCCTGGACACGTCCCTGCGCGCGTCCCGCTGACCGACCGTTGCGAAATGAGTCCGGCTTGAGCGCCGGGCGGTCGAGGTGCCGAGCCGGCGGAGCCCTGTTCGTGTCGGCCGGCGGGGTGGCCGTCGGCGGTGGAGGGGACGCCTCAGGAGCAGGTGTCGCAGATCCGGGTGGCGGGGAGCTGGACGCGGCACCGCGGGCAGACCGGGGCCGGTCGTTCGGCGGCGGCGGCCGCGCGGCGGCGTTGGACGGCCTGCTGGTAGCGCGGTGCGAGGGCGGCGGTGCCGCCGCCGGGCGGGAGGTCGGGGCAGAACGTCCGGTAGCAGGCCAGGCGGGCGTCGGCGGCGTGCAGTTCGCGGGCGTGCGCGTCGGCGGCCGGGGGCAGGCCGGCGGCTTCGAGGACTTCCCGGTAGCCCTCGCCGACCATGCCGTCGTCGGCGTGCACCACCAGGGCGGTCAGCGGCGGGTGCGCGCGGTCGAGGGTGGCGCGGATGACCCGGCCGAGCACCCCGCCGATCCAGTTGTGCAGCAGGACGCTGGTGTGCACGCCGGACTCCCGCTGCACGGCGGCGCCGAGGTCGCCGTAGGTGATGACGGCGTGGTAGCGCGAGGCGACGCCGACCAGCAGCGGGTAGGCCGCCGCCCCCCAGGCGTCCAGGGCGTCGGCGCGGCTGACCGGTGCGTTCCGGCCCTCCTCCGTCCGCCAGTACCCCGAGGTCCGCTGCGCCATGATCTCCCCGCCCCGTCCGCCGTCGTCCGCTGCTGTCCGGAGGCTACCGGTACGGCCCGGCGCGGCCCCGACCGGGGTGCGGTGGAAGGGAGGTGACGAATCGTCAGCTCGACGGGTCGCACTGTTCGTTGAGGCGGCCGAAGGGGACGTGGACGCTCGGGGTGGTGCGGGAGGCGCTGGCGACGTGGGTGGTCTGGTCGTCGAAGAAGAGGTGCGGGCGGAGCACCTTCATGATCTCGCCCTTGTCGATGCCGCCGAGGAAGAACGCGTCGTTGGCGCGCAGGCCCCAGCGCTTCAGGCTCAGCACGGCGCGCTCGTGGGCGGGCGCGTTGCGGGCGGTGACGAGCGAGACCCGGACGCGGGGGCGGTAGCCGGGGTCCTTGCGGCGTTCCTCCTCCTCGTGGTGCTGGATCCGGTTCACGGCCGCGAGGAAGTCCCGGAGCGGCCCGGCGTCGTGCGGGACGTCGGCGTGGGCGAGCTCGTGCGCGCGGAAGCCCTCGATGCCGTCGGCGGTGAAGACCCGCTCGGAGGCGTCGTCGGCGAGGATCCCGTCGAAGTCGAAGGAGATCCGCAGCTCCCGGTCGTCCGGGTCGTCCTCGACCAGCGGGCCCAGGACGTGTCCGGCGGGCAGGCCCGCGTCGACGGCCGCGCGGACGTCGGCCCGGTTCGCGGAGAGGAACAGCGACATGTTGAGCGCCGGCACGAACCGGTGCGGCGACCTGCCCTGGGTGAACACGGCCCGGCTGATCGGCAGGCCGCGGCTGCGGATGGAGCGCATCACCCGCAGCCCGGTGTCGGGGTCGTTGCGGGACAGCACGATGACCTCGACCAACGGGTCGTCGGCGGCGGGGGAGAGGTCGTTCAGCGCCAGCAGGCGCCGGACGAACGGGAAGGCCGCCCCGGGGCGGAGGGTGTCGTCGAGGTGCTCCTCCTGGTGGGCGCGGTAGCCTTCCTCGCCGTGCTCCCGGAAGACCGCGTCCGACTCGGTCAGGTCGAACAGCGCGCTGGAGGCGATGCCGACGACGAGCCGCCGGGAGAGGTCGTAGGGCATCTCGTCCACCTCTCCGCGCCCGAACGCCCGCCATTCTCGCACCGGCGTGCGAACGCTCCGGCGGGAGGGGCCCGGGGCGGGAGTCGGGGGGCCCGGGGAGGGGCGCTCAGAGGGCGGAGATGCGCTGCAGCAGCTCGTTGAGGGTGGCGCGGTCGTCGGGGGAGAGCGGGGCGAGCAGGTCCTCGGTGACGCGGCGGCTGTCCCGGTCGGCGGTGCGCAGCAGCTCGCGGCCGGCGGCGGTGAGGACGACCTGGCGGCTGCGGCGGTCGGCCGGGTCGGGGCGGCGCTCGGCCAGGCCCAGGCGCTGGAGGTCGTCGAGCAGCGAGACGATCGCGCTGGGGTCGTAGCCGAGCCGGTCGGCGAGTTCGCGCTGGCGGACGCCGTCGACGCTGTCGAGGTAGCGCAGGACCGCGTGGTGGCGCAGGCGCAGGCCGTGCTGCTCCAGGGCGGCGTTGAACGCGCTGCCGGAGCGCTGGCCGAGGCGGTACAGCAGGTAGCCGGTGTCGGCCTGCAGGCCGTGCATCCAGGGGGCGTCGCTCATGCGGCCATCATGCCAGAGCGAAGATGTTCAAACCAATCATTGACAACAACAATGATTGTTCCTAGCTTCAATGGCCATGAGCAACGAACCCCGCAGTGAAACCACCCACCCCCTCGACCTCACCGGCAAGGTCGCCGTGGTCACCGGCAGCGGCCGCGGCCTCGGCCTGGCCTACGCCACCGCACTGGCCGCCGCCGGCGCCTCCGTCGTGGTCAACGACCTGGACGCCGGGGCCGCCGGGGCCGCCGCCGAGGCGATCGGGGCCGCCGGCGGCCGGGCCGTCGCGGTCGCCGCCGCCGTCGGCACCGCCGAGGCCGCACAGGCCCTGGTCGACGGGGCAGTCGAGGCCTTCGGCCGGCTCGACGTGATGGTCACCAACGCCGGCATCCTGCGCGACAGGGTGCTGTGGAAGATGACCGACGAGGACTTCGACGCCGTCGTCACCACCCACCTGCGCGGCACCTTCACCTGCGCCCGGGCCGCCGCCGTCCGGATGCGCGAGCAGGGCGAGGGCGGCCGGCTGATCATGGTCGGCTCCCCGGCCGGCCAGCGCGGCAACTTCGGCCAGACCAACTACGCCGCCGCCAAGGCCGGCATCGCCGCGATGGTGCGCACCTGGTCGATGGAGCTCGGCCGGGCCGGCATCACCGTCAACGCCGTCGTCCCGATCGCCGCCACCGCGATGACCGAGACCGTCCCGGCCTTCGCCCCGTACGTCGAGGCGATGCGGCGGGGCGCCCCGCTGCCCGACTTCCTGCGCAAGGGCGAGGGCTTCGGCACCGCCGAGGACTGCGCCACACTGGTCCCGTTCCTCGCCTCCGACGCCGCCGCGGGCGTCACCGGCCAGTGCGTCGGCATCGGCGGCGACAAGCTCGCCCTCTGGTCGCACCCGCAGGAGGTCGCGGTGGCCTACGCCGACGGCGGCTGGAGCCCCGGGACGATCGCCGCCACCTGGGCCACCGGCGTCGGCCGCGAGCCGCAGACCGTCGGCATCCCCGCCCCCGCCGTCCCGGGGCGGGCGGAGTGAACCCCGCCGAACTGACCGCGATCGACGTCCACACCCACGCCGAGGTCTCCGCGCACGGCCACGCCTCGCTCGACGCGGAGCTGAACGACGCCTCCAGCGGCTACTTCAAGGTCGACGGGGCGCACCGCAGGCCGACGCTGCCCGAGACGGCCGCGTACTACCGCGAGCGGAAGATGGCGGCCGTGGTCTTCACGGTCGACGCCGAACACGCCACCGGCCGCCCGCCCGTCCCCAACGAGGAGGTCGCCGAGGCCGCCGCCGCCAACGCCGACGTCCTCATCCCGTTCGCCTCGATCGACCCGTTCCGCGGCAGGGCGGGCGTCCGGCAGGCCCGCCGCCTGGTCGAGGAGCACGGGGTCCGGGGCTTCAAGTTCCACCCCAGCATCCAGGGCTTCTTCCCCAACGACCGGCTCGCCTACCCGCTGTACGAGCTGATCGAGGAGACCGGCACCGTCGCGCTCTTCCACACCGGCCAGACCGGCATCGGCGCGGGCGTCCCCGGCGGGGGCGGGATCCGGCTCAAGTACTCCAACCCGCTGCACGTGGACGACGTCGCCGCCGACTTCCCGCACCTGAAGGTGATCCTGGCCCACCCGTCCTTCCCCTGGCAGGACGAGGCGCTGGCCGTCGCCACCCACAAGCCCGGCGTGCACATCGACCTCTCCGGCTGGTCGCCGAAGTACTTCCCGCCGCAGCTCGTCCAGTACGCGAACACCCTGCTCAAGGACAAGGTGCTGTTCGGCTCCGACTACCCCGTCCTCACCCCCGACCGCTGGCTCGCCGACTTCGCGAAGCTGCCGATCAAGGACGAGGTCCGGCCGAAGATCCTCAAGGACAACGCCGCCCGCCTGCTCGGCCTGACCTGACCGGACCCGGTCCCCCGCGCCCCCGAAAGGCTGACCCACCCTCATGCGCAACCAGGGAATCGGCTCCTGGCCCGCCCGCCGCGCCCGGAAGACCCCGCACCGCACCGCCCTCGTGCACGGCGGCCACCGGCACAGCTACGCCGACCTGCACGAACGCAGCACCCGACTGGCCCACGCGCTGCGCACCGCCGGCGTCCGCCGCGGCGACCGGATCGCCTACCTCGGTCCCAACCACCCCTCCTTCCTGGAGGCGCTGTTCGCCGCCGGCCTGCTCGGCGCGCTGTTCGTCCCGCTCAACACCCGCCTCGCCCCGCCCGAGATCGCCTACCAGCTCGACGACTGCGGGGCCCGGGCACTGATCCACGCCCCCGGCTGCGCCCCGCTGGTGCCGTCCGGCGCGGTGCCGGTGACGGTGGAGACCGGCGGGGTCTACGAGTCCTGGCTGGCCGGGGCCGACAGCACCCCGATCGACGAGCCGGTCGGCCCTGACGGCACCTGCCTGATCATGTACACCTCGGGCACCACCGGCCGTCCCAAGGGCGCGCTGCTCACCCACGGCAACCTCACCTGGAACGCCTACAACGTGCTGGTCGACACCGACCTGCTCGCCGACGACGTCGCCCTGGTCTCCGCCCCGCTGTTCCACACCGGCGGCCTCAACATGCTCACCCTGCCGGTCCTGCTCAAGGGCGGCACCTGCCTGCTCACCGAGTCCTTCGACCCGGCCTCGGCACTGGAACTGATCGCCCGGGAGCGGGTCAGCTACATGTTCGGCGTGCCGACCATGTACGACCTGATGGCCCGCCAGGACGGCTGGGCCGACGCCGACCTGCGCAGCCTGCGGATCCTCAACTGCGGCGGCGCACCCGTCCCGCGCCCGCTGATCGACACCTACCTGCGCCGGGGACTCTCCTTCCAGCAGGGCTACGGCATGACCGAGGCCGGCCCCGGCGTGCTCTTCCTGGACGCCGAGCACGCCGTCGGCAAGGCCGGCAGCGCGGGCGTCCCGCACTTCTTCACCGACGTGCGCCTGACCGTCGCGGACGGGCGGGAGGCCGGCGTCGGCGAGGTCGGCGAGGTCCTGGTCAGCGGCCCCCACGTCGGTCCCGGCTACTGGGGCCTGCCCGAGGCCACCGCGCGCGCCTTCCACGGCGAGTGGTTCCGCAGCGGCGACGCCGCCCGCGCCGACGCCGACGGCTACCTCACCATCGCCGACCGGATCAAGGACATGTACATCTCCGGCGGCGAGAACGTCTACCCCGCCGAGGTCGAGGAGGCCGTCCTCGCCCTGCCCGGCGTCGCCGAGTGCGCCGTCTACGGTGTGCCCGACCCCAAGTGGGGCGAGGTCGGCCGGGCTGTCGTCGTCCCCGCCGAGGGCGCCACCGTCGACCCGGACGCGCTGCTCGCCGCGCTGGTCGGCGTCCTCGCCAAGTACAAGCTGCCCAGGACGGTGGTGCTCGCGGACGAACTCCCGCGTACCGCCTCCGGGAAGATCCTCAAGCAGCGGCTCCGCGCCCAGCACGGCGGCTGACCACCCCAGATCCACCCCACCCCACCCCACCCCCTCGCACCAGAAGGCCCTCCCATGGCACTCACCGTCAACGGACTCGACGCCCTCAAGGCCCTGGCCGGCACCGACCTCGGCACCAGCGGCTGGCTCGACGTCACCCAGCAGCGCATCGACACCTTCGCCGACGCCACCGACGACCACCAGTGGATCCACACCGACCCCGAGCGCGCCGCCGCCGGCCCGTTCGGCGCGCCCATCGCGCACGGCTACCTGACGCTCTCGCTGTTCATCCCGCTCTTCACCGAACTCCTCGAGGTCGAGGGCGTCACCACCAAGGTCAACTACGGCCTGAACAAGGTCCGCTTCCCCTCCCCGGTCAAGGCCGGCTCGCGGATCCGGCTGGCCGCCCGCCTCACCGAGGTCGAGGAGGTGCCCGGCGGCCTGCAGATCACCGTCGACGGCGCCATCGAGATCGAGGGCGCGACCAAGCCCGCCGCCGTCCTGCAGAGCGTCTCCCGCTTCTACGCCTGACGACGGCCCGGGGGGCGGGCGGGGGGCAGGCGGGGGAGGGGGTCGGCGGCGGGCGATATTCGGACGACATCCGGCTGACGCACTGTTAGGGTCCCGGCCATGGCAGTGCTCAGACAGTTCCAGGTCACCTTCGACTGCGCGGATCCCGTCCGCCTCGCCCGCTTCTGGTGCGAGGTGCTCGGCTACGAGTCAAAGCCCCCGGGGGGCGCCGCGAGCTGGGAGGAGTATGAGGCCGGGCTCCCGACCGAGAAGCGCGGCTCGTGGGCCGCGTGCACCGACCCCACCGGTGTCGGGCCGCGGCTCTACTTCCAGCGCGTCCCCGAGGGCAAGGTGGTCAAGAACCGCGTCCACCTCGACGTCCGGGTCGGCACCGGCCTGATCGGCAAGGAACGGCTCGCCGTGCTGGAGGCCGAGTGCGCCCGGCTGCTGCCCCTCGGCGCCGTCCGGGTCCAGCTGCTGTACGACGGCGGCGACGACTCGTGCATCGCCATGCAGGACATCGAGGGGAACGAGTTCTGCATCGACTGACCTCGGGCCGTCGGCGCCCCCACTGTGGGAGCCCGGCGGCATGACCGCCGGGACCGGGGACCTGCTCGACGGGGCGGCGCGCAGCACGGACGGCCGGGTCACCGCCGAGGTGCTCGGCTTCGACGGGGAGCGGGTGCGGCTGTCGCTGAACGCCGCCGCGCCCGCCGAACCCCGGGCCTTCCGGCGCGGCCTCGAACGCGGAACGCCGCTCTCCGGGACGCCGTTCTCCGGGACGGTCGCGGCGATCGAGCGCTTCGGCGTGTTCGTCGCATTGGACGACGGCCCCGCGCACCCGCTCTTCCCCGGTGCGCGCCGGGGATGAATTCGCACGACCGTGCTGAAACCTCGGGTAGGCTCGGCGGCATGACGGAGACCCAGGCGGGGGACGCTCCCGCACTCGACCTCGTGACGCTCGACGCCCGCGCACTGGCGGTCGCCCGTTCCCTCGTCGACCGGATCGACACCGGCATGCTCGGCCTCGCGACGCCCTGCGGCTCGTGGACGCTCGGGCGGCTGCTCGCGCACATGACCGGCCAGAACCACGGCTTCGCGGCCGCCGCCCGAGGCGGCGGCCGCGACCTCGCCGACTGGTCGGACCGCCCGGTCGACGACGACCCGGCCGGGCTGTTCGCCGCCTCGGCCGCGGACGTCGAGACCGCCTTCGCCGCGGAGGGCGTCCTCGAACGCGACTTCTGGCTGCCCGAGATCCGCGACGGCGGCCGGTTCCCCGGCCGGCAGGCCGTCGCCTTCCACTTCCTCGACTACGTCGTCCACAGCTGGGACGTCGCGGTCTCGATCGGCGTCGAACCGGCCCTCGCCCCCGCCCTGCCCGCCGCCGTCCTCCCGATCGCCCGGCTCGTCCCGGCCGGCCCCGCCCGGGAGGCCCCGGGCGCCGCCTTCGCCCCCGCCCTACCGTCCCCGACCGGGGACGGCGACGGGCACGACGGCGACCCGCTCGCCCTGGTGCTGCGCCTGCTCGGCCGCGACCCGGACTGGACCGCGCCGTCGGCCGACCGTCGCTGACGGGCCGTCAGGGGCGGGGCAGGCGGCTCGGCGCGGTCGAGACGCCCGCCGACGGGGACGGCGACGAACCGGCCCGCCCCGCCGGGCCCGGCCCGGCCGTCGGGGACGACTTGTCCGAACGCCCGGTTAGGGTGCCGGCGAACGGTCGTCGGAGGGTGCGGAGGGGCAGTGGCGCGGTACGGGGGAGAGCACGGGACCGAGGCGGTGGCGGCCGAACTGCCGGACGAGGACGCCTTCGTCCTGCCGGAGGCCTGGCGCCCGCTGGTGGCGCCGCTCCGCCGGGGCGGGGCGCCCGTCCCGGCGGCGGACCGGCCGGCGGTGGACCCGGAGGAGGCCTACCAGCGGGAGGTGCGGGCGGTGGACGCCCGGGCGGAGCAGATCGAACGGCTGCTGGCCGCCGAGGGGGCCGACCCCCGGGCGGTGGCCGCCGCCCTCACCCACCTGAACGGGCAGGGATGGGACGCGCTCGGGGCGGCGCTCACCGCCGCGATGATCCGCGAGTCGGTCGAACCGGACCACCTGCGGCGGGAGTTCGCGGACCGGGTGGCCTGGACCGGGCTGTCGTTCGCGGTCCGGGCCGTCCTGGCCTCCTTCGACGCGGACCTCCTCTGGAGCGGCAACCGCCGCCGGCCGGCCGTCCTGGACCTGGAGGGCGACGACTACGTCGACCTGACCGCGCAGTACGGCCTGCTGGCGCTCGCCCGGCAGGCCCTGGCCGAGGCACCCGAGGACGAACACGCCGCCCTGGTCCAGGAGTTGGCCCGGCTGCGGACCACGCCGGTCCGGCGGGCGGCCATCGCGCAGCTGGTGCCGGAACGGGCCGACTGGGTGGACGAGAGCCTGGCCGAACTGCCCGCCGGCCACAGCCGGACCGCCACCGTGCTGCGCACGCTGCTGCTGCCCGCGCTCGGCGGCCCGGAGCAGGTGGAGCGCTTCGGACCGGCGAACGGCGGACCGCTGCACCGCTGGACGCCCGCCCTGGTGGCCACCCTCGCCGACCGGGCCGGCCCGGCGGCCGCGCCGCTGCTGGCGAGCGCCCTGCACCGGGACGCGTACGGCGAGAAGCAGCGCGAATTCGCCGGGATGCTCGCCGAGTTCCCGACCGACGGGGCGATGGCCGCCCTCGCCGCACTCGTCGGCCGGCCGCACCTGCGCGGCGTCCTGCAGGCGGCGGCGCAGCGCTTCCCGGTGCGGGCCGCGCGGGTGCTGTCGACGGCGGCGCGGGCCGGCGGCGCGAACGGGCCGGTCCTCCGGGACGTGCTCGACCGGACCGTCGCGCTGTGGCGTGCCCGGCTGCCGGAGATCCTGGAGCGGCTGGACGAGGACGGCGCGGCGTACGTCCGCACGCTGGAGAGCGCGCGGGAGCGGCTGCCCGAGGCCCCGCCGCAGGCGCTGCCCGCGCTGCTGGTCCGGCCGCCGTGGGAGGAGCGGCGCACCGCCCACCGGCCGGTGCCGCTGACCGGCCTCGTCGCGGACCGGGAGGCTCGACTGGTCTGGCGGGAGGGCGAGGCGCAGTCGTTCGCGGCCGGTGCGGACCCGTCCCGGCGGCACCCGGCGGAGGGCGACCGGCCGCAGGCCGCCGCGCCGCCGCCCGACCGCTTCGACTGGCGGGCGGCCCGGATGCTGGCCGAGGGCCCGCCCGAGCGGGTGGCGGGCCTGCTGGAGAGCTGGCAGCCGACGGGGTACCTGGGCGGCGACGGCTACCTGAAGCAGGTGCTGGGCCGGCACGGGACGGCGGCGTTGCGGCTGCTGCACCTCGCCGCCCGGGACCGGCCGGAGGGCGTCGTCCCGCTGCTGCTGCCGGTGCTGGACGCGCGGACGGCGGAGCTGATGGCGCACGCCCTGCTGCGGTCGAAGCCGCTCCGTCCGGTGGCCCGCTCCTGGTTCGCCCGGCACGGGGTGGCGGGCGCGCTGCCGCTGGTGCCGGCCGCGGTCGGCGCGGCCGGCCCGGAGCGGCAGGCGGCCGAGCACGCGCTGCACCGGGTCGCGGCCCGCGCGGGCGCGCGGGAACTCGGGGCGGCGGTGGCCGAGCGCTACGGGCCGGAGGCCGGGGCGGCGGTCGCCGAGGTGCTCGGCACCGGCGGCCTGGTGCGGGCGCTGCCCGCCCGGATGCCGAAGCCCCCGCAGTGGCTGCAACCGCGGACGCTGCCGCAGGTGCTGCTGGCGGACGGCGGCGGCGCGCTGCCCGAGACGGCGGTGCGCAACCTGCTGACCATGCTGCGGCTGGGCGGGCCGGGCGAACCCTACCCGGGCCTGGCGCTGGTGACCCCGGCGCTGCGGGCCGACACGGCGGCCGCGTTCGCCTGGGCGGTGTTCGAGGAGTGGCGGCACGCGGGGACGCCGTCCAAGGACAGCTGGGCGCTGCACGCCCTCGGTGAACTCGGCGACGACGGCACCGCCCGCCGGCTGGCCCCGGTGCTGCCCCGGCTCTCCCACCAGCGCGCGGTGGACGGCCTGGACGCGCTGGCCGCCATCGGCAGCGTCGAAGCCCTGGCGCAGGTGCACGGCATCGCCCGGACGGCCGGCCCCGGCGCGTTCCGGGACCGGGCGCGGGAGCGGGTCGACGCGATCGCCGAGTCGACGGGCCTGACCGCCGAGCAGCTGGCCGACCGCCTGGTCCCCGACCTGGGCCTGGCCCCGGACGGCACCGAGGTCGTGGACTACGGCGCGCGGACGTTCACCGTCGGCTTCGACGAGGGGCTGCGGGCGTACGTCCTGGACGCCGGGGGCAGGCGGCGCGCCGGCCTGCCCGCGCCCGCCACCGGGGACGACCCGGCCCTGGCGGCTGCCGCGCGCAAGCGGTTCACCGCGCTGAAGAAGGACGTCCGGGCCTTCGCCGCCGAGCGAACCGCCCGGCTGGAGGCCGCGATGATCGCCGAACGCTCCTGGAGCACCGACGAGTTCACCCGCCTGCTGGCCGGCCACCCGCTGCTCGGCCCGCTGGTGCGCCGACTGCTCTGGACGGCCGACGGCACCGCGTTCCGGATCGCCGAGGACCGCAGCTACGCCGACCGCGACGACAAGCCGTTCGCCCTGCCCGCGGACGCCGCCGTCCGACCGGCCCACCCCCTGCGCCTGGGCGCGGACCTGGCGGCCTGGACGGAGCTGTTCGCCGACTACGAGATCGTCCAGCCGTTCCCGCAACTCGCCCGGCCGGTGCGTGCCTTGAGCGCCGAGGAAGCGGCCGGGCACCGGCTGCACCGGTTCGAGGGGCGCACCGTCCCGGTCTGGCGGCTGCTCGCACTGGCCCGGCGCGACTGGCAGCACGACGACCCCGGGCACCGCCTCGGCGCCGTGGCGGACCGGTTCGCCAAACCGCTGCCGGACGGCGGGCACCTGGTGGTCGAACTCGACCCCGGCGTCCGGGTGCACGCCCCCGCCGAGGCGGTCGAGCAGACCCTGGTGGCGGTGCGGCTCGACGGCCGCCCCGGCCCCCGCCCGCCGGAGGGAGGGGCCCGGGCCGGGCGGTTCGGCGGGCTGGGTCCGGTCGTCGCCTCCGAACTGCTCGCCGAACTGGAGGAGTTGACGGCCGACTGAGCGGGCGGCGGGAGCGCGGGAAACGAGCGTGCGGCGGGGCCTGCCCCCGGGGCCGAGGCCGGCCGAGGCGGGCCCGAATGCGTTTGACGCCGGGTCGGCCCCCTGACAGAGTGCTCCCGCAGCGCGACCGAACGCGTTCAAAAGAGGGGGGAACCTCCATGTCAGCCACCATCGGCAGGCGCCTGGCCGCCACGCTCGGAGCCGCCGTCGTCCTGATGGCCGTCGGCGTGCCCGCGGCCACCGCCCGGGCCGGGCAGTCCGCCGTGACCGACCCCGCGGCCGTCCCGACGCCCGGCTCGCTCGCCACCGGCGCGGCCACCGACGCCTGTGACGACACCACGGCGCCGGGCTGGATCACCACCACCGAGCCCGCGCTCACCGCCCGCACCACCGCGCCCGGCACCCGCTTCAAGGTGTGGGACGCGTCCGGCGCCAAGGTCTTCGACCACACCGCCCCGACGGCCGCCGACGGCACCGTCCAGGTCCGGCCCACCGGCCTCGCCGAGGGCGCCGGCTACTCCTGGCAGGCCTGGCCCGACTACGGCCCGGGCGGCGGGCAGCCCACCGCGGTCTGCCACTTCGGAGTCGACACCACCGCCCCGCGGTTCACCGTCGGGTCCACCGACTTCCCGTCGACCGACAGCGGGGCGGCTCCGTCGAAGTACGCCGGACAGACCGGCACCTTCACCGTCCGGGGCACCGACCAGGGTTCGGGCGTGGCCTGCTACCGCTACGTCCTCAACGGCACGCTCAGCACCGGTGCCCCCTGCCAGGGCGCGGGCATCGCGGCGGCGGCCGCCGACGGCACCGCGACGTTCCAGCTGAGGCCGACGCAGTGGGGCACGAACGTCCTCACCGTGCAGGCGTTCGACAACGCGGGCAACGCCGCCCAGCCGGTCACCCACGTCTTCTACGCGCCCTCGAACCCGAACCCGCCGACCGCCCCCGGCGACGTCAACGGCGACGGCGTCCCGGACATCCTGCTGCCCGACGCGGCCGGAAACCTCCAGGTCATCAGCGCGGACGCCGCCAGCACCGTGCCGACCTCGACCGTCGCGGCCGTCCGCGCACCGGGCGGCGAAGGGTGGAACGGCCTGCAGCTGCTGCACCGCGGCTGGGACCGGTCGCACGCCCCCGTGGACGACCTGCTGGCCCACCGGCCCGGCAGCGCGGGCCTCGCCCTCTACCGCAACTTCGACCTGGGCGGCTTCACCCGGGGCTACAGCTGGGTCCAGCGCGATGTGGACCCGTTCGACCCGCCGGTGCTCCCGGACGGCTTCAACCCCGACTGGTCGAAGGCCACCCAGCTGGTGCCGCTCGGCGCGCTCGGCGCGGACCAGCGGACCTCGGTCCTCACGGTCGAGGACGACAGCCTCTGGCTCTTCACCAACCCCGGCACCATGTACAACTACACGACGTTCGTGCGGATCTCGACCTCCAGCGCCTGGGCCGGCCACGACCTGGTCGCCCCGGGCAAGGCGGCCGACGGCACGCTCGCGCTCTGGGCCCGCGACCGGGCCACCGGCGAGCTGCGGACGTACCCGATCCCCAGGGGCGCCGACGGCGCGTACGACTTCGCCGCGCTGGCCGACCCCGCGACGGGCACGGTGATCGGCACCTTCCCGGTCGCGCAGTACCCGACGCTCGGCAGCTCCGGCGACGGCAACGGCGACGGGCGGCCCGACCTGTACGCCGTCACCGCCGACCGGCACCTGCTGACCTTCGACGGCACCACCACCCCGAAGGACCTCGGCGCCCTGCGCTGACCCCGACGGCCGACCGGCCGGGAAGCCGCACTCCCGCGTCCGGTCGGCCCTCAGCGGGTGCGGCGGGCCAGGCGCCAGGCGCCCTGCTGGACCAGCAGGGTCAGGACACCGGCCAGCACGATGCCCGACAGGTTGAGGGCGAGCTGGACGGCCGAGCCCCAGCCCTGGGCGTACTCGCCGTAGCCGACCGCGACGGCGGCGTTCGCGGCGGCGGGCACCGTGGTGACCGAGATCGCCACCCCGACCAGGGCGGAGGCCTTGGCCGAGGTGAGCGAGAGCAGCCCGGCGACGCCCGCCAGGAACGCGACGACGAACGACATCGCGTCCGGCTGCCAGATGAACGCGGTGTTGGGGCGCTCGGCCGCGAACTTCGCGTCGCTGAACAGGTCCAGCGCGTCCATCAGCAGCGAGAAGCCCACGGTGAGCGCCATCGCCACGGTGAAACCGACCGCCAGCGCCAGCAGCGAGCGCAGCGCCGGACGCAGCCGCCGCTGCACGATCGCGACGCACAGCCCGGCGAGCGGGCCGAACTCCGGGCCGACCGCCATCGCGCCGACGACCAGGATCGCGCTGTCCAGCACGGCGCCGCAGGCCGCCAGCATGGTCGCGACGGTGAGCAGGGCGAGGAAGACCCCGCTGAGCGTCGACTCGTCGTGGACGACCTCCGCCACCTCCTCCCACACCAGCGCGTCCACGCCCTCGCCCGGGGCCGCCTCCTCGGCCGCGTCGGCGGCCGCCGAGAGGGTCAGCCCGGTCTCGTCCATGCTGATCGCCCCGCGCTCGGCAACCCCCAACGCCCGCAGCTCGCCCAGCAGTTCGTCCACCGCCTCGCGCGCCACGTCGCACAGCACCACGTCCCCGGCGGGCCGCACCGCCCCACCCGGCAGCACCACCACGTGGGCGACCCCCACGCAGGCGTCGAGCCGCTTCACGACCTCCTCGCGCAGGTCGGCGGGAACGATCAGACGGAGCTGGAGCACGGGGTCCTCCGGACGAGTGGCGCGAACTGCGCCCACCCTAAGGCGTTCCCGTCAGGACGGCCGCTCCCGGGCCGGGCCCCTGACGCCACCCCGGCTGCCCCGGCCGCCGCCCGCCGGGGCGCCTGCGGGGGAGCGTCGACCGGCCCGCGCGGCAACGGCGTGCACGGCCGCCGGGACGGCCTCAGCGCCGGGCCCGCAGCACGTCGACCTCGCAGCCCGGCGCGAAGGGGTCGAAACCGTGCTCGGCCAGCCAGCGCACCGCCAGCAGGCTGCGCAGCGACCACCAGGCGCGCACCACGTCCAGGTCGACGCCGGCGGTGCCGTAGCCGGCCAGCAGGTCGGGGAGGCGGTCCTCGTGGCCGAGGGTGAAGGTGGCGAGGTCGTACAGGGCGTCGCCGCGGCCCGCCTCGGACCAGTCGATCACGCCGGTGACCCGCCCACCGTCGACGAAGAGGTGCGCGATCTGCAGGTCGCCGTGGGTGAACGCCGGGCTCCACGGCCGGAACGCGGCCTCGGCCACCCGGCGGTTGCGGGCGACCAGGTCGGCGGGCAGCAGGCCGCTCGCCGTCAGCCGCCCGCACTCGGCGTCCAGTTCGGCCGCCAGCTCGGCGGCGCTCCGCCCGGCCCGCCCCGGCCGGGCCGGCGGCGGCGCGTCGTGCAGCCGCCGGATCGCGGCGCCCGCCGCGGCCCACGCCGCGGGCGAGCCGGTCGACGGCCCGCCCAACCGCCCGAGCACCGCCCCCGGGAGGGCGGCGAGCGCCAGCACCGGCGGCCGGTGCCACAGCACCCGCGGGGTCGGGACCGGCGCCAGCGCCATCAGCTCCACCTCGGCGGCCAGCCGCGCCCGGTCGCCGTCCACCTTCAGGAAGACGTCGCCGACGCGCAGGGTCGCACGCTCGGAGTGGGCGACGATGACTTCGACCTCGGCCACGGGTGCCTCCACGGGATCCACGGGCACCCAGTATCCCGGGAACGGCCGCGGCGGTCACCGGCTCCGCCGCCGGGGCCTCCCCCCGCTACCGTGCGGCCGGCGCCCCCGCCCTCGCCTCGGCGTGGGCCGCCCGGGCCGCCAGCACCTCCGGGACGCGCGACTCGGCCCAGCGGGCCAGCGCCCAGACCTGCCGGGCGGCCTCCTCGCCGAGCGGCGTCAGCGAGTAGTCGACGCGCGGCGGGATCACGGCCTGCGCCGCGCGGTGCACCAGGCCGTCCTGCTCCAGGGTCTGCAGGGTCTGGGCGAGCATCTTCTCGCTCACCCCGCCCACCGCGCGGCGCAGTTCGCCGAACCGGTGGGTGCCGTCCAGCAGCACGGCGAGCACCAGCACGGCCCAGCGGCTGGTGACGTGTTCGAGGATGCCCCGGGAGGCGCAGTCGGCCGAGTTGACGTCGGCGGCGGGCCCGCCGGTCAGTTCCTTCACCCTGGCGTTCATGCCAGTAGCTTACCCGAAGGTGGGTACTTCCGAATGGTGAGCGACTTTCCTAGGGTGGGGTGCACAAGCCGTCCTCCCCCTCCAGGAGCTGCATCACCATGAGCATCGTCGTCACCGGCGCCACCGGTCAGCTGGGCCGCCTCATCATCGAGGAACTGCTGGCCCGCGTCCCGGCCGCCGAGGTCGCCGCCGCCGTCCGCGACCGGGACCGGGCGGCCGACCTGGCCGCCCGCGGCGTCGAGCTGCGCACCGCCGACTACGACCGGCCCGAGACGCTGGCCACCGCGATCCGCCCCGGCGACACCGTGCTGCTGATCTCCGGCAGCGAGGTCGGCCGCCGCACCGCCCAGCACCGCGCGGTGGTCGAGGCGGCGAAGGCGGCCGGCGCCGCCCGCCTGGTCTACACCGGAGTGCTCGGCGGCCCGGACGCGGACTTCCGGCTCGCCGACGAGCACAAGGAGACCGAACGGCTGATCCTCGACTCCGGCCTGCCGCACACCTTCCTACGCAACGGCTGGTACACCGAGAACTACACCGCGCTGATCCCCGTCCAGTTGGAGCACGGCGTGGCCGGCAGCACCGCCGGCGGCCGGATCGGCTCCGCCGGCCGCGCCGACTACGCCGCCGCCGCGGCCGTGGTGCTCACCGGCGAGGGCCACGAGGGCCGGGCGTACGAACTCAGCGGCGACCAGGCCTGGACGCTGGCCGAGTACGCCGCCGAACTGTCCCGGCAGAGCGGCCGCCCGGTCGCCCACCACGAACTGCCTGCCGAGGCCAACCTCGGGATGCTCACCGGCGCGGGCCTGCCGCAGCCGCTCGCCGAGATCCTGGTCGACGTGGACGTGTCCGGCATCGCCCGCGGCCTGCTGGCCGGCGGCAGCGGCGAACTCTCCCGGCTGATCGGCCGCCCGACCACGCCGCTGGCCACCACCGTCGCGCAGGCGCTGGCCGCGCACGCGCCCGCGCCCGCGGCGACGGCGGGCTGAGGCGGCGGGCCGGGGGGCGGATCCAGGGCGCGTCTTCACGCCCCCGTCGCAGCCCTGCGGCCTCTGGTGCGTGCTCTCGGCGTGCCGGGTGGAAGGCCTCGTACGGGATGCACTCGGCTTTTCGCCCGGTGCGGCGAGAGGGCGTGCCAGGCGTCGCGGGGCAGGCGGGGGTTCGACGACGGGCCCTGGGGGACGTCACTCGTCGGCCCGGACGTCCTCCCGTGCCGGGCGGGCGGCCGCGGCCGCGTCGGCGTCCGCGGCCAGGCCGGCGAGCAGGCGCAGCCCGTCCTCGGCCGGGCTGCCCGGGGCCGCCGAGAGGACCAGCAGTTCGGCGCCCGAGTCGTCCGGCAGCGCGAAGTTCTCCTGGTCCAGTTCGAGCAGCCCGACCAGCGGGTGCCGGTACGCCTTGCGCCCGTGCATCCGGGCGCGCACGTCGGCGCGGGCCCACAGGCGGCGGAAGCGCTCGCTGCCCATCGCCAACTCGCCGACCAGCGAGGCCAGTCCGGGATCGTTTGGGTACTTGCCCGCGGCCAGCCGCAGGTGCCCGACCACGTCCCGGGTGCAGGACTCCCAGTCCGCGTACAGGCCGCGCTCGCCCTCCTCCAGGAAGATGTGCCGGGCGGTGTTCAGCCCGGCCGGCTCCGGCCGCCCGTACAGCAGTCCGGCCAGCCGGTTCCCCGCGAGCACGTTCATCCGGTGGTCCATGATCAGCGCGGGCGCCCCCCGGACCAGCCCCAGCACCCGCAGCAGCTCCGGCCGGATCCGCCCGCCCGGCACCCTCGCCCGCCGCCGGGGCTGCCGGGCCAGCCGGTGCAGGTGCGCCCGCTCGGTGCCGTCCAGGCCCAGCACCCGCGCCAGCGCGTCCAGCACCTGCTCGGACGGCTGGGTGGCCCGTCCCTGCTCCAGCCGCACGTAGTAGTCGACGCTCACCCCGGACAGGTGCGCGACCTCCTCCCGCCGCAGCCCCGCGACCCGGCGGCGGCCGTCGGTCGGGATGCCGGCCGACGCCGGATCGACCCGGGCGCGCCGGGTCCGCAGAAAGCCCGCGAGATCGTCCACGCCCCTCAGTATCGCCCGCCGCCGCCGCGCCGAGGGTGGCCCCACGAGTACCAGGAAGCCCGGTCCTACGGACGCCCGGTCCCTGAACGCCGGGCGCCGCGGCCGCCAGGATCGGAGGCAACCGCAACCGAGGAGCCCCTCCGATGAAGATCCTGATCGTCCACGCCCACCCCGAGCCCCGGTCGCTCAACGGCTCGCTGAAGGACCACGCCGTCGCCGTCCTCACGGACGCCGGGCACGAGGTGCAGGTCAGCGACCTCTACGCGATGGGCTGGAAGGCCGCCGCCGACGCCGAGGACTACGGCCCGCACGCCTCCAGCCCGCTCCAGGTGCCCCGCGACTCCGGCCGCGCCTTCGACGCCGGGACGCTCACCCCCGACGTCCGCGCCGAGCAGGAGAAACTGCTCCGGGCCGACACCGTCATCCTCCAGTTCCCGCTCTGGTGGTACACCATGCCCGCCATCCTCAAGGGCTGGGTCGACCGGGTCTTCACCCACCGCTTCGCCTACGGCGTCGGCGAGCACAGCGCCACCAAGTACGGCGAACGCTTCGGCGAGGGCACCCTGGCCGGCCGCCGCGCCCTCCTCTCCGTCACCGTCGGCGGCCCCGAGGCCCACTACGCCCCGCGCGGCATCAACGGCCCCATCGACGACCTGCTCTTCCCGATCCAGCACGGCATCCTCCACTACCCCGGCCTCGAAGTGCTCCCGCCCTTCGTCGTCTACGGCAGCGACCGCCTCACCCCCGCCGACTACCCGGCCGTCGCCGCCGCCTGGGAACAGCGCCTGCGCACCCTGGAGACCACCGCGCCGGTCCCGTACCGCCGCCAGAACTTCGGCGACTACGAGATCCCGTCCCTGCACCTGAAGCCGGGCCTGGAACCGGCCGGCCGCAGCGGCTTCGCCCTGCACCTGGAGGCGTAGCCGCGCCGGACGCGCCACGGCGCCTCGCGGGACCGGCGGCCACCGGGGAGCGCACGCGCCCGGGACCGGGTCTCCGGGGCCGCGGACCGGGAGCGGACGAAGAGCGGGGGGAAGAACGGCAACGCCGAGGTGCGGGACACCGCGTGCGACGGGGGCCGGTGTTCAAGGACCGGTCGGTGCCTCCGATTCGGTCACGGGGCCGAACTCGGCCAGGGCCAGCTCGGAGGTCAGCTGGTAGCCGCCGCCGGCGCAGTCCACCTCGAGTGCGGAGAGCCGGCCGTCGGTGTCGACGAGGAGGTCGGTGGCGCAGTCGAGGACGTGGTGTTCGGTCAGCCGCCGGAGGTAGCGAGTGCTCACGGCCTCCTCCAGCGCGGTCACCGGCAGTCGCCCGGACAGGTGGTGGGCCCGGCCGCCCCTGCGCGTGCGCAGCTCCTCCATCCCCCGGTAGGAGGCGGGGTCGGCGGCCAGCAGCGACCACACCAGGGGACGGTGGTCCGCCACCAGCCGGTCGACGGTGCGTTCCGTCCTGGTCCACGGCCCTTCGTCGACGCGTTGGTAGGAGGCGTCCCGGGTCAGCGTCAGGTACACCGTGGTGACGCTGCCTCCGATCAGCCCGAAGGCGGACACCTCTCCGGTCTGGACGTCCGCCACGTTGACGGTGCCGCTGAGCCTCGCGTCGGAATCGGTGTCCCGCACCCACCCGGACAGGCTGGCGGAGAACGGCACCCGCGCCGCGTCGACCAGCGCCAGCAGCTCTGCCGTCCCCTGCGCGCCGCCCGGAGCCGACGGCGAGGCGGGAGCGGGCCGGCCGCCGGGCGGGGAAATCGAACACCCCGCCAGGGCCGCGGCCGCGACGGCCACCACCGCCCAGTTCCGAAACGACGACACCGAAAGCCTCCCTCTGATCCGGACCACGGATCGACGGGGCATACGTTCTCGCAGCTCAACGCCATCGTGCAAATGGATTCGTGGGCGAAGGGAGAGTATTTTCCGTCGTTCGGTCAACTCTGTTCCCGCCCGCGTTCCTTGGGATCGTGATGCCTGTTCGATCCGCGCGGGCGCGCGGCTGGTGGTGGGGGAGCGTGGCGGCCGGGGCTTCGCTCCCGGTGCTTCGGGCGCTCCCTCGTAGGAGCCGCATTCGGCTCAACTCCCGGTGGCGGGGCGGGATACGTTCGCGTCCGACCGACCCCGCGAGCGGCCCCGCCGCCCGAATCGAAGAGGCACCCCCGGATGCGCCTGCGCGTGAAGACCGCGATGGCCGCCGCCATCGCCATGGCCGCGACCCTGCTCCCCGCCGGCTCCGCCCAGGCGGCCCCGGGCCGTACCGGCACCGCCGCCTGCCCGTCCGGCTACCTGTGCGTGTGGGACCAGCCCGACTACCGGGGCCGGATGTACCGGTTCCTCGGCGACAACGCGTCCTGGGGCAGCTGGGAGGTCGACAACAACGACCGGTCCTGGTTCAACAACGGCACCTCGGACCGGTACGCCTGCGTGTGGCAGTACGTCAACCTGATCGGCCACGCCAAGGCCCTCGCCCCCGGCGAGGCCTCCCCGGACGACCCCGGGCACGCGGGCCGGGGCAGTTCCAACGACTGGCGGCGGGGCGGCTGCGAGTGAGACCGGCGCGGCGGGTGGGAGACGGATCGGGTCCGGCCGGGTTACCGTCTGAGCAGCAGACGGGTGGCAGGGCAGGGGAGGGCAGAGGGATGACCTCGACGGCGGAGTCCGGGACGCTGCGGGTGCCGCGCAGCATCAACGGCATCGAGCAGGGGCTGACCTACGAGGAGCGGGCCCGGTTCTACGCCGAACTCGGACCGGTCGAGGACCCGGCGGACCGCGAAGCGGTGATCACCACCTGGTGGCTGCGGGCGATGTCCGCCGCCTACGGCGACGACCGGTCGGGCTTCCGCGCCGCCGTCGCCCCCGTCCTCGCCGACGGCCGCTCCCGGCGGGCCGCCGCCTGAGCGGCCGCCGCCTCCGGCGGTAGGGCGCGCCTCGTACCACGGCGCGGCCGGGCCGCCCGGCGACAGCCGAACCCGCCCGCAAGCGCCCGGACCCTTCACGAACCCCCTGTCGCCACGGCGGACTTCCGCACGGTCGTGACCGCGGCTCGGACCGGCTGCCGCACCTCCCGCGCCGCACGCCGACTGGCCGGACGGCCCCGCGACGGTGTTCTCGCGCGGTGGTCAGCCCTGGTCGAGGACGGCGGTGACGACCGTGTGCAGGTGGCGGCGGAAGCGGTCGAGGACGGGGAGGTCGAGCGGGCCGCGGCGGGTGCCGGCCGGGTCGATGACGCCGGCCTGGCCGAAGGAGTGGGACGTCCAGACGATGGTGAAGACCAGCATCTCGACGTCCGCGCGGGCGCCGAGGCCGGCCCGGGCGAGGACGGTGCGGACGGCGGCGGCGACCTCGGCCACCAGCGGACCGGCGAACTCGCTCTCGATGTCGGAGTGGTCGGCGCCCTCGGCCAGCCAGCGGCGCATCCACAGCGCCGGAACCTCGGGTCGGCGCAGGCAGAACGTCAGGTAGTCGTCGACGAAGGCGAGCAGCGCGGCCCGGGTCTCGGCCGGGGTGGGGCCGCAGGCGTGCAGCCGGGCCAGCGCCTCGGTGACCACCTCACGCTGGGCCAGGTGGGCGCGGCGCATCACCTCGCGGTACAGCTCGGGCTTGCCGCCGACGTGGTAGGCGACGGTGGCGATGTTGAGGCCGACTGCGTCGCCGATCGCCCGGGTGCTGGTGGCGTCGTAGCCGCGTTCGGCGAACAGCCGGGTGGCGGTCGCCAGGATCCGTTCGCGGGGGCCGTCCTCGGGCAGGGCGCTCATGGGCATCGAGGATAGCGCACCGGCGAGGAGGTTCCCATCAGGTGATGGAGCGGAAACAAGCAGGTCACCACCCATTGTGCCGGACTCCATCATTCGATTGAATGAGCGCCTTCCCACGAGAGGAGCACCCGGCATGGGCTCGACCAGGGTGGCGGTGATCGGCGCCGGCGCGGCCGGGCTGGCCGCCGCCAAGGCACTGCTCGACCAGGGGCTGTACGTCACCGTCCTGGAACGCGGCACCCGCGTCGGCGGCCTGTGGGCCGGCGACGACCCCGCCGGCGGAGGGGCTCCCCGGCGTACGACAGCCTGCACCTGAACACCAGCAAGGGCCGCACCGAGTTCGCCGACCACCCGATGCCCGCCGCCTGGCCCGACTACCCGTCCGCCGCCCGGGTGGCCGCCTACCTCGCCGACTACGCCGACCGGTTCGGCGTCACCGAGCGGGTCAGGTTCGGCACCACGGTGCGCCGGGTCGTCCGGGACGCCGACGGCTGGCGGGTCGACGGCGAGCGCTACGACGCCGTCGTGGTCGCCAACGGCCACAACCGCGAGCCGAAGTGGCCCAGCCCCGGCTACCCCGGCAGCTTCGACGGCACCCAGCTGCACGCCCACGACCACCGCGGCGCCGACGCGTACGCGGGCAGGCGGGTGCTGGTCGTCGGCACCGGCAACTCCGCGATGGACATCGCCGTCGACGCCTCGTACGTCGCCGACGGCCCCGTGCTGCTCTCCGCCCGGCGCGGCACCCACATCGTGCCCAAGTACCTGTTCGGCCGCCCCGCCGACGCCACCGGCGGCGCGCTCGCCGTACTGCCCTGGCGGATCCGGCAGGCCGTCGCGCAGAGCGTGCTCAGGCTCGCCGTCGGCACCCCCGGCCGGTACGGACTGCCCGAACCCGCCGGCGGCCTGTTCCAGGACCACCCCACCATCAGCGACACCGTCCTGCACCGCCTCACCCATGGCGAGATCGAGGCCCGCCCCGGCGTCGAACGGCTCGACGGCACCCGGGTGCACTTCACCGACGGCCGCACCGACGAGGTCGACGTCATCGTCTGGGCCACCGGCTACCGGGTCACCCTGCCCTTCCTGGACGAGCGCTGGACCGGCCCCGACCCCGAGCGACTCCCGCTCTACCAGCGGGTGTTCCACCTCGACGACCCCACCCTCGGCTTCGTCGGACTGATGCAGTCCACCGGCGCCGCGCTCCCCGTCGTCGAGGCCCAGGGCCGGCTGGTCGCCGCCCACCTGGCCGGCCGCTACGCCCTGCCCAGCGCCGAGCGGCAGCGCGCGCACGTCCGCCGCGCGCACGCCGCCGCCGTCCGGCGCTGGGGCGACAAGCGCCCGATGATGCGGATCGACTTCGACCGGTACGTCGCCGCCGTCCCCCGCGAACTCAAGGCCGGCGCCCGCCGCGCGGCAGCGAACGAGAAGGAGAACCAGCGGTGACGATCCTGAACCGCCGCCAGGACCCGCGCGGCCGCCGCGTCCTGATCACCGGCGCCTCCGGCACCATCGGCCGCGCCCTCGGCACCCGCCTCACCGCCGCCGGCGCGCACGTCCTCGGACTCGACCTGCGCCCCACCGGCGACGAACCCTTCCCCGTGCTGCGCTGCGACGTCACCGACGACGACGGCGTGACCGCCGCCGTCACCGAGGCGCTGGCCACCCTCGGCGGCCTCGACGTGCTCGTCAACAACGCGGGCACCGGCGGCCCCGCACCCGCCGAGCACGCCCCCGGCGACGAGGTCCGCCGCCAGCTGGAGATCAACCTGCTCGGCACCTGGCGCACCACCGCCGCCTGCGTCGACGCCCTGGTCACCGCCCGCGGCCGGGTCGTCATGGTCACCTCCCGGATGGCCGTCATGCAGCTCCCGCTCGCCGCCGCCTACGGCGCCTCCAAGCGCGCCATGGTCGCCTACGCCGACGCGCTGCGCCTCGAACTCGGCACCCACGTCGGCGTCAGCTGCGTCTACCCCTCCGCCGTGCGCAGCCCGATCCACGACTCCACCAAGGCCGCCGGACTCTCGCTGGAGGGCATGAGCGTGTACGAGCCGCTGGAGGGCGTGCTCGACGCGATCGGCAAGGCCGCGTTCTCCACCCGCCCGCACCGCGACGTCACCACCACCCGCAAGGGCGCCGTCGAGTTCTTCCTCGCCCGCCACCTGCCGGCCCTCACCGACCGGATCGTCAGCCGCACGCTGGCCGCCCGCACCCCCGCCGGGGCCTTCGACGGCGCCGAACTCGCCGCCGGCCTGGTCGCCCGCCACCGGGGAACGGAGTGACCGGGGTCGGGGCCGGAGCCGGGGCCGGGGCTGGGACCGAGGCCGGGGTCGGGGCCGAGGCAGGGGGCGCGACCGGCGCCGGGGCCGGGCGCGGGACGCTCACGCTGTACGCCGCCGGATCGGTCGGCATGGGCGTCTGGGTCACCGTGCCCGGTCTGCTCCTGCTGTACTTCCTCACCGACGTGCTCGGCGTCCCCGCCCTGATGGCCGGCTTCACCCTGCTGCTGCCCAAGGCCGTCGACGTCGTCGCCCACCCGCTGCTCGGCTCCCGCTCCGACCGGCAGGCCCGCCGCGACGGCCACCGGCGGCGGATGATGCGCACCGGACTGCTGCTCGGCCTCGCGATGACCGCGGTGTTCAGCGTCCCGTCCGCCCTACACGGCTGGGGCGCCGCGCTCTGGGTCGGCGGCTGGTTCACCGCCGGGAACCTGCTGTTCGCCGCGTTCCAGGTGCCCTACCTGACCACCCCCTCCGACCTGGCGGTCGGCTACCACGAACGCACCCGGGTCTTCATGTTCCGGATGGCGCTGCTCACCGTCGGCCTGCTCGCCGCCGGCGTCGCCGCCCCCGCGCTGTCCGCCGGCGGCGGCCGCGCCGACTACGCCCGGATGGCCGTCCTGCTGGCCGCCGCGATGGCCGCCTCCGCCGCCGTCGCGCTGCTCGGCGTGCGCCGGCTCACCGCCGAGTGCGGCTTCAAGGCCCCCGCCGAACGGGCCGGCCACTCCACCCGCGCCGACCTGCGCACCGCCCTGCGCGACCCGGACTTCCGCCCGCTGGTGCTGTCCTACCTGTTCACCGGCACCACCACCCACCTCTTCCTGGCCGCGCTGCCCTACGTCACCGCGTACGTCTTCCACGACAGCGGGCTCACCGCCCTGTTCATGGGCCTCTTCCTGGCCCCCGCGATGCTCGCCGGACCCGCCTGGACGGCCTGGTCGCGCCGCCCCGGCAACGGCAAGCAGCGCGGACTGCTCGCCTCCCAGGCCGCCTTCGCCACCGGCTCGGTCCTGCTGCTGCCCGCCGCCGCCCTGCTGGACGGGGGAGCGCGGGTCGCCGCCACCGCCGCCGTGGTGATGGTGATGGGCGTCGCCTTCGCCGGCCTGCAACTGTTCGCGTTCGCGCTGCTGCCCGACGCCGTCGCCGCCGCCGAACACGCCGAAGCCGGCGCCTACACCGGCGTGTGGACCGCCACCGAGGCCACCGGCACCGCCGTCGGCCCCTACCTGTACGCGGCCGTCCTCGCCCTCGGCGGCTTCGTCTCCAGCACCGCCGGCGAGCACGCCGCGCAGAGCGACGCGGCCCTGACCGCGCTGCTGGCCGGGTTCACCCTGCTGCCCGCCGCGCTGATGTCCCTCGCGCTCGCCTGCCAACGGCGCTGCGCGCTGGACGCCCGCCGATGACCGGCACGCTCCCCGCTGCCGGACGGCGCGCAGGTGCCGGAGGTCGGCGCGGGCGTGCTGCGCCCCGGCACGGCCCGGGCGGCTGGCGCGGTCGCCGACGCCGCGATCAGCCGGCTGACGCCGGTCGAGTACGTCCGGGACGTGCTGGCCCCGGCCCTGGGGGCGGGCGCCCGCGCCGCCGGACGGGAGCGGCCGCGGATCGTCACCGCCGTCCACGCCGCGCTGGACCGGCCGGGCCGCAACGCGATGGTGCTCGCCCGGCGCGCCACCGGGTTCCACCTGCGGGTGCCGCACTACGCGGACATGCTGCGCCGGGCCGGGCTGGACGTCGACCCGGCCGACCCGGTGACCTCCGCCCGGGAGCTGGTCGAGGAGGGCGTCTTCCTGTTCGGCACCCGCCGGGAGGTCCGCGCGGGCATCGGACGCCTCTTCGCGGCGGGCGTCGACGAGGTCGTGGTCAACCCGGTCGCGGTGGCGGAGAACCACGGCGTCCCGGCGGCCACCGCCGACCCGCGGGGACTCCTGGCGGACGCCCGAGATGGCTGACGGCGCGTCAGGTGACTTCGCGCGGGTGCGAGTCGGCCGTCTCCCGGCGGGGTACGGGAAGACCGGGGGTGAGGCCGTGGAGAAGTACCTGTGGGGTCCGGTCGGCGCGACGGCGGCCGTGTTCGTGCTGTGGGGGCTGCTGGCCCTGCGGGACCGGGGACTGGGCCTGCTCAGCCTGGTCGGCTTCGTGCTGGTCCTGGTCCTCGGCGTGGTGGGCGCGCTCCGCCTGGGCAAGCAGGGCGAGGGGATCGCGGGCGTGTCCCTGGTGGGGGTGTACGCGGCCTGGACCTTCCTCTGCGCCGCCGGACTCGGCATGCAGGACCAGCAGATCATGCACGACCGCGGCGTCACCTCCGACGCCGAGGTGACCCGCGCCGTCGTCACCTCCGACCCGATGGCCGGTGTCGGTCCGTCCGTGACCGCCGTGGACGTCCGGCTCGCCGACGGCACCGTGCTCCACAACGTCTCGACCGACGGCGACCACCCCGCGCTCGGTGACCGGCTCCAGGTCACCGTCGACCCGCGCGACACGGTCGACGCCCGGCTGGGCCCGCGCCCCGACCCGCCCGGCCGCACGCTCGCCTTCACCATGCTGGCCGTCATGGGCGTCTGCGCCGTCCTCACCGTCGTGGTACCGAGCGACTGAGCGCCCCTCCCGGGGTCCGCGGCCCCGCCGGTGCGGCCCGGTCAGCGCAGCACGGCGGACAGCAGGTCGCCGCCGAGGGCGGCGGTGGCGGCCAGGTCGAGGACGTGGTGGACGTGGCGGCCCCGGCGGTGGGCGGTGAGCAGGCCGGCCCGGCGCAGCACGGCGAGGTGGCGGGAGACCTCGGGCGGGGTGAGCTCCCAGGCGCGGGCCAGTTCGCCGGTGGTGTGCGGGCCGCGGGCCAGGGTGCGGACCAGGCGCAGCCGGACCGGGTGGGCCAGCGCCTCCAGCCGGAGGGCGACCGTCTCCAGCGCCACCGTCGCCGCCCGCTCCCCGTCCGCCGCCGGGTACTGGACCACCGGCTGCCAGCCCGGGGCGTACACGGCGACCAGGTGCGGGTGGCCGAACACGCTCGGCAGGAAGGTCACCCCGGCCGGGCCGGCCTGCGTCGTGGAGTCCTGCAGCTTGTCGAGGACCAGCGAACCGCCGTCCGGGGTCACCGCGACCGCCGCGGACACCTCGGCCATCGCCGCCGCCAGGCCCTGACGGCGGCTCAGCTCGGCCTTGTCCCGCACGTCCCGGCCCAGGCGGGCGGCCAGCGCCGGCCACTCGGGGTCGAAGAACGCCTCCGCGCACAGCTCCAGGGTCTCCCGCACCCGGGCCCGGACCGCCGCCGGATCGTCCAGCAGCCGCTCGACGAACGCCTCCTGGGCCGGGCCGCGGGCCTGTGCCCGGTCCAGCGCGGCGGCCCGGGCCGCCGGGTCGTGCAGCGGGGAGCGGTCGGCGAAGGTCCGCCGGTTGGAGCCGCAGGAGGTGACCAGCGCCGTGTGCGCGTACCGCTCGTCGTCCAGTCCGTCCAGCTCGTCCAGCTCCGCCGCCAGGGTGGCCCGCGGCCGGGCCGGCAGCAGGAAGTCCGCCCGCGAGGAGCGCCACAGGAACTCCGCCTCGCGCAGCCGCTCGGCCAGCTCCGGGCGCAGCCCCGCCCACACCCCCGCCGCCCACCCGGCCAGCCGCGGATGGTGCTCCGGCGAGGCCAGCACGTGCAGCATCGCGGTCAGTTCGGCGAGCGGGGAGACACCGAACCGGATCCGCTCCGGCGGCGTCCCGGCGAGGTCGATGCGCAGGGTCACCCCGGTATTCTCCCCGCGCACGGACGCCGGACCGGCGCCGGTTGACGGAAAGCGTCAACCGACGTGACCGCCCCGCCGCCCCGCCCGCAGCCTGGGCGCCATGACCGCCACCACCCGCCCCGCCGCGCCGCCGCCCGCCCCGCCGCGCCCCACCCCGCGCCGACTGGTCCGGGCCGGCGGCGGCCCGCGCTACGCCGCCGCCCTGCTCGTCGACGCCCTCGGCTCCGGCCTGCTCCGCCCGTTCCTGCTGCTGTACGGCATCGAGGTGCTGCGGTTGGACGCGGCCACCACCGGCCTGGCGATGACCGGCGGGATCGTCGCGGGCCTGGCCTGCATGCCGCCGCTGGGCCGCTGGCTGGACCGGGGCGCGCGCAGCGCGGCGGTCGCCGCCGCGATGCTGGTGCGGGTGCTCGGCGTGGCCGCGCTGCTGGCCGCGCCGACCGGGGGAGTGGCGCTGTTCACGCTGGCCGCGCTGTTCCTCGGCATCGGCAACCAGGCCTGGCCGGCCGCGCACGCCGCCCTGGTCACCACCGTCGCCGAGCCCGGCCTGCGGGACACCGCGCTGGCCGCCGCCCGGGCCGTCCGCAACGCCGGGCTCGGCATCGGCGCGCTGCTCGCCACCGTCTGCCTGGCCGGCGGCGCCCCCGCCCTGCGGGCCCTGGCCGCGGTGGCCGGCGCGGGCTTCCTGGTGGCCGCCGCGCTGGCCCGCTCGGTGCGGGTCGGCGCCGCCGGGCGGGGGGTCGGGCGCGGGTCCGACCCGGCGGCGGACGGGGTGGAGCGGGACGGCGGGGCGCGGCGGCTGTGGGCGGTGCTGGCGGCCAACGTGGTGTACGTGTTCTGCCTGAACGTGCCCGAGATCGCGGTGCCGCTGGTGCTGGTGACGGTGCTGCACGCCTCGCCGGCCTGGCCCGCCGCCGTGTTCGTCGCCAACACCGTGCTGGTGGTCACCCTCCAGGTGCCGGTCACCGCCTGGGCGGCGGCCCGCTGGCCGCGGGCGAGGGTGCTGGCGCTCGCCGGAGCCGTGCTGGCCGCGAGCTACCTCGCCTTCCTGGCGGCCACCCCGTTCGGCCCGCTCGCGGTGGCGCTGGTGACCGTCCCCTGCACCCTCGGCGAGATCCTCTACGCGGGCAGCGCCACCCCCCTGGTCACCGCGCTGGCCCCGCCCGGCGGGCTCGGCCGCGCGCTGTCCCGGCTGCAGTTCTCCACCGGCCTGGGCCTGGCCCTCTCCCCGGCCGTGATCACCGCCCTCGCCCCGGTCGCGCTCTGGCCGGCCCTGGCCGCGGGCACCCTCGCCGCGGCCGGGGCCGTCCACCGGGGCGGCGGGGCTCAGCCGCAGGTGGTGTCGCGGGCGGGCAGCTGGCCGGTGGTCAGGTAGCGGGTGACGCTGTCGTCCGCGCAGGACGGGCCGCCGACCACCACGCCGTGGCCCTCGCCGCCGGCCACGGTGACCAGCCGGGAGCCGTGCAGGGCGCGGCGCATGCCCTGCGCCATGCCGAGCGTGGTCTGCGGGTCCCACTCGTTCTGGACGATCAGGGCGGGGACGCCGTTGTCCACCACGGTGGTCGGCTCGCCGGTGCCGCGCGGCCAGAACGCGCACGGCTGGACGTTCGCGCCGAAGTCGCCGGCCAGCGGGGCGGCGGCCCGGTCGCGGACGGCGTCCCGGCGGTACTGCTCGGGGTCGCGCGGCCAACTGCCGGGGGCGTCGCCGCAGAAGACCGACCAGGCGACCGAGGCGGTGTTGTCGGGGGCGACGGCCTCCGGCAGCGCGGGCGCGGGCGGACCGCCCTCGGCGGCGGCCTTCAGCGCGGCGAGCCAGGCGCTGACCTCCTCGACGTGCACGAACGCGGCGTACCGGGCGCGGACGGCGTCGCCGTCCACCGGCCCGCCCCCGGTCGGGACGGGCGTCCGGTCGGCGCGGGCGACCAGCTCCCAGAACGTCCGGCGGACCCGCTCCGGGGTGGCGCCCAGACCGTACGCGCCGTCACGGGCGGCGGCCCACTGCGTCCAGCGGGTGAAGGCGAGTTCGGCGTCCTCGGCGCCCCGCCGGAGGGTGCCGCGCCAGGCGAGCGCCGGGTCGACCGCGCTGTCGAGCACGATCCGGTCCGCCCGCCGGGGGAACAGCTGGGTGTAGACGGCGCCGAGGTAGGTGCCGTACGAGTGCCCGAAGTAGGAGATCCTCCGCTCGCCCAGGGCGTCCCGGACCAGGTCCATGTCCCGGGCGGCGTTGCGGGTGGTCAGGTGCGGCAGCACGTCGCCGGCCTTCGCCCGGCACCGGTCGGCGGCCGACCTGGCCAGGGCGGTGTCCCGGGCGAACGTCCGCGCCGAGTAGGGGCGTTGGAAGACCCGCTGGTCCGCCGTCAGGTCGCAGGCGATCGGCGAGCTGCGGCCGACGCCGCGCGGGTCGAAGCCGACCAGGTCGAAGCGGGCCGACACCTGCGGCGCCAGGCCCGGGGCCAGGTCCACCGGCAGGTCGAGCCCCGACCCGCCCGGGCCGCCCGGGTTCAGCAGCAGCACGCCGTGCCGCCGCGCGGGATCGCCCGCCCGGACCCGGGAGACCGCGATGTCGAGCGTCCGGCCCGCCGGGTCGGCGTAGTCCAGCGGGACGGTGACCTTCGCGCACTCGAACGCGGCCGGGCGCGCCGGGTCGCAGCGCTCCCACCGCGGCCGCTGCCCGGTGTAGCGCCGCAGCGGGTCGTCCGCGGCGGACGCCACCGCCGGGGTCAGGGCTGCCAGCACGGCCGCCGCCGCGCCCAGGGCCAGGACGGTGGTCTTCCGTCCGCCGTGCAGAACCATTCATTCCTCCATGCGGGGCAGGGGGCCGGGAACGCCTCCAGTCTCCGGCCGCCGGTCGGCGGCCCGCGTACCGCGCGGGGACCGGATCGGGCTCCGACCTCCGGGGTACGGCGGGTTCCCGGCGTCATGCCGGAGGGCCACGCCACCCCCGACTCCGGTCCCGGTCGCGGCCACCGCCCGGGCCGCCGGGTGACATTGACGGGGCGTCCGGGTGAAGGGCGAACGGCGGTGCCGTGCAGGGGAGTTCGAGCGGAATTTCGAGCGGCGCCAGTACTGGAAGGAAAGTTTCCTTTCTACTACTCTCGCTGACGGCGGCCCGGCGCGGCGCCCGCACCGGACGGGGCGTGACGCGCTCAGCGAGAGCTCTGACCCGGCCGCCGCGGTGGAGTGCGGCCACCGCCCCCGGTGCGTCCCGCACCGGCGCCCAGCTCTCCCCGTTCCAGGTCAGGGAGTTCACAGATGCACCAGGCAACCACGGCCCGCCGGGCCCGGATCGGCGGCTACGCCGTCTCGCTCGCCCTGCTCGGCGGACTGCTCATCGGCTGGTCCGACCGCGCCGGAGCGGCGGCCGACCCGCTCCTCTCCCAGGGCAAACCCGCCACCTCCTCCTCCACCGAAGGCAGCTCGTACGCCGCCGCCAAGGCCTTCGACGGCAGCGGCAGCACCCGCTGGGCCAGCGCCGAGGGCAAGGACCCGCAGTGGCTGCAGGTCGACCTCGGCACCACCGCCACCGTCACCCGGGTCAAGCTCAGCTGGGAGGCCGCCTACGGCAAGGCCTACCGGCTGGAGATCTCCACCGACGGCACCACCTGGACCGCCCTCGCCACCGAGAAGGCCGGCAACGGCGGCACCGACGAGTTCACCGGCCTGACCGGCAGGGGCCGCTACGTCCGGCTGTACGGCACCGCCCGCGGCACCTCGTACGGCTACTCGCTGTACGAGATGGAGGTCTACGGCACCACCGGCGCCGGCACCCCCTCGCCGAGCCCCACGCCGAGCCCCTCGCCCACCGGCACGCCCGGCACCGGCGCGTTCACCGTCGTCGCGGCCGGCGACATCGCCGCCCAGTGCACCGCCGCCGACAGCGGCTGCGCCCACCCGAAGACCGCCGCGCTCGCCCAGCGGATCAACCCCGCCTTCTACCTCACCATGGGCGACAACCAGTACGACGACGCCCGGCTGAGCGACTTCAAGAACTACTACGACAAGAGCTGGGGCGCCTTCAAGGCCAAGACCCGCCCCGTCCCCGGCAACCACGAGACCTACGACCCCGCCGGGTCGCTGGCCGGCTACAAGTCCTACTTCGGCGCGATCGCCTACCCCCAGGGCAAGAGCTACTACAGCTACGACCAGGGCAACTGGCACTTCATCGCGCTCGACTCCAACTCCTTCGACCAGAGCGCCCAGATCGACTGGCTGAAGGCCGACCTCGCCGCCAACGGCAAGAAGTGCCTCGCCGCCTACTGGCACCACCCGCTCTACTCCTCCGGCGGCCACGGCAACGACCCCGTCTCCAAGCCCGTCTGGAAACTCCTCTACGCCGCCAAGGCCGACCTCGTCCTCAACGGCCACGACCACCACTACGAGCGCTTCGCCCCGCAGGACCCCGACGGCCGGGCCACCGCCGACGGCATCGTCGAGATCGTCGGCGGCATGGGCGGCGCCGAGCCCTACCCCATCGAGCAGATCCAGCCCAACAGCCAGAAGCGGATCAGCGGCGACTACGGCGTCCTGAAGCTCGACTTCACCGACACCGGCTACAGCTGGACCTACGTCGGCACCGACGGCCGGGTCGAGGACACCAGCCCCGCCTACGACTGCCACTGATGATGTACCTGGCCACCACCGGCCGCCGCCCCGACGCGCCCGCCCGCCCCGCCCGGCCGGGCGGGCGCGTCCCCGGCACCGTCCTCGCGCTCGGCGCGGTCAGCCTGGTCACCGACGTCTCCTCCGAGATGGTCACCGCCGTGCTGCCGCTCTACCTGGTGCTCGGCCTCGGCCTGTCACCCCTCCAGTTCGGCTTCCTCGACGGCCTGTTCAACGGCGCCACCGCACTCGTCCGACTCCTCGGCGGACGGCTCGCCGACCGCGGCGGCGGCCGCCACAAGCACGTCGCCGGGGCCGGCTACCTGCTCTCCGCGCTCTCCCGGCTCGGCCTGCTGCTGGCCGGCGGCGCCGCGAGCGGCATCGCCGCCGCACTCGCCGCCGACCGCCTCGGCAAGGGCGTCCGCACCGCCCCCCGGGACGCGCTCATCACCCTCAGCACGCCCCCCGCCGACCTCGGCCGCGCCTTCGGCGCCCACCGCGCCATGGACACCACCGGCGCCCTGCTCGGCCCGCTGGCCGCCTTCGCCGTGCTCCAGGCCACCGCCGACGCGTACGACGCCGTCTTCGTGCTCTCCTTCGGCACCGGACTGCTCGGCGTCCTGATCCTCGTCCTGTTCGTCCGCGACCGCCCCGCCGACCCGGCCGCGCCGGTGCCCGCGCCGCGTGCCCCGCGCCCCGCGCGGCGGGGGAACGCGGAGGCGGGGGCCGGGGCCGGCCGGCCGACCGTGCGCCAGGTGCTGCGCGACCCCGCGCTGCGGCGGGTGGCCGGGGCCGCCGCACTGCTCGGGGGCGCGACCGTCGGGGACTCCTTCCTCTACCTGCTGCTGCAGCGCCTGCTCGACCTGCCCGCCGAGGTGTTCCCGCTGCTGCCGCTGGGCTCGGCCGCCTGCTACCTGCTGCTGGCCGTCCCGGTGGGCCGGATCGCCGACCGCACCGGCCGCCGGGCCCCGTTCCTGGCCGGGCACCTCGCGCTGCTCGCCGCCTACCTGCTGCTGCTCGTCCCGGTCGGGTGGGCCACCGCCGCCCTTGTCCTCGTCCTGCTCGGCGTCTTCTACGCCGCCACCGACGGGGTCCTGATGGCGCTCGCCGGGCCGCTGCTGCCCGCCGCCGGCCGGGCCGGGGGCCTCGCCGTCGTCCAGACCGGCCAGGCGCTGGCCCGGCTGGCGGGGGCCGCCGCGTTCGGCGCCGCCTGGACCTACTGGGGCACCCGCCCCGCGCTCGCCGCCGCCGTACTCGCGCTGGCCGCCGCGCTGCTCGCGGCCCGGCGCGTCCTGCCCGAAGGGAAGACCGCATGAGCACACCGGAGAGCGGAGCGGCGCCGACCGGCGGCGCCGGACCCGGACCGGTCCGGACGGAGGACCGCCTGACCGCGTTCGACCTGCCCGGGGCCGAGGTGGAGGACGTCGGAGCGGGGCGCCGGATCGCCGGGTGGCGGCTGGTGGTGCTCGGCGTCGCCCTGCTCGCGCTGTTCGGCGGCTCGCTCGGGTACGTGCTGCACGCCCGGGCGCGCGGCGGCGCGCACCGGGTCGTCGCCGCCGACGGCTCCTTCACGCTCGACCGCGCCGGGCTCTACTACCGGGACGCCGCCACCGGGCGGGTCGCCCGGGAGGGCGGCGAGGCCGGCGGTCCCAGTTGCGAGCGGTTCTACGCCGGGGGCGAGCGGGCGCTGTGCCTGCGCGCGCTGCCCGGCACCCCGGCCCGGACCGAAGCCGTCGTCTACGACCGGCGGTTCCGGCAGCTGCAGAGCATCACCGTGCCCGGCATCCCGAACCGGGCCCGGGTCTCCGCCTCCGGCAACCTGCTGTCCTGGACGGCGTTCGCGGTCGGCGACTCCTACGCGGTCAGCGGGTTCTCCACCCGCACCTCCGTGCTCGACCTGCGCACCGGCTACCTGATCAAGTCGATCGAGGGCATCCCGCTGACCGTGGACGGCACCCGCTACCACGCCGCCGACGTCAACTACTGGGGCGTCGGCTTCGCCGCCGACGACAACCGGTTCTACGCCACCGTCTCCACCGGCGGCCGCACCCGCCTGGTCGAGGGCGACCTGGCCGCCTGGTCCGCCCGGACCCTGCGGGAGAACGTCGAGTGCCCCTCGCTCTCCCCGGACGGCACCCGGCTGGCCTTCAAGAAGAAGGTCTCCGACGACCCGGCCGCGCCCTGGCGGCTGTACGTCCTCGACCTGGCCGACCTGCGCGAGCACCCGCTCGCCGAGACCCGCAGCGTCGACGACCAGGCGGCCTGGCTGGACGGCGCCACCCTCGGCTACGCCCTCCCGAACGGCCGGGGCACCGACCTGTGGACCGTCCCCGCCGACGGGACGGGCGCGCCCGCCCTGCGCGTCCGCGGCGCCTCCTCGCCGGTGGCCGTGCCGGGCGGCTGACCGCGCGTCAGCCCGCCGGACGCCCGGCGGGGGCGGGAATGCGCCGGGCCGGAGCGGGCACACGGGCGGGCATGAGCGAAGCCGTCCCGCCGAAACCGACCACCCCACCGGCCCCGACCACCCCACCGGCCCCGGCCGCTCCGCCGGCCCCGGTCGCTCCGGCCGTCCCGCCGCGACCGCCCGTCCCGCCGGACGGGCACCGGGGGTGGCGGCGGTGGCGGATCGGCGCCGCGGCGGCCGCGCTGGTCCTGCTCGGCGTCTACGCGGTGGCCCTGACCGACCGGAACGGCGCCGTGGACGGCGTCGGGGAGGGGCCCCGGGCGCTGCCCGGCAGCCCGCGCGCGCTGCTGCTGGACGGGGTGTCGGGCCGGGTCGAGATCGTCGGGTCCGGTGGCTCCGCCCTCACGGCCGAGTACCTCCCCGAGGGCTCCGACACCCCCGGCCCGGTCGGGCTCGGCCCGGCCGGGAGCGACGGCGCGGTGCCCGTGCGCTGCGCCGCGGACGGCGGCCCGTTCGGCCGCTGCGGCGGGCGGCTGCGGCTCACCGTCCCGGAGGGCACCGCGCTGACGGTCCGCCAGGACTCCGGGGAGATCGCCCTGTCGGGGCTGCGCGGCGACCTCGCCCTGTCGCTGGCCTCGATCCGCTGCACCGCCGTCGGCCTGCGCCCGGAGCACGCGACGGTGTCGATCCGCTCCGGCAGCGCCGACCTCGGCTTCGCCGCCCCGCCCGACGAGCTGGCCCTGGACGCGACCTCCGCCTCGGTGGCCCTCCGGCTGCCGCCCGGGGACGGCGGCTACGCCTTCGACCCGGACCAGGCCTCCGCCGACGTCCGGATCGCCCTCCCCGCCCGGGCGGACGCCGACCACCGGGTGCGGCTGCGCGCCACCTCGGCCTCGGTGGCGGTCCTGCCCGCCGCCGGATAGGGGCGGGCGGGCCGGTCGGCCGCCGGTCAGTCGGCGGCCGGGGGGCGCCAGGGCTCGAACCACGGGTCGGGCCAGCGTTCGGCGGCGGCCAGCAGCGGGAACAGGGTCGCGCCGTCGATGCTCTCGCGGAGGAGGTCGGCGTGGCCGCCGTGCCGCGCGGTCTCCTCGATCAGGTGCAGCAGCACCCAGCGGACCGACCAGTTCTCCACCTCCGCCGGGAACCACGGCACCCCCCGGGGGACCGGCACGGCCTGCCCGAGGTCGGCGACGGCGGCGACCACCGCGTCCGTCTCACGGGCCGCCGCCGCGTACTGCGCCAGGGCGCCGGCCAGGGTCTCCCGGTCGGTGAGCGCGAACTCGGCAGAGTCGTCCTCGTCCGCCGTCCGCTCCGGGCCGCGCCGGCGCCGCAGGACCAGGTCGGTCCAGCCGGCCTCGCAGCGGGCGGCGTGCTTGATCAGGCCGCCGATGCTCAACGCGCTGGCGGTGGGCGTCAGTCGGGCCTGTTCCTCGGTCAGGCCGTGGGCGGTGGCGCGCAGGGCGCGGCGCTGGTGGGCGAGGTAGGCGAGCAGGCCGTCGCGCTCGTCGGCGATGGGCGGTACGTGTGCGGGCATGGGGCAGACCTTCTCGCCCCGGGTGGGGAGCGGTCAACCCTGCTGTGGAAGAAATTTCAGCCTATTGCGCAAGGCGAATGGCTACTAACTCTGGGGCTTATCGGGCGAGTTGCGGATCATCGGCGGAGTGGAGATAGGATCCGCCAGAAATTTTCTGCAAGAGTTTGCATGACCAGGGGGAGCCACCGTGCCGAGAGTCGTCCCGCCCGTCCCCGACGAGCGCACGGCGCTGACCGCCTACCTCGCCCACCAGCGCCGCGCCCTGCGCGCCACCGCCCACGGCCTGACCGACGACCAGGCCAGGACGGCCGCGTCCGCCGGCCCGCTGAGCATCGGCGGCCTGATCAAGCACGCCGCCCGCTGCGAGGCGTTCTGGACCGGACTGGTGCTGCGACGGCCCGCCACGCCGCAGGCCGGGGACGAGTTCCGGCTCGGGCCGGACGAGACGCTGGCCGGGGCGCTGGCCGCGTACGCGGCGGCGGCCCGCGCCACGGACGCCGCGGTCGCGGCCGTCGCCGACCTCGGACGGGCCGTGCCCGTGCCGCCGGGGGCGGCCTGGGTGCCCGCCGGGGTCGGGGCGTGGTCGGTCCGCTGGGTGCTGCTGCACCTGATCGAGGAGACCGCCCGGCACGCCGGCCACGCCGACCTGATCCGGGAGGGCGTCGACGGCGCCACCTTCGACCCGCTGCTGGCCGCCGCCGAGGGCGGGGACGTGCCGTGGGCCGAGCCGTGGCGCCCGGCCGGCCCGGCGGCGTCGGGCGCCGCCGCCGGGTGACGGGCCGTCAGCCCGCCGCGCCGCAGCGCTCGGTGTCGATCTCCGGCAGGTTCGCCGCCGCGTACCGCGAACCGTGCACCGTCTCGTCGGAGAGCACCCGGCCCGCCGCCGCCAGCAGCTCGGCCGGAACCTCCAGGTCCAGGACCGCGACGTCCTCCCGCAGGTGCTCGACCGAGCGGGTGCCCGGGATGGCGACGACGTGCTCGCCGCGGGAGAGCACCCAGGCCAGCGCCAGCTGCGCCACCGTCAGGCCCGCGTCGGCGGCCAGCGCGGCCAGCTCGGCGCGCAGCGCCAGGTTGGCCGGGTAGTGGGCGTCGGTGAAGCGCGGCATGGTGTGCCGGATGTCGCCGGGCGGCAGCTCGGCCATCGCGGGCGGCGCGTCGGTGAGGAAGCCGCGCGCGACCGGGCTGAACGCGACCAGGGCGACCCCGAGTTCACGGGTGGCGGCCAGGGTGCCGCGCTCCGGGTTGCGGGTCCACAGGCTGTACTCGTTCTGCAGCGCCGCGACCGGGTGCACCGCGTGCGCCCGGCGCAGGGTGGCCGCCGACACCTCGGACAGGCCGATCTCGCGGACCTTGCCCGCCGCGACCAGCCCGGCCAGCGCGCCGACGCTCTCCTCGACCGGGACGGCCGGGTCGAGCCGGTGCAGGTAGTACAGGTCGATCACGTCGGTGCCCAGCCGGGCCAGCGACTCGTCCGCGGTGCGCCGGATCGTCTCCGGGCGGCCGTCGATGACGCGCCGTCCGTCCACGCCCGTCATGCCGCACTTGGAGGCCAGCACGATCCGGTCGCGGTGCGGGCCGAGCACCCGGCCGACCAGCTCCTCGTTGGCGCCGAAGCCGTACAGCGCGGCGGTGTCGAAGAGCGTGACGCCCGCGTCCAGCGCGGACAGCAGCAGCTTCGCGGCGTCCTCCGGGGAGGGCGCGGTGCCGTAGGCGTGGCTGAGGTTCATGCAGCCGAGGCCGACGGCCGGGACCTCGAACGGGCCGATCCGGCGGGTGCTCACACGCCCACCGGGAGGGCGAGCTGCCGTTCGAGGTCGGCCAGGGTGCGGTAGCAGGGCAGCACCTGGGCGAGCGAGGCGTTCGGCTCGCGCCCCTCGCGGATCGCGGCCACGAACTCGCGGTCCTGCAGTTCGATGCCGTCGAGGGAGACGTCGATGCCGCTGACGTCGATCGGTTCGTCTTCTCCGGTCACCAGGTCATCGTAGCGAGCGAGGTAGGTGCCGGTGTCCCCGATGTAGCGGAAGAAGGTGCCGAGCGGGCCGTCGTTGTTGAAGGAGAGCGAGAGGGTGCAGATCGCGCCGCTCGCCGCCTGCAACTGGATCGACATGTCCATCGCGATGCCCAGCTCGGGGTGGACCGGGCCCTGGACCGCGTTGGCCCGGACGATCGGCGAACCGGTCTGGTAGGCGAACAGGTCGACGGTGTGCGCGGCGTGGTGCCACAGCAGGTGGTCGGTCCAACTGCGCTTCCGGCCGAGCGCGTTGAGGTTGGTGCGGCGGAAGAAGTAGGTCTGCACGTCCATCTGCTGGACGGTCAGCTCGCCGGCCGTGATCCGCCGCCGCACCCACTGGTGGCTGGGATTGAAGCGGCGGGTGTGCCCGGCCATCGCGACCAGGCCGGTGCGCTCGGCGGCCGCGACGGACGCCTCGGCGTCCGGCAGCGAGGCCGCGACCGGGATCTCCACCTGCACGTGCTTGCCCGCCGCCAGGCAGGCCCGGGTCTGCTCGGCGTGCAGCGGCGTCGGGGTGGCCAGGACCACCGCGTCCACGTCGTCCGCCGCCAGCACCTCGGCCAGGCTGCCGGCCGCCCGCTCGACGCCCTGCTCGGCGGCGAACCTCCGCGCGCTGTCCGGCGAGGAGGAGACCACGGCGGCCAGCTCCACGCCCTCGATCCGGCGCAGCGCGGCGGCGTGCTTGGCGCCGAACGCGCCGCCGCCGGCCAGGGCGATCCGCAGGGGCTGCTGGGTGGTCATGTCAGTTCTCCTCGGGGTGCCGCGGGTGGTTGTTCAGGATCAGGTGGCCGACGGCGGTGTTGGAGGCCGGCACGTGGTAGAAGCGGTGCTCGACGTCCACCGTGCCGCCGCCGTCGACGTCGCTCAGCGCGCCGCGCGCGATCAGCCACATCACCAGCTCGATGCCCTCCGAGCCGGCCTCCTCGACGTACTCCAGGTGCGGCACCCGGGCCAGGCCCGCCGGGTCGGCCACCAGCCGGTCCAGGAAGGCGTTGTCCCACTCCCGGTTGATCAGCCCGGCCCGCGGGCCCTGCAACTGGTGGCTCATCCCGCCGGTGCCCCACACCTGGACGTCCAGCGGACGCGGGTACGACTCGATCGCCCGGCGCAGCGCCCGGCCCAGCTCGAAGCAGCGCGACCCGGACGGCACCGGGTACTGCACCACGTTGACGTGCAGCGGGATCACCTTGCACGGCCACCTCTCGACCTCGCCGAACATCAGCGACAGCGGCACCGTCAGCCCGTGGTCGACCGGCATCTCGTTGGCCAGCGTCAGGTCGAAGTCGTCCTGGATCAGGCAGTGCGCCAGGTGCGCGGCCAGCTCCGGGTCGCCCTCGACGCCCGGCACCGGGCGCGGGCCGTAGCCCTCGTCGGCGGTCGGGTAGGCGGCGCCGGTGCCCAGCACGAAGGTCGGGACCAGCGAGAGGTCGAAGGCGCTGGCGTGGTCGTTGTAGACCAGCACCACGACGTCCGGGACGTGCGCGGCGGCCCACCGCCGGGAGTGCTCGTACCCGGCGAACACCGGCCGCCAGTACGGCTCGTGGGTCCTGCCGTGGTCCAGCGCCGCGCCGATCGCCGGGACGTGCGAGGTGAACACGGCGGCCGAGACGGCGGCGTGCTCGGCGGGCGGCGCCTGGCCGGCGTGCGCGGCCTCCAGCACGGCGTGGTCGATCCGGCCGGCCGGGGCGGTGGCGGAGCGGCCGCCGGCCACCATCATGTCCCGGTACTCCTGCTCGGTCATGCCGGTCATCGAGCCCGCCATCTGCTGGAACGAGAACCCCAGCGTGGCGCCCCACTTGGCGAGGAAGTAGATGTTCCCGCCCTCGCGCACCGCCGCGTTCAGGTCCCGGTCCAGCAGCGCCCGCCTCTGCTCCTCGCGCAGCGGCCAGGCGTCCAGGTAGGCGCGCTCGTCGGCCAGGTAGGCGGCCCGGTTCTCGGCCGTCATCAGCGACATGCAGAACTGGTTGAGGTGGTAGCCGCGGGCGGACTGCTCGGCGTCGAAGATGGTGGTGCCGGGGACGAGCCGGTACCTGCGGTCCAGTGCCACGCCGCTCAACTCCCTTCGTTCTCGGGGCCCTCGGGCCAGTACAGGCGGGTCGGGTTGTCGACCAGGAGCTTGTGCCGCAGCTCGGCGGTGGGCGCGACGTGCGACAGGAAGTCGACCAGCAGGCCGTCGTCCGGCATGTGGTCCCTCAGGTTGGGGTGCGGCCAGTCGGTGCCCCACAGCACCCGGTCGGGGAACTCCCCGACCACCCGGCGGGCGAACGGCACCACGTCCCGGTAGGCGTTCCGCTCGCCGTCCAGGGCGGCCGGACCGGTCAGCGAGAGCCGCTCGGGGCAGCCGACCTTGCACCAGACGTCCTCCCGGGCCCGCAGGAAGGACAGGAACTCGGCGAACTCCGGGCCGTCCGGGTCCTTGGAGACGTCCGGGCGGCCCAGGTGGTCGACCACCAGCGGCACCGGGACGGACAGGAGGAACTCGCGCAGCCCGGCCAGGTCGGCGGCCTCGAAGTACAGCACCACGTGCCAGCCGAGCGGGGCGATCCGCTCCACCACGTCCCACAGGTCCGCGCGCGGGGTGACGTCGACCAGGCGGCGGACGAAGTTGAACCGGACGCCGCGCACCCCCGCCCCGTGCAGCTCGCGCAGCTCGGCGTCCGAGACGCCCGGCCGCACGGTCGCCACGCCGCGCGCCCGGCCGCCGGAGCGGCGCAGCGCGTCCACCAGGGCGCGGTTGTCGGCGCCGTGGCAGGTCGCCTGGACGATCACGTTGCGGGCGAAGCCCAGGTGGTCGCGGAGCGCGAACAGCTGCTCGGCGGAGGCGTCGCACGGGGTGTACTTGCGCTCGGGCGCGTACGGGAACTCGGCGGCCGGGCCGAACACGTGGCAGTGCGCGTCCACCGCGCCCGCCGGGAGCGCCAGTCCGGGGCGGCTGGGGGCCGGGTGCCAGTCCAGCCAGCCCGGGGTCTTCCCCTGGTCCACGGCGATCAGTCCTCGTAGCGCAGGCCGAGCTCGGCCAGCGGGCCGCGCATCGCGTACATGTCCAGGCCGAGCTCGCCCGAGCGCAGCCGCTCGCGCTTGCCCGCCTCGTTCTCCTCGCGCCGCGCCGAGGCCCCGGCGACCTCGGCGACCCGCTCGCGCGGCACCACCACCACGCCGTCCGCGTCCGCCAGCACCACGTCGCCCGGGCGGACCAGCGCGTTGGCGCACACCACCGGGACGTTCACCGAGCCCAGGGTGGCCTTCACCGTGCCGCGGGCGTTCACCGCCCGGGAGAACACCGGGAAGTCCATCGCCCGGAGCTCCGCGACGTCCCGCACCCCGCCGTCGATCACCAGGCCCGCGCCGCCCCGGGCGCGGAACGAGGTCGCCAGCAGGTCGCCGAAGAACCCGTCCTCGCTCTCCGTCGTGCAGGCCGCCACCACCACGTCGCCCGGCCGGACCTGCTCCGCCGCGACGTGCAGCATCCAGTTGTCGCCCGGCTGCAGCAGCACCGTCACCGCCGGACCGCACAGCCGCGCCGACGGGTACACCGGGCGCAGGTACGGGCGGGTCAGGCCGGTGCGGCCCATCGCCTCGTGGACGGTCGCCGTGCCGAAGGCCGACAGCGCGGCCACCGCGGCCGGGTCGGGCCGCTCGATCTTCGTGCGGACGACACCGAGTTCGGTGTGCATGGGTCTCTCCTCCTAGGGGGTCGGGGCGGTCAGCGCGCGGCGAGGCGGGCGGCCAGCCGGGGGTGGACGCGCAGCGCGTTGCCGGCGTACACGGCCGCCCGCTGCGCGTCGGTGAGGCGGTCGGTCGCGTCCACGTACCGCCGGGTGTCGTCGAAGTGGTGGCCGGTCAGCGGGTCGACCCCCCGGACGGCGCCGATCATCTCGCTGGCGAACAGCACGCCCCCGGCCGGCACCACCGAGGCCAGCAGGTCGATGCCCGGCTGGTGGTACACGCAGGTGTCGAAGAAGACGTTGCCGCCCACCAGCTCCTCCGGGGTCGGCCCGCCGAGCGCCTGCGCCAGCCCCCGGAAGCGCCCCCAGTGGTAGGGCACCGCGCCGCCGCCGTGCGGCACCACCAGCCGCAGCGTCGGGAAGTCCGCGAACAGGTTCCCCTGCAGCAGCTGCATGAACGCGGTGGTGTCGGCGTTCAGGTAGTGCGCGCCGGTGGTGTGGAACGCCGGGTTGCAGGACGTCGACACGTGCACCATCGCCGGCACGTCGTACTCCACCAGCGCCTCGTACAGCGGGTACCAGGAGCGGTCGGTCAGCGGCGGGGCGGTCCACCGGCCGCCGGACGGGTCCGGGTTGAGGTTCACCGAGACCGCGCCCAGCTCCTCCACCGCGCGCCGCAGCTCCGGCAGGCAGCTCGCCGGGTCGACGCCCGGCGACTGCGGCAGCATCGCGCCCATCGCGAAGCGCTCCGGGAACAGCGCGCTCACCCGGTGCACCAGGTCGTTGCAGATCCGCGCCCAGGCGGACGAGACCGCGAAGTCGCCGACGTGGTGCGCCATGAAGCTGGCGCGCGGCGAGAAGACCGTCAGGTCGGTGCCGCGCTCGTCCATCAGCCGCAGCTGGTTGGACCCGACCGCCTCGCGCAGCTCGTCGTCCGAGATCCGCAGCTCGTCCGGGCGGGGGGCGTTCGCCGGGTCGTTCACGGCGGCGCTCTGGCGCTCGCGCCAGGCGGCGAGCTGCGGCGGGGCGGTGGTGAAGTGGCCGTGCGCGTCGATGATCACGGTGGGTCTCCGGGGAGTCGGGAGGGCCGGGAAGGCCGGGGGAGCCGCAGGAGGGGCGGGCGGGGCGGGCGCAGGTCAGGCGGAGGACGGCCAGCCGGTGTACTGCTCGGCCAGGTACGCGCGGCCCGCGCGGGTGCCCACCACGCCGTCCAGCTCGCCCAGTTGGCGGCGCAGCTCGAACGGCGAGGCACCCGGCGCGGTGTGCAGCAGGCGGGTCATCCAGGACGAGAAGTGCTGGGCCCGCCAGATCCGGCGCAGCGCCAGCGGCTGGTAGTCGGCCAGGGCCGGCTCGCCCTCGCCGCCCAGCGCCCGCAGCAGCACGCCCGCCAGCACCTTGACGTCGTGCAGCGCCAGGTTCAGCCCGCGCGCGCCGGTCGGCGGCACGGTGTGCGCGGCGTCGCCCGCCAGCAGCAGCGAACCCCAGCGCATCGGCTCCTGCACGAAGGACCGGAAGCGCAGCACCGTCCGCTCCAGGACCGGCCCCTCGACCAGCCGGAAGCCGTCCTCGCCCGCCACCCGGGCCTGCAGGGTCGCCCAGATCCGCTCGTCCGACCAGTCGGCGGTGGACTCGGCCGGGTCGCACTGGAAGTACATCCGCTGGACGGTCTCGGTCCGCCGGCTGATCAGCGCGAACCCGTGCTCCGAGTGCGCGTACACCAACTCCGGCGCGCTGGCCGGGGCCTGGGCCATCACGCCGAACCAGGCGAACGGGTACTCGGTGCCGTAGCGGGTGCGCAGCGCCTCCGGGACCAGGCCCCGGCACATGCCGCGCGAACCGTCCGCGCCCACCACGTAGCGGGCCCGCAGCTCGTGCCGGGTCCCGTCCGCGGCGGTGAAGCGGACCCGGGGACGGTCGGTGTCCACGTCCAGCACCTCGGGGCCGGTGACGCCGAAGTGCACCGTCCCGCCGTCCCGCGCGCGGGCGTCCGCCAGGTCGACGAACACCTCGGTCTGCGGGTACAGCCACACCGAGGCGCCCACCAGCGCCCGGAAGTCGATCCGGTGCGCCCGGCCGCCGAAGCGCAGCTCGGTGCCCCCGTGCTCGTGGCCCTCGCGCAGGATCCGGTCGCTCACCCCGGTCTCCACCAGGTCGCGGGCGGCGTCGGCCTCCAGGATGCCCGCCCGGTGGGTCGACTCGATCTCGGCCCGGGTGCGCAGGTCGACCGCCACCGCGTCCACGCCCGCCCGGCCCAGCAGGTGGGCCAGCATCAGCCCGGCCGGGCCCGCGCCGACCACCGCGACGGGCACCTCGGTGACGGTGTCGACTTCCGGGGCGTCGACTTCCGGGGCGTCGACGTGGGCGGATTCGGGCATGACGGCTCCAGGGCACGGCGGGGGAGGGTTCGTGCACCCGGGGCGACGGGACGCCGCCGACCGGGCACGCCCCGAACGTTGGCAGCCCGCCGGGCCGCCCGTCCGCACCCTTTCCGCCTGACGGAAAGACCCCGGCCGCGGCCGCCCCGCCCGACCAGACTGCGTGACGTCCCTACAGCGCCGTGCGGGCCCGCCGCCCCAGCTCCTCGGAGATCCCGTGCACCGCCCGCAGCAACGGCTCCCGCAGCCCCCGCGCCCGCTCCGCGCCGCGCGCCGCCACCACGATCCCCAGCGCCGCGCCCACCGGCCCCGACCGGCCGATCCGCACCGGCGCGGCCACCGCCACCGTGCTCTCCGACAACTGGCGGTCGCTCACGAACACCTGCTCCCGGCGGATCAGGTCCAACTGCGCGCGCAGCGTGCGCGGATCGGTCACCGTGTGCGGCGTCCAGGACCGCAGCGGCTCCGCCAGCACCTCCTCCTGGAACTCGCGCGGCGCGTGCGCCAGCAGCACCCGGCCCATGCCGGTCGACGCCACCGGGAAACGGGTGCCCACCATCGTCAGCAGGTCCACCGAGCGGTGCCCGGCGATCCGCTCCACGAACACCAGCTCGGTGCCCTCGCGCACCGCCAACTGGACGTTCTCGTGCGTCGCCTCGTACAGGTCCTGCATGAACGGCAGCGCCGCGTCCCGCAGGATCTGGGTCCGCGGACACCCCGAGGCGACCTCCCACAGCCGCAGTCCCACGTGCCACGACCCGTCCTCGGCCCGCTCCAGCGCGCCCCACGCCGCCAGCTCCGCCACCACCCGGTGCGCCGTGCTGACCGCCAGACCCGCGCCCCGGGCGATCTCCGACAGCGTCCGGGACGGGTGCTCGCGGTCGAACACCGCCAGCACCCGGAGGACCTTGCCCGCAGCCGAGACACCGTTCGCACTCATCCCGCCAGTCTCCCACCCCGTCCGGTCCCACCCCGTCCGGTCCCGTCCCGCACCGTCCCGCACCCGGAGGAACCCTCGTGAACCAGCCCGCCCAGCCCGCCCCGGCCGCTCTGCACGTGCTCGGCTCGATGGCCGTCCGCCCCGCCCTCGCCGCCCTCGCCCCGCTGCTGCCCGCCGTACGCCTCGAAGCCGCCGGCGGCGTCGAGATCGCCCGCCGGATCCGCGACGGCGCCCCCGCCGACCTCGCCGTGCTCGCCGCCGACGCCCTCGCCGCGCTGCACGCCGAAGGGCTGGTCGAACCGCCCCTGCCGCTCTGGGACTCGGCGACCGTCGCCGCCGTGGCCCCGGACGCGCCGCCCGCCGCCCTGGACACCGTCGCCGACCTGACCGCCCTGCTCACCGGCGCCCGCGCCGTCGCCCACTCCACCGGCCCCAGCGGCACCGCACTGCGCGCCCTGGTCGGACGGCTCGGCCTGACCGGCCGCGTCCGCCTCGTCCAGGCCGAACCCGGCGTCCCCGCCGGCCGCCTGCTCGCCGACGGCCGCGCCGACCTCGCCTTCCAGCAGCACAGCGAACTCGCCGGCCTCCCCGGCGTCCGCGTCCTCGGCCCGCTGCCCGGCGACACCGCCATCACCTCCACCTTCGCCGCCGCCGTCCTCACCACCACCCCCGCCCCCGACCGGGCCCGCGCCCTGCTCGCCCTGCTCGCCGACGAACGGGCCGCCGCCACCGTCCGGGCCCACGGCATGCACCCGCACCGGCCGGACCTCCCGCGCTGAACCGGCGCCCCCTCCCGCCCGGGCGCCGGCTCCCGGCCGGCCGGCGGGCGGGTGAGGTGCGGCGTCGACCCGCCGTCACGCCGGGTCGATAAGGGTTGGACGCCCGCCGGGCCGGGGCGGAGACTGGGTGCGGTGACGACCCAGACGGACCCCTCCCCGGACCTGTACCCCGACGCCTCCACCGACCTCGGCGCACTGCGACGACACCTGGCGGTGCTGCACGGCGGGAAGGTGGTCTCGGTGCACGTGCCCAGCGGGGGCGAGGGCCTGTTCGGGCTGCTGCTCGGCCTGACCCACCGCCACCCCGACGGCCGGACCGAACTCGTCCACCGCTGGTTCACCGTCTGCGGCCCCGCCTGGCGCCTGGACCGCGCCGCCCCCGGGCCGGCCGCCCCGGCCGCCGCCCCGGGCGACGCCGTCCCGCGCCCGGCCGCCGACCTGCGGGTGCTGATCGGCCGCGAGATCACCGGCGTCCGGCTCACCGAACCCGGCTGGGACACCCTGCTCGACTTCGGCGACCACCGGCTGAGCGTCCTCCCCACCGCCCACCGCACCCCGGACACCACCCCCGACTGGGTCCTGCGCCTGCCCTCCCGCCGCCGCCTGCTGGTCGGCCCCGGCGCCCGCTGGACCGAGCACGGATGAGCGCCGCCCCCCGGGCCCGGCCACCGGGGTGCGCTGGCATGATCGCCTGATGCTGCCCCACGTGCACCGCGTCACCAAGTACGACCCCGCCGACCGCGACGAGAACGGCTACTACACCGGCACCGAGGACATCCTCAGCGACCACGGCCCGGTCGAGGCCGCGTACGTCGCCGCCGTCGCCGCGTTCGCCGCGGAATCCGGCGTGGACGTGCTGGAGGTCCGGGAGCCGTCGCTGCCCTCCGGACCGGTCCACTTCGGGGCCGAACCCGCCTACGGGGACGAGGAACTGGACGCGCTGCTGCCCGGCGGCCGGGAGGCGCTGCACGACGGGCTGCGGGTCGACCTGGCCACCGCGCAGGGCCTCGTCCGGGCGATGCTGCGCGACAGCGGGTTCTGGGGCCGGCTGGAGGCCGAGGGCCGGTTCGCCGTGCACGTCGGCTACGACCAGTACCTGTACGTCGGCAGCCACCTGCCGTGCGAACGGGCCGTCGCCGCGACCGCCGCCGCCGGCCTGTTCGCCGAACGGATCGACGCCTCCCCGTACGACCCGGAGCCGGAGGAACGCGAGGTCGCACTCCGCCCCGCCGACCGGGAGTTCTGGGAACGGCTGCGCTGGTGCGTCGAACGCGGCGAGGCCGGCCTGCTGGAGGAGCACTCCGCCGCCACCCGCTGGCACCGGCTCACCCCCGCCACCCTCGACACCGTCCGGGCCGGCCTCGCCCCGCGCGCCCACCTCGCGGTGCGGCCCGACGTCCTCGGCGACCCCGCCGCCGTGGCCGGGGCGCTGGCCGCGACGGCCGGCGGGACCGACACCCGCACCCTGCTCGTCGAACACGCGGACGGCCGGATCACCGGCGACGTCCACCACCCCGACGACCCGCTCCCCGACCTCTCCTCCGCCCGGGGCGCTGCCCTGCTGTCGACCGCCGCCGACGAGGACCCCCCGCTCTTCACCGCCGCCCGCCCCGACCCCGACGGCACCCTCCGCCTGCGTCGGCACCCCGACCCGGCCCCCGGCGACCACCGCTGGGCCCGCCTGCGCGCCCTGGAGCCCGGCACCCCCGTCACCGTCGAGGTGGGCCCGGACGGCACGGCCGAACTCGACGGCCTCCCCGCCCTGCTGCGGGGCGGCCACCCGGCCCCCGGGCGGGTCGAGGGCCGGATCACGGCGGTCGACATGGTCCGCGAACGCGTCGAGGTCGAGGCCGGCGGCCCCGCCGGCGGGGCCGCCCGCTGAGGCGCCCGGCGCGGCGGGGACGTTCACGGCCCGGGGCCGACCGGACGGGGTTCCGGCCGGTCCCAGTGCCAGTGGCGGGTGGTGAGGTGGAACGGGGCGGTGCCGGCCAGGGCGACGGCGGCGTGGTAGCCGGGCGGGGCGGGGGCGTCGGTGACCTGGTAGGAGCGGGACCAGGCGTCTTCCGGGGGGAGGGCGGCGACGGGGTGGGACTGCGGGATGCGCAGGCCCTGGACGAGGCGGCCGCCGTGGGCCTTGACCAGGGCCTCCTTGCGGGCCCAGAGGCGGGCGAAGGCGTCGCCGGGGTCGGGGGCGGTGCGGAGCTGGTGGGCCTCGGCGGGCGGGAAGTAGCGGGCGGCCATGGCACTGGTGTCGGTGGCGGGCAGGACGCGCTGGATGTCGACGCCGACCGGGCGGGCCGGGGAGAGGGCGACCAGGGCGTAGGCGCCGGAGTGCGAGAGGTTGAACTCCGGGCCGCCGCCCGGGAGGGCGGGTTTGCCGTGCGGGCCGTGCCGCCAGCGCAGTTCGGCGGGGGCGGTGCCCAGGTGCGCGGCCAGCAGGCGGCGCAGCGCCGCGTGGGCGAGGACGTAGCGGCGGCGGGTCCCGGCGTCCCGGCAGGTGTCGGCGCGCAGGCGTTCGGCGGGCGAGAGGTCCGCGAGCAGCGGGGCGAGGGGGAGGCCCGGGCCGGGGTCGGGGACGAGGTGCAGCAGGACGGTGTCCCGGGGCGGGCCGGCCGTCGCAGCGGTCGTCGCAGCGGTCATCGGTCCGGCCGTCGGTCCAGTCATCGGGGCGGGTGGAGGGTCGCGGCGGAGCGGTCCACGGCGGCGAGGGTCGGGCGGCCGGTGAGGGCCATGGTGTGGGCGAGTTCCTCGGTGGCCAGGCCGAGCACGCCCGCGACGCCGTCCGCGCCGTCCGCCGCCAGGCCCCACAGCACCGGGCGTCCGAGCAGGACGGCCCGGGCGCCCAGGGCCAGGGCCGCGTAGGCGTCGTCGCCGCCGCGCACCCCGCCGTCGAACAGCACCGGGCAGGCGCCGCCGACCGCGTCCGCGACCTCCGGGAGGGCGTCCAACGCGGCCGGGGCGCCGTCGAGTTGGCGGCCGCCGTGGTTGGAGACCACCAGGGCGTCGGCGCCGTGGGCGAGGGCGAGCCTGGCGTCCTCGGGGGTGAGGACGCCCTTGAGGACGACCGGGAGGGGGGAGCGCTCGCGCAGCCAGGCGAGGTCGGCCCAGGTCACCGACGGGTCGACGGCCTCGACGGTGTGGGCGGCGAGCGCCGAGCGGCCCGGCGCGGGGCGGTGGGCGGTGGCGGTCAGCGCCGGGTCGAGGTTGGCGGCGCGCACGTCGGGCGGGAGCGCGAAGCCGTTGCGGGCGTCCCGGTGGCGGCGGCCCAGCCTCGGGGCGTCCACGGTCAGCACCAGGGCCCGGTAGCCGGCCGCCGAGGCCCGGTCGACCAGTGCGGCCAGCACGTCCCGGCGGCGCAGCCAGTACAGCTGCAGCCAGCACGGCCCGGTGGCCTCGGCGGCGATCTCCTCCAGCGTCCGGGAGGAGAACAGGCTCGCCACGTACAGCGCCCCCGCCCGCCCGGCGCCGCGGACCGAGGCCAGCTCGCCCTCGGGGTGCAGCAGCCGGTGGTAGGCGGTCGGGGCGACGCCCAGCGGGGTGGCCAGCGGGGCGCCGAACAGGTCGGTCGCGGTGTCGCACACCGAGACGTCGACCAGCACCCGGGGCCGCAGCACCACCCGCCGGAAGGCCCGCCGGTTGGCCCGCACCGTGCGCTCGCCGCCCGCCCCGCCCTCGACGAAGTCCCGGACGGGGGAGGGGAGTCGGCGGTGCGCGGCGGCCCGGTAGTCGGTCAACCGGAGCGGTGCGCCCGGCGGGACGCGCGGGGGCGCGGGAGAGGGGGCGGGCGGGGGGACGGGCGGGGGCGCGGTCATCGGGTCACCTCGGCGGGTCGGTCCGGGAACAGGCTGCGGCGGTGGCCCCGGGAGAGCCCGGACGGCGGCTCCGGGCCGGGCGCCGGCGGGAAGGGCAACGGCGGGAAGGGCAATGACGGGAAGGGCAATGACGGGAAGGGCGACGGCGGCCGGTTCACCGGGGCGGCGCGGGGTCGGGCGGCGCGCCGAGCTCCCACCACGGGCCGGTGCCCGGCTGGGCCGGGTCGGCGGGGCCGGGGCCGGGGCCGGCCGGGTCGAGCCGCCGGACGCGCTCGCCCGGCAGCGGGTCGCCGAACAGCAGCGCGACGCCCCGGCTGGTGGCGGGCCGGGCCACCGGGACGCCCGGGTCGTACGGCAGCCAGTCCTGCTCCAGGACGAGCAGCAGCGCCCGCCGCAGCCCCGCCGAGTCCGCGTACGCGGTCAGCAGTCGCAGCGCGGTGGACGCGGCCGTGCCGTCCGGGCCGGTGACGGCGAAGGAGAGCGGGCCGCCCGGGCACAGGTGGCTCAGCCGGCAGGCGGTGGCCCGGCCCGGCGCCAGGTCCGGCAGGGTGTGCGCCAGCACCAGCAGGTCGACCTCCTCGCCCGCCGGGACGGCCGCCGCGATCAGCGCCTCGGCCATCTCCCCGTACGACTGCCCGCCGGGCGGCAGCTCGGCCGGGGCCGCCAGGCCGTACGGGGCCAGCAGGTCGGCCAGGTAGCGGCGCAGCCGGGCGGCGTGCACCGGGTCGGCGGCCAGCGCGGACGGCTCCGGGAAGACCAGCCGGGCGGTCCGGCGCACGCCCCAGCGGGACGGCGCGGTCCGGGAGTCCGGTGGCGGGAGGAGGGTGCGCAGGGTCACGCGTCCGCCAGCAGGTTGGCCGCGACGTACGCGGCGAGCGAGCCGACGGTGGCGAAGTCGTCCCGGCCGAGGTCCTCCACGCTGATCTCCAGGCCGAGGCGCTCCTCCAGTTCCAGGACGAGTTCCAGGCCGGTGGTGGAGTTCAGGCCGAGGGCGTCGAGCAGTTCGGTGCCGGCGTCCGCGCCGGCCACCTCGCGCTTGAGCACGACCGGCAGCAACGCGCAGATGGTGTCGATGAGTTCGGGAGAGGACACGAGGGGTTCCTTGGGGGGGAGGGGGTCAGTGCCGCAGGACCATGGCGGCGAACGTCGCGCCGCGGCCGGCGCCCGCCGCCGCCAGCACGTACGGTTCGCCCGGGCGGAGCAGGCCGAGTTCGCGGGCGGTGCGGTGGTTGACGAAGTGGTCGGCGCAGAAGACGTGCCCCACCGCCGCCACGTTGGCCAGCACCACCCGCTCGCGCGGGAGGCCGAGCAGGCGGCACACCTGGTGCCAGGCCACCCGGTTGACGTTGTGCGGCAGGACGGCCGTGACCTGCTCCAGCGCCAGCCCGGCCCGCTCGACGGCCGCCAGCACCGCCGACGCCAGCGCCTCGCCGTAGATCCGCTGGAACTCCAGCGCCAGCTCCTCGCCCTCCGGGTCGAACTCGCCGCGCAGGTCGACCGCGTACGACAGCAGCCGGTCCCGCTCGCCGCGCGCCGACACCAGGCAGGCGCCCGCGCCCTCGCCGAAGAACGACGTCCCCGGCACCATCCCGGCCTCCGGGGTGAACGCCTTCTCCCCGGCCAGCACCAGCGCCAGCGCCTCCGGGTCGCCGTCGGCGGCCAGCAGCCGGCCCGCCGCGTCGATCGCCAACAGGCCGGAGGCGCAGGCGTGGTGGCCCACCGAGAGGACCGCCGTCCCCGGGTCCAGGCCCAGCTCCGCGCACAGCTCCCGCACCGGGTCGTACGGGAACGGGACCACCGTCGGGAACGAACGGGCGTGCAGCACGTACCGCACCCGGTGCTCCCGGCCGCGCAGCGCCGGCAGCGCCGCGACCGCCCCGCGCAGCAGGTCCAGCAGGCTGCCGCCCGGGTCCCGGCTGACCTCGCCCAGCCCGTGGTAGCGCCGGAAGATCCGCGCCTGCACCGGCGTCAGCCCGTACTCCCCGGCCAGCTCCTCGACGGTGACCCGCCCGGCGGGAAGGTGGTCGGAGACCGCGAGCAGCGAGGTCACGGCGCCACCCCCGCGGCCTCGGCGGCCAGGAAGCCGAGCGCCGCGTCGACCGCCAGCTCCTCCACCGTGCGGGCCAGCAGCTCCGCGTCGGCGGGGGAGACGTGGTGGGTGTCGGTCAGGACCTCCAGCAGCAGGCCCTCCGGGGCGTCCTCGAACTGGGCCTGCAGGATGCGGCCGGGCAGGTCGGCGCGGCGGGTCCAGCGGAAGGTGCCGCGGGCGCGGGCGGCCGACAGCTGTCCGGCGGTGGCGGGCGGGTCGTCCGCCGGGCGGGGCGCGGTGCGGTCGTTGAAGAAGCACTGGACGTCGAGGTCCTCGCCGCGTTCCGCCGCGACCCGGGCGATCAGCTCGTTCAGCCGCTCCGGGTGGAAGTAGGCGTGCTTGTACGCGGCCAGGGTCGCGCCCCGGGCCGCCGCGACGGCCGCCGGGACGCCGCCGTCGCCCAGGTCGAGGACGGCGATGCCGGCCTGCGCGGCCATGCAGACGCTCTCGCCGATCGCCGGCCGGAAGCGGTTGCTGACCACCGGCCGGAGCACCACCGGCTGCGCGGCGCCGATCCGGCGCAGGGCCAGCGCGTACAGGCCGAGCAGGGCGGCGCGGACGTCGGCGCCGGTGCCCGCGGCGACCAGCGGCAGGGCCAGCCGCAGCGCGGGGGAGCGGAACTCGCCCGTCCAGTGCCGGGGTTCGCGCGGGTCGGCGGACGGGGCGAAGCGCCGGGCCGGGACGGCGCGCAGGACCCGCTCCCAGTGGCGCAGCGCCCGGGCGTTCTGCCGCAGCCCGTCCGGCGAGTGCTGCCAGGCCGCCTGCTCCAGCTGCTGGAGCCCGGCGACCGGGCCGCTCGCCCGCGCGCGGACCTCGCGCAGCATGATCGCGCCGCCCGCCGCGTCCGCCACCAGGTGGTTCATCACGCTGACCAGGTGGGTCGGGCGGCCGCCCGCGCGGACCACCGCCATCCGCACCGGCCACTCCCCGACGTAGTCGAACGGCCGCTCCCGGTACGCGCGTTCGACCCGGGCCGCGAGCGCGGCCGGATCGGACCCGGCCGGCGCGTCGTACAGCTCCAGGCCGATCCGCCCGGTGGCGGACAGGAGTTGGGTCGGATGCCCGTCCGGGCCGAACCGCAGCCGGGTCCGCATCGACGGGAACCGGCCCATCAGGTAGCGCAGTTCGCCCGCCACCGACTCCACCGTGCTCCCCGCCGGGAGGACGGCCGTGCCGCCGATCGGCAGCGAGCTGCGCTGGGCGACCATCGCGTGCCAGATCTCCCACATGCCCCAGGAGAGCTCGCCGCCGCCCGCGCCGTCCCCCGCGAACGCCACCTCGACCACCGCGGAGGGCCCGGTCACGGCGCCACCGCCATCGCGGCCCGGTGCCGCTCGCGCATCAGGAACTTGCGGACCTTCCCGGTCGGCCCGAGGATCAGCTCCTCCTCGCCGACCACCAGCACCGCGCGCAGCGTCGCCGCCGCGGCCGGGGTCAGCGCCGCCCGCACCGCCGCCGTCCGGTCGGCGCCCGGGTCGGCGCCCGGGCGCGGCGACAGCAGGACGTCCGTCACCACCGTGCCGTCCGCCGCCCGCAGCGACACCACCGTGCAGTCGTGGACGTCCGGGCAGGCGGCCAGGACCCGCTCCTCGCTGAGCGCCGTGTACAGCCACTCGCCGCCGCCCAGGTCGACCGCGTCCACCGCCCGGTCGACGTGGAAGTAGTAGCCGTCCTCGTCGCGGTACAGCAGGTCGCCGGTCAGGTAGTAGCCGTCCAGCCGGTTGCGGTACGTCGCCGCCGAGTCGTTCCAGTAGCCCGGCGCCAGCGTCGGCGCCTTCAGCCCGAAGTGGCCGACCGCGCCGACCGGCACCTCCCGGCCGGTGGCCACGTCCAGCAGCGCCACCTCGGCGAAGCCGTGCGGCACGCCCACGCAGCGCCCGTACCGCTCGGTGTCCGGGCCGTGGGTGAGGTGGAACGCCGAGTGGCCCATCTCGGTGGAGCCCAGCCCGTCCACGAAGTGCGAGCCCGGCACCCGCCGCACCCCCTCCCGGGACACCGTCAGCCGCGAACCGGCCGCCACCAGGCGGCGGACGTGCGGCTCGTGCGCGCAGTCGCCGGTGTTGAACCAGAGCGCGACGGAGTCCAGGCGGCGGCTGGACAGGTCGTGCCGGGCCAGCTGTGCCCAGGTCGCGGCGAATCCGAACACGCCGGTCGGCCGCCACTCCTCGATCGCCGCCAGCACCGCGTCTCCGTCCTGCGCGGACAGGAACAGCACCTCGCTGCGGTGGCAGAGCGCCAGGTTCAGCGTGGAGACGCCCGCCGCGTGCGCGGCCGGCAGCGCGCTGAGGATCCGCTCGGTGCCCCGCGCCCTCGGCGCCGCCAGCCGGAACAGCTTCGTCGCGGCGAACAGGCTGGCGTGCGAGTGCACCACCGCCGCGGGCATCCGGGTGGTCCCCGACGAGTGCGTGATCACCACCGGGTCGTCCGCGTGGTGCCGGTACGGGACGGGCGCCGCCGCCGGGTCGCCGGTGCCCGGACCGGCCGCGTCCGCGTGCAGCGCCACCCCGAGCTCCTCGCCCGCCAGCCGCTCCCGGTGCCCGGCGTCGGTCAGCAGCGCCACCGCCCGCAGCCGGCGCACGTACTCGGCCGCCACGTCGCCCGGCAGGTGCCGGTTCAGCAGCGCCGGGACGGCGCCCAGCCAGGCCAGCGCCAGGAAGTTCAGCAGGCAGTCCGCCGACCCCGACACGTACAGCGCCACCGCGTCGCGCGGCCCCACCCCGCGCCCGTGCCACCACGCCGCCCGGGCCGCGACCCGCTCGCGCAGCTGACCGAGCGTCAGCCCCCGCCCGGCCGGGAAGCCGTCGACCGGGACGTCGAACGCCGCCCCCGGCCCGTCCGGGTCCGCGCCGTGCGCCAGCAGCGCCGTCAGCACGTTGCCCGTGCCCAGCCCCGGGTCCGCGGCCAGCCGCGCCCTGATACCGGTGTCCCTCACGTCCTGCCGCCTTCCCCGATCACGCCCGCCACCTCTCCGATCACGCCCGCCACCACTCCGATCACGCCCGTCCCTTCCGCGAACCCGCCCGTCACCTCCCCGATCGCCGCCAGCAGCCCGGCCCGGCCCGGCTGGCAGGCCCGGTCCAGCGCCGGGGCGAACGGCAGCACCGCCCCCTCCGGGCGGGTCACCCGGCGCGGCGCCGCGCGCAGCCTCGGCCCCTCGGCCGCCGTCGCCAGCACCTCGGCGGCGAACCCGCAGGAGCGGTTCGAGTCGTCCAGCACCACCAGCCGCCCGGTGCGCCGCAGCGAGGCCGCCAGGCCCGCCCGGTCCAGCGGGTGCAGGGTGCGCGGGTCGAACACCTCCACCGAGACCCGGCCCGCCAGCTCCGCCGCCACCGCCAGCGCCTCGTGCACCAGGTGGCCGACCGCCACCACCGTCACGTCCGTGCCCGCCCGGTGCACCCGGCCCCGCCCCAGCGGCACCGGCCCGAGCGCCGCGAGGTCCACGTCCTCCCGCACCCCCAGCGCGCCCGCCGGGGCGAACACCACCACCGGGTCGTCGTCCCGCAGCGCCGACAGCAGCAGCCCGTACGCGTCCGAGGGCGTGGCCGGCACCACCGTCTTCACGCCGACGTGCGCGAACAGCCCGTACGGGTGGTCCGAGTGCTGGCCCGCCCAGGACTCCCGGGAACCCGAACCCGGCAGCAGGTACGTCACCGGCACCCGGGCCTGCCCGCCCGTCATCAGCGAGAACTTGTGCGCCTGGTTGGCGATCTGCTCGAACGCCAGGAACAGCAGCGACGGGATCTGGAACTCCACCAGCGGCCGCAGCCCGGCCAGCGCCGCGCCGGTCGCGAACGAGGTGAACGCCTGCTCCGAGATCGGCGTGTCCAGCACCCGCTCCGGACCGAACCGCCGCGCCAGCCCCGCCGTCACGTTCGACACCGCGACCCGCACGTCCTCGCCGAACACGCACACCGCGCCGTCGCGCGCCATCTCGTCGCCCAGCGCCCGGTTCAGCGCCTTCAGGTACGACAGCTTCGGCACCTCAGCCCACCTCCGTCGCGTACAGGTGCGCCAGCGCCGACGCCGGATCCGGATGCGGCGCGGCGACCGCGAACTCCACCGCCGCGTCCAGCACTCCGTCCACCTCGGCGTCGATCGCGGCCCGGACGGCCGCCGGGATCCGGGCCCCCTGGAGCGCCAGCGGGTCGCGGGCCCGGCCCGCCGCCTCCTCCGCCGCCGTGCGGTAGCCCGGACGGGCCGTGTGCTCCCAGGTGTGGTGCGCGTCGAAGCGGTACGCCGCGCACTCCAGCAGCGTCGGCCCGCCGCCCGCCCGGGCCCGCGCCACCGCCACCTCGGCCGCGTCCCGCACCGCGCGCGGATCCGTCCCGTCCACCGCCAGCGCCGGGATGCCGAACGCCGCCGCCCGCCCCAGCACGCTGCCCGCCACCGCGTCCGCCGTCCGGGTCGAGGTGGCGAAGCCGTTGTTCTCGCAGACCAGTACCAGCGGCACCCGCCAGAGCGCCGCCAGGTTGAACGCCTCCAGCACCACGCCCTGGCTGACCGCGCCGTCCCCGAAGAACGCCACCGCCACCCGGTCCGACCCCGACCGGCGCAGTGCCCACGCCGCGCCCGCCGCGATCGGCACCCCCGCGCCCACCATCGCGTTCGCGCCCAGCACGCCCAGCGCGAAGTCCGCCGCGTGCATCGAACCGCCCCGGCCCCGGTTCAACCCCGGCTCCCGGCCCGCCAGTTCGGCCATCATCCGGGCCGGGTCGGCGCCCTTCGCCAGCACCTGCCCGTGCCCCCGGTGGGTGGCCGCGAGCAGGTCGTCCGGCCGCAGCGCCGCGCACACGCCCGCCGCGATCGCCTCCTGCCCGGTGTACGGGTGCACGCCGCCCGGCACCACCCCCGCCCGGACCAGCTCCACCGCCCGCCGCTCGAACCCCCGCACCAGCGCCACCGTCCGGTACAGCTCCGCGTCAGCGGTCATCCCGGACCGCCTCCGGGGAGCGCCACAGCACCGGACAGAACTCCGGGTCCGCGTAGTCCGGCCGCCCGTCCGGCAGCCGGCGCACCAGCACGTCGTGGTTGTACACCGCCGCGCGGCCGTCCGACAGCGCGAAGCGCCGGTACGCGTTGGCGCCGTCCTGCAGGTGGAAGGAGACCGCCCGGCGCGGCCGGCCGCTGAGGTTCGGCCCCGAGCCGTGGTACGTGCGGCAGTGGTGGAAGGAGACGTGCCCCTTCGGGATCACCAGCGGCACCTTCCGCACCTCCGCGCCGTTGTGCGCCGCGTTCACCGCCAGCAGCCGCTCCAGGTCGTCGCGGTCGCGGTCCGCGAAGTGCCGGGTCACCGAGTCCTCCCGGCCCACCTCCCGCCAGCGGTGGCTGCCGTCCACCACCGTCAGCGTGCCCATCTCCTCGCCGCAGTCGTGGAACGGCACGAACGCCGTCAGCATCCGCTCCGAACTCGACGTCGACCAGTAGTGCTTGTCGATGTGCCACGGCACCACGTTGCTCGGCTCGCCCGCCACCGCCGGCTTCAGGATCAGCGTCGACTGGAACACCCGGACCTCCGACACCCCCGCCAGCAGCGCCGCCACCGCGCCCAGCAGCGGCTTGCACAGCACCCGCGCGATCGCCGCGCTCTCGTAGTGCACGTAGTCGTTGTGCCGCTGCACCGGCCCGTCCTGCGGCCGCCAGGCCGCCAACCTCGGCGGCCGCACCGGAAGTTCACGGCTGCGCTCACCCGCGTAGTACGCCTCGGCGGCCGCCGCCAGCGCGTCCACCTCGGCGTCCGAGAACAGCTTCGCCGACAGGTACCAGCCGTGCTCCGCGTAGAACGCCACGTCCGCCGGACCCGGCAGCAACTCCAGCTCCTCGGCGGTCAGTTCGAACCGCATCGTCTCGGGGCTCACCGCGCCACCGCCGGAACCTGCGCCGCCGCGACCCGCGCCGCCGGTGCCTGCGCCGCCGGAACCTGCGCCGCCGCCAGCTCGCGCTGCTTGGCCGCGTACAGCGCCGGGATGTTCGCGGTGCCGAAGGTGCGGGCGCCGCGCCGCTCGATCAGCTCCCAGAAGAACGTCCGCCGCACGTGCAGCGAGGTCGCGAAGATCTGGTACAGCTCGCCCCAGTGGTCCCGGTCCAGCAGGATCCCGCGCCCGCGCAGCCGCTCCGCCACCGGCTCCGCCACCGTGTCGTAGTACGCGTCCGGCGTCGGCGCGAAACCCACCCCGCGCGCCGCCAGCGCGTCCACCGCCACCGCGACGTCCGGACACGACAGCGCCAGGTGCTGGACGCCCGGACCGCCGTGCCAGGCCAGGAACTCGTCCACCTGGCCCGGCTCGCGCGCGCCGTCCGGCTCGATCAGCGTCAGGGTGATCCCGCCCGACGGGCTCTGCACCACCCGGGAGAACATGCCCTGCGCGCCCACCTCGACGTACTCCTCGAAGACCACGTCGAACCCGAACGCCTCCCGGTAGAACGCCACCGTCGCCTCCAGCGCGCCCGCCGGCACGCACACCGCCGCGTGGTCCACCGACCCCACCAGGCCCCGATCCGCCTCCACCGGGACGCCGGCCAGCCCCGGCAGGAACCCGCCGGCCCCGCCCCGCCGCTCCACCAGCCGGTGCACCACGTCGCCGAAGCCCGACACCACCGCCGTCACCACCCCGTCGCGCTCCCGCGGCGGCTCCAGCCCCAGCGCCCCGCCCGCCACCGCGGCGGCGTACGCGGCCGCCGCGTCGCCCGTACCGAAGGCGATCACCGCCACGCCGTCCCCGTGCCGGGCGACGTACCGCGCGGCCGGGTGCCCCGGCTCCAGGCCCGAGGTCAGCAGCACCCGGCAGCCGCCCTGGCCCAGCAGCAGACTGCGCTGCCCGGCCAGACCGCTCTCCGGACCGCCCTGCCCCAGCAGGCGGAACCCGAGCCCCGCGGACAGGACGTACGCCGCCTGGCGCGCGTCCCCCACGTGGAACTCGACATGGTCGACGTCCAGGTAATCCATGACGCTGGTGATCCTCTTCCCTAGTGGATGAAGGCAGTTGAACGGTGAGGCGCCGACCGGCCGGGGAGGTTCCGGCCGGTCAGACCGCGCGGGCCAGCCGGGTGCTCGGCAGGCCCAGCGCCAGGCTGACGTTGTGGCCGCCGAACCCGAACGAGTTCGCCAGCACGTGGCGCACCCCCGGCGCCGCCCGCGCCCCCCGCCGGACGTGGTCCAGCGCGCAGCGCGGATCCGGATCGTCCAGGTTGTGCGTCGGCGGCAGCAGCCCGCGCCGCAGCGCCAGCACCGAGACCGCCGCCTCCACCACCCCCGAGGCGCCCAGCAGGTGCCCGGTCACCGCCTTGGTCGCGCTCACCGGCGGCCCGCCGTCCGGCCCGAACACCGCGCCGACCGCCGTCGCCTCGGCCACGTCGCCCAGCTTCGTACCGGTGCCGTGCGCGTTCAGGTAGCCCACGTCGCCCGGCTCCAGACCCGCGCAGCGCAGCGCCAGCCGCATGCAGGCCGCCGCGCCCGCGCCGTCCGGACTCGGCGTGGTCGGGTGGTGCGCGTCGTTCGTCGCGCCCCAGCCCAGCACGTCCGCGTACCCCGCCGCGCCCCGGCCGTCCGCGTGCGCGGCCCGCTCCAGCACCAGCACGCCCGCGCCCTCGCCCAGCACCAGACCGCCCCGCCGCAGGTCGAACGGACGGCTCGCGCCCGCCGGATCGTCCGCCCAACCCCGCGCCAGCGCACGGGCGTTGGCGAAGGTGTCGGCCAGCGTCGGGAACAGCGGCGCCTCCGCGCAACCCACCACCACCACGTCCGCCAGCCCCTCGCGCAGCAGCCGCCAGCCCTCCGCGACCGACTGCGCCCCCGCCGCGCACGCCGTCCCCACCGAGGAGCTGTAGCCCCGGATGCCGTGCCCGATCGCCACCCGGGCCGCCGCCATGTTCGGCAGCATCCCCGGCAGCAGGTACGGGCTCACGGCCAGCCGCCCGCGCTCCGTGCGCGCCACCACCTGCGACTCCAGCGTCGCCAGCCCGCCCGTCCCCGACAGCACCACCGCGACCCGGTACGGGTCCACGTCCCGGCCCGCCACGATCCCGGCGTCCGCCAGCGCGTCCGCCGCCGCCCGCAGCGCCAGCAGGATGGAGCGGTCCACCACCCGGGCCTCCGGCGCCGGCAGCACCGACAGCGGATCGATCGGCGCCGCGAACCCCGCCACCTCCAACGACCCGGCCAGCGGGTCGTCCGCCGCCGGCCGGCGCAGCCCCGACCGGCCCTCGCACATCGCCGCGAACACCGCCTGCGCGCTGTCGCCGACCGGCGTCACCAGGCCCATCCCGGTGACCGTGACACCCATGTCCATGGCTCTCCCTTCCCGGAGGCGGTTCGGTCCGCTTCAGTGCGGCGTGGTTCGGTGCGGTTCGGTGCGGTGCGGCGTGGTTCAGTGCGGTTCCGGTGGCGCGAGCAGCACGGCCGCCGCCCGGTCCGAACCGTCCGGCGCGGCCGACTGCTCGACCAGCACCAGCAGCGCCAACGCGGCGTCCCCGTCCGCGAGCAGCAGCTCGGCGACCTCCGCCCCGGCCCGCGCGTCACCGACGCACACCACCGGACCGGTCAGCCCCCGGCGCGCCGCCAGGTGACCGGCCACCGCGTTCGGGACGGCCTGGAAGAACAGCAGCGGACCGATCCGCTCCCCGCCGTCCACCGCCGCCGCCACCCGCACCGCGCCCGCCACGTCACCCAGCGCGCTGGCCACCAGCACCGCCGTCACCGGCAGCGCCGCCACCCCGTACGCGTCCAGGCAGCGCCCGGCCGCCTCGGCGGCCAGCGGGGCGAACGAGGAGCCGACGAACCCCGGCAGCGCCGGCACGTCCCCCGCCGCCGCGCCCGCCGCCAGCACCCGCAGCCCGACGGCCGAGGCCGCCGCGCCGAGCGTCACGCCGCACCCACCAGCAGCGCCGTGTTCGCGCCGCCGAACGCCGAACTCAGGCTCAGCGCGTGGTCACCCGCCGCACCCGGCCAGGCCGTCGGCCCGTGCACCAGGTCCAGCGGGCACTCCGGGTCGGCACCCAGCAGCCCCGCGTTCACCGGCAGCCGGCCCGCCCGCAGCGCGGCCACCGTCACCACCAGCTCCAGCAGCGCCCCCGCCTCCAGCGCCTGCCCGTGCACCGACTTGGACGAGGACACCGGCACCCCCGCCGCCCCCGGCCCGAGCGCCCGCAGCAGCCCCGCCGCCTCCGCCCGGTCGCCCAGCACGCTGCCCGCGCCGTGCGCGTTCACGTACCCGACCCGCTCCGCGCCCACCCCGCCGCGCCGCAGCGCCGCCCCGACCGCCCGGGCCGCCCCCGCGCCGTCCGGACGCGGCCGGCACACGTGGTACGCGTCGCCCGCCCGGCCCCAGCCCGCCAGCAGCGCCGGCGGATCCGCGCCCCGGGCCCGCGCCGCGTCCGCCGCCTCGACCAGCACCGCCGCCACCCCGTCGCCCAGCAGCAGACCCGTCCGGCCCGCGCTGAACGGGCGCACCCGCCCGTCCCGGGCCAGCGCCCCGCCCGCGTCGAACAGCGCGAACTGGTCCGACTCCACCAGGTACCCGGCCGCCACCAGCACCCGGTCCGCCCGCCCGCGCGCCACCGCCGACGCGGCGTCCGCGACCGCGTCGGCCGAGGCCGTGCAGCCCGAGGTGTACGCCCGCGCCCCGCCGGCCAGACCCGCCCGCCCGGCCACCGCCGCCGCGAACGCGTCCACCCCCAGGCCCGCCCGCCGCTCCGGCGCCGACCGGGCCAGCGCCGGATCGCCGTGCACCGCCAGGAACAGCGGGCACCCCGCCCGCCGCGCCCCCGACAGGCCCGCCGCCGCCTCGTCCACCACCCGGTCCAACTCCGCCGCCAGCGACGGCCGGCCGGGGAGCACGGCGGCCCGGTCGGTCCGCCGACCCGCCACCTCGAACCGCCCCACCGGTCCGAACCCCGCCCGCCCCGCGAGCGCCGCGTCGAGCAGCGGCCCCACGCCGCGCCCGAACGCGCTCAGCACGCCCAGCGCGCTCAGCACCACGGGACGGGCGCCCCGGCGGGCCGCCGCCACGGTGTCGGTCGTCATCGGTCACCCCTCCTCTCTCTCCTGATGCCTCGGGCCGGGAGCCGGCGGTACGGTGCCGCCCCCGGGACGTCCGGCGGGCCCTTCGACGCGGGCCGTTCAGCGGGACCGCAGCCCCTCCAGCAGCCGCGCCGCGTCCGACACGGTGGCGATCCGCGCCAACGCGTCGTCGTCCGGCCGCCGGCCGTGCCGCTGCTCGAACACGTGGGCCAGCCAGGCCAGTTCCATCGAGTCGACCCGCTCCGGGACCTCCTCGGCCGCCCGCCCGCCGAACTCCGCGAGCAGCGCCAGCACTTCCTCCCGCGCCGTCGCCCCCACGGTCAGCCCCGCAGCCGGGCGGCCACCGCCGCGCCGAACTCGCCGACCGTCATGGTGCCGAGCAGCTCCGCCTCGTCGTCCTCGAACCGGACGCCGAACCGCTCCTCCACCCGGACGCCCAGCTCGGCCAGCGCCAGCGACTCCAGGTCCGCGCCGGCCGGGCCCAGCCGGGTGTCGTCGTCGACCCCGGCGGTGTCGTAGTTCATCTCGTGCAGCGCGGACAGCACGAACGCGCGGATCTCGTCGAGGGTGGTCGTCTCGGTGGACATCGGGCCCCTTCCAGGGTCGTGGTGGGTCGGTGGTGCGTGGTGGGCCGGTGGTGCGTGGTGGGCCGGTGGTGCGTGGTGCGTGGTGCGTGGTGCGTGGTGGGCCGGTGGTTCAGGGGGTGCGGACGGCCGCCGCCAGCGCGGCGCGCTCGCGCACCGGCTTCCCGGTCGCGGTGCGCGGCAGCCGCTCCAGCACGTGCAGCAGCCGGGGCCGCTTGTACGCCGCCAGCCGCTCGGCCAGCCGCGCCTCGACGCCGGCCGCGGTGCCGCCCGGGGCGAGCACCAGGTACGCCTCGATCGCCGAGCCGTACAGCACGACCGCGGACTCGACCTCCGGCAGTGCGGCGACGACGTGCTCGACCTCGGTCAGGTCGACCTTCAGGCCGCCGACCGACACCTGCGAGTCCAGCCGCCCGCGCACCCGCACCCGGCCGGTGCCGGGGTCGAGCGAGCCGCCGTCGCGGGTGCGGAGCCAGCCCGCCGACCAGCGGTCCGCGCCGACCGGGTCCAGGTACGGCGAGCGCTCGGCGGCGACCAGCAGCTCGCCGTCCACCGCGCGCAGGCCCAGGCCCGGCGCGGGCGTCAACTCGGGGCGGTGCGCGCCGAACAGGTCGGTGGCGATCACGCCGACCTCGGTCATCCCGTACATGCTGCCCAGCCGGACGCCGTACCGGTCGACGAACGCCGCGTGCACCTCCGGCCGGACCGGCTCGCCGCCGGTGGTCATCCCGGTCAGCTGCGGCAGCCGGGGCGGGTCCGCCGCCCAGCAGAGCAGCTCCAGGTGGAACGGCACGCCCAGCAGCACGGTCGGCTCCGGCCCCGCCGCGACCGCCGCCGCCACGCCCCCGGCCGTCACCCGCTCCGGGAACGCCAGCCGGACGCCCGCGCGCAGGCAGTGCAGCAGGCCGCCGACCAGGCCCAGCACGTGCACCGTCGACGCCAGCGAGACCATCCGCTCGCCCGCCCGGGGCACGCCGTCGATCCGCCGGTAGCGGTCGAGTTCGGCGACCAGGTCGGCCGCCGTCCGGCCGATGACCTTCGCCGGGCCGGTCGAGCCCGAGCTGAGCTGGACCAGTGCGTGCGGCCCGTCCGCCGGCCGGCCGTCCGGCCGGGTGGTGACCCGCGCGCGCTGCCGGTACCAGCCGCGCGGCGGACCGGCCGGCACCGGCCGCCCGTCCGCGACCAGCACCTGCGGGGCCAACCGGGTCAGGGCCTGCTCGACCTCGAACGGGGTCAGCCGGTGGTCCAGCAGCGCCACCCGGGCGCCGATCCGCCAGCCCGCCAGCAGCTGGACGACCAGCTCCGGCGAGGGCGCCAGCCGGACCGCCAGCGAACCGCCCCGGCGCAGCCCCGCCGCGGCCAGCGCGGCCTGCCGCTCCCCGACCAGCCGGCGCAGCGCGTCCCGGCTCAGCGGCGGGTCGGGGTGGAAGGACAGGACGGGCTCGCCGCCCGGGCCGCCCAGCAGCAGTTCGTCGACCCAGCCGGGGTCGAGGCCGGCCGCCGCCGGAGATGGGAGCGCTCCCACCTTGCTCGGTGGAGCTGCCGAAACGTCTTTCATGGAGAACCAGAACCTCTTCCGGATCGCGCCGCCGGTCGCGTCGCCGGGCTAGCCGGTCGCGGTCGTGGGGAACCTGTGAAATTCCCACGCCGAACTTTCAACGCTGAATTGACCGGGTGTCAAGCCCCGTCGACCGAATCGAATTCCCCGGCCGGTCGGACGGCGGCGGCGGGCCGTCCGGTGACGACGCCGGATCCGTTGACGAGGGGGCGGGCCCTCGCTAGTGTGACCGCCGGTTGGTCAACTTGCCTGGTACGGCAGCATGTTGCCAGCACCTGACAGTCCGTCCGCTGACTGTCCGTCAGTCCTGGCCGGTGACTCCCCACTCCCGGCCGGCTCCCGTCCGGGCGGCGCGCCCGCCGCTCTTCCGCATGCCCACGGGCCCTTTGTCCGCCGGGGCGATCATGCGATGGACCAGACCAATCGGGCGTTATCGCGCCCATTTCCCGCTTTTCCCCGGCCATTTCGGCCGCCATTTTTTAGCGCATCCATGTCAACCCAGCGAGGACCGGCCCCGTGGAACCTGCAGTGGAACCAGCCCGACGAGCCGCGCCGCGACCCGTCACCGGCAGCGGCCTCAACGCCGCCGTCGAGCGCTACTACGACACCACCCTCGACCTGTACGAGGACCTGTGGGGAGAACACGTCCACCACGGCTACTGGGACGAAGGCCGGAGCCCCGCCCAGGACGGCGCCGACCGGCACACCGCCACCGACCGCCTCGTCCGCGAACTCGTCGCCCACGCCGCCCTCCCCGCCGGCGCCCGCGTCCTCGACGTCGGCTGCGGCATCGGCGGCCCCGCCCTCCACCTGGCCGGCCCGCTCGGCTGCACCGTCGAGGGCGTCACCCTCAGCGCCCGCCAAGCCGACCGCGCCAACCGGAAGGCCCGGGCCGCCGGCCTCGCCGACCGCGCCCGCTTCCACCAGCAGGACGCCCTCTCCACCGGCCACCCCGACCGCAGCTTCGACGTGGTCTGGGCCATGGAGAGCCTCATGCACCTCCCCGACCGCCCCGCCTTCTTCGCCGAGGCCCACCGCCTGCTCCGCCCCGGCGGCACCCTCGCCGTCGCCACCTGGGCCGTCCGCGACGGCCACCTCGACCCCGACGAACAGGACCTGGTCCGGCAGGTCCTCATCCACCAGGTCATGCCCGACCTGTCCTCCCTGGAGGAACACGAACGCCTCGCCCGCGCCGCCGGCTTCACCGACGTCGCCGTCGCCGACTGGAGCAGCGCCGTCGCCCACTCCTGGGACCCCGGCTTCGCCCGCGTCCCGCTGATCGAACGCGGCCCCGCCGCGATGCGCGACCTCGCCCGCGAACGCGGCGTCGACGTCCTCGGCTTCTTCCACGCCGGACCGCTGATGAAGAAGGGCTACGACACCGGCGTCCTCACCTACGGCGCCCTCCGCGCCGTCAGACCCCGCCCGTGAACCCCCACTTCCACCAGGTCGCCGAACTCCTCCGCGCCACCCTCGACCAGACCCCCGCTTGGGCCCGCACCCTCACCCCCGGAACCCGCCTCGACGGCGAACTCCTCCTCGACAGCCGCGACCTGGCCGCCTGGAGCCTCGCCCTCCGCACCCACTACGGCCCCGCCGCCGACCTCGCCACCCACCTCACCACCCTCGACCTCGACGCCCTCACCGCCCTCACCCTCGCCGACGTCGCCCACCTGGCGGCGACCGCCGCCGCGCGGGGCGGCGACGCGGCGCCACGCTCCGTGGCGCCGGCGCCGTCCGTGCCGTCAGCGCCGTCCCTGGTGCCCGTGCCGTCCGTGCCGTCGGCGGCGCCCGTGGCGGCGGCCGCCGGTGCGGCTCCGCCGGGGCGGTTCCTGTTCGTCTCGTTGCCGCTGTTCGGGCATGTGCACCCGATCGCGGCGGTCGCGCGGGAGCTGGTGGCGCGGGGGCACGAGGTGGTGTGGGCCGGGTCGGAGGCGTTCCTGCGGCCGTTGGTGGGGACGGGGGCGGTGATCGCGCCGATTCCGCTGCGGGCCCACCGGGGACAGGCGGACCTGGGGCTGGCGGCGGCCCGGTCGCGGTGGGAGGGGTACGTCGTGCCGCACGCCCGGCACACGCTGCCGGGGATCGAGCGGGCGGTGGCCGCGTTCCGGCCGGACGTGCTGGCGGTGGACCAGCACGCCGTGGCCGGGGCCGTCGCCGCGCACCGGGCCGGGCTGCCGTGGGCGTCGCTCGCGCCGACCACGATGGAGCTCACCCGCCCGTACCGGACGGCCGTGCCCCGGGTGGAGGCGTGGATCGAACGGCGGATGGCCGAGGTCTGGACGGCCGCCGGGATGCCCGGCGAACCCCCGCACGACCTGCGGTTCTCCCCGCACCTGCTGGTCGCCTTCACCGGCGAGGCGCTGACCGGCCCGCTCGCCCGGCCGGACAACGCGGTACTGGTCGGCCCGGCGCTCGCCCCCCGCGAGCCGGACCCGGACTTCCCGTGGGAGTGGATCGACCCCGGCCGCCGCCTGGTGCTGGTCACCGTCGGCACGCTCTCGCTCGACCAGGCCGCCGACTTCCACGCCCGGATCGTCGACGCGCTGCGCCCGCTCGGCGACCGCCTGCAGGCGGTGGTCGCCGCGCCGGACGGCACGGTCGCCGACCCGCCGCCGCACGTACTGGTCCGGCCCCGGGTGCCCGTCCTCGACCTGCTGCCCCGGCTGGCCGCGGTGGTCAGCCACGGCGGGCTGAACACCGTCTGCGAGACGCTGGCCCACGGCGTGCCGCTGCTGGTCGCCCCGATCAAGGGCGACCAGCCGATCAACGCCGCCCAGGTCGCGGCGGCCGGCGCCGGCCGCCGGGTGCGGTTCGCGCACGCCTCCGCGCGGGTCCTGCGCGCCGAACTGCTGACCGTCCTCGACGACCCCTCGTACCCGGCCGCGGCCCGCCGGATCCGGGACTCGTTCGCCGCCGCGGGCGGCGCGGCCGCGGCCGCCGACCACCTGGAGACCCTGCTCCCGCGCCCCGGGCGCCCCCGGAACCCCTGAACCCCTGAACCCCCGGACGAGAGAGAACCCGCCCGTGAAAACCCTCCGCGACACCTGGCTGGTCTTCCAGCGGCACCTGCTGCTGATGACCCGCTCACCGCTGCAGATCCTCCTCGGCGTCGCCCAACCCGTCGTCTACCTGGCCCTGTTCGCACCGCTGCTGAAACCCGCGCTGGCCTCGATGGGCGCCGGCTCGACGGCCGACGCCTACCGGATCTACGTCCCCGGCATGCTGGTCGCGCTCGCCCTCGGCGGCGGCCTGTACGTCGGCTTCGGCCTGCTCGCCGAGCTGGGCGCCGGCGTGGTGGAGCGGGCCCGGGTCACCCCGGTCAGCCGGGTCGCGCTACTACTCGGCCGCTCGCTGCGCGACGTCGTGGTGCTGGCCGTGCAGGCCGCCGTGATCATCGTGCTGGCGATCCCGCTCGGCCTGCTGCTGCGCGCACCGGACCTGCTGCTGGCGTACCTGCTGCTCGCGCTGATCTCGCTGACCAGCTCGGCGGTCTCCTACGGCCTGGCGCTCAAGGTCGGCAACCCGGACGTGCTGGGCCAGCTGGTCAACAACCTGGCCCAGCCGCTGATGCTGCTCTCCGGCACCCTGCTGCCGCTCGCGCTGGCCCCGCTGTGGCTGCGCCGGGTCGCCGACTGGAACCCGTTCAGCTGGGCCGTGGCCGGCATGCGCGAACTGTTCGCCGGCCACCCCGGCGACCCGGCCGTCCGGCACGCCCTGGCCCTGATGGCGGCCGTCGCGCTGGCCGCGCTGCTCTGGTCGGCCCGCCGCTTCGCCCGCGCCGTCCGCTGAAACCACCCCCACCCCCCGTAGAGAAGGACCCCGATGATCGAGACCCGCGGACTGCGGAAGTCCTACCGCACCGGCCGCCGCCGCCACGCCGGCACCGTCGACGCCGTGGCCGGACTCGACCTGCACGTGGCCGAGGGCGAGATCTTCGGACTCCTCGGCCCCAACGGCGCCGGCAAGACCACCACGCTGCGGATGCTCGCCACCCTGCTGACCCCCGACGGCGGCACGGCCACCGTGGCCGGTGCCGACCTGCTCGCCCGGCCCGCCGAGGTCCGGCGCGCGATCGGCTACGTCGCCCAGGGCGGCGGCACCTGGGACGACGTCACCGCCCGGGAGGAACTCGTCCTGCAGGCCCGGATGCACGGCCTCGGCAGGACCGAGGCACTGGCCCGGGCGGCCGCCGCCGTCGAGGACTTCGACCTCACCGAGTACGCCGACCGCCCCTGCCGCGGCTACTCCGGCGGCCAGCGCCGCCGCCTCGACCTCGCCCTCGGCGTGGTCCACCGCCCCACCGTGCTCTTCCTCGACGAGCCCACCTCCGGCCTCGACCCGGCCGCCCGGGCCCGGCTGTGGGCCGAGGTCCGCCGCCTGCGCGACGCCGGGACGACGGTCTTCCTCACCACCCACTACCTGGACGAGGCCGACGCGCTCTGCGACCGGATCGCCATCGTCGACGGCGGCACCCTCGTCGCCGAGGGCAGCCCCGCCGCGCTCAAGCGCTCCGTCCACGGCGAGGTGGTCACCGTCGGCGTCGCCGAACCCCACCTCGAACCGAAGGCCGCCGAGGTGCTCGCCGCCCAGGCGTGCGTGCGCGCCGCCGAGGCCCGCGCCGACGGCGGCGGCCTGCGGCTGTCCGTCGACACCGGGGAGAGCGCGATGCCGCTGATCATGCGGGCCCTCGCCGAGGCCGGCATCGCCACCGCCACCATCGAACTGCACCGCCCCACCCTGGACGACGTCTTCCTCGCCCACACCGGCCGCTCGCTGCGGGAGTCCGCATGACACCGCCGACCCCCGCGACCGCCCGCCGCGCCGTCGTCACCGGCGGCGCGGGCTTCGTCGGCTCCCACCTGTGCGACCGGCTGCGCGCCGCCGGCACCGAGGTGCTGTGCGTCGACAACCTGCTCACCGGCAGCACCGCCAACCTCACCGCCCTCGCCGACGACCCCGGCTTCACCTTCCGCCACCACGACGTCTGCGACCCCTTCGACGTCGACGGCCCCGTCGACCTGGTCGTCCACCTCGCCTCGCCCGCCTCCCCGCACGACTACGCCCGCCACCCCGTCGAAACCCTCCGGGCCGGCGCCCACGGCACCCACAACGCCCTCGAACTCGCCCGCCGCAAGGGCGCCCGCTTCCTGCTCGCCTCCACCTCCGAGGTCTACGGCGACCCGCTCGTCCACCCGCAACCCGAGACGTACTGGGGCAACGTCAACCCGATCGGCCCGCGCAGCCAGTACGACGAGGCCAAGCGCTACGCCGAGGCCCTCACCACCGCGTACCGCACCGCCCGAGGCACCGACACCGTCATCGTCCGGCTGTTCAACACCTACGGCCCCCGGATGCGCCCCACCGACGGCCGCGCCGTCCCCGCCTTCATCACCCAGGCCCTCACCGGACGCCCGCTCACCGTCGCCGGCGACGGCAGCCAGACCCGCTCGCTCTGCCACGTCGACGACACCGTCCGCGGCATCCTCGCCGCCGCCGCCACCCGCCACCCCGGCCCGATCAACCTCGGCAACCCCGCCGAACTCACCGTCCTCCAACTCGCCCACCGCATCCGCGACCTGTGCCGCTCCGCCTCCCCGATCACCTTCGTCGACCGCCCCGGCGACGACCCCTCCCTGCGCCGCCCCGACATCACCCTGGCCCGCACCGCCCTCGACTGGCACCCCGCCGTCGACACCGACCACGGCCTCACCACCACCATCGCCTGGTTCGCCCACCACCTGGTCGCCGCCGGGACGTAGGCCCCCGGGCGGCGGCACCACGAACGCCCGGGGGCCGACGGCGGGCCGGCGGAGGAGCCCGGCGTCAGCAGACCACCACGGCCGAGACGGTGGCGGTCGAGGCGGGCCAACCGGGCTGGTCCACCGAGAAGCCGCCGATGACGGTGGCGCCGCACGGGGCGCCGGAGAAGACGCTGCCGACCTGGTTCGGGCCGGCCTGCACGAGCACGGTCGGGGCGACGGGGGCCAGCGGCGCGCCGCCGACGACCGTGCCGGAGACGGTGAAGCCGACGGACCGCGCCTGCCAGGACGGGTCGTCGGGCGTGGCCTGCCCGTAGAAGCGGACCTGGGTGCCGGTCACCTCGACGCAGGCCCTGGTCAGCAGCGGCCCGGGCGCGCCCGGAACGCCGCAGGTCACGGTCGCGCCGACCGGCCCGGTCGGACCGGCGGGCGCGGCGACGGCGCCCTGGGCGGTGGTCGGCGTGGTCAGGACCGCGACGGCGGCGGCGACGGTGGCGAGGGTGGCGAGGGTGGTCTTCACGGGCGTGCTGCTCCTCCGGAGAAGGGATGGGACCATCGGCGGAATGTGAAATGTCACATTCCGCTGGCGCCAGCATGGCAGGCCGCCCGCCTCCCGGGGTGCGGCTCCCGGGAAGACGACCGGCTGCGGCGGCTATCGGCCACCGAATGACCTGAACCGCCTGTCGGTGACCACGCAAGCCCGACCCGTCCCGGCGGCCGAACCACCCACCGGGAAAGCGGAGTTCGAGGCCGACGGACACGGGTACGTGACCCTCGCGCAGCCGTACCGCCGCCGCTGCTACCGCCCCTTCCGCGGATCGTGGTCGCGGGGGAGGGGGTCAGGCCCGGGACGCGCCGAGGAACCGCAGGACGGCCAGGACGCGGCGGTGGTCCGCGTCGACCACCGGCAGGTCGAGCTTGGCGAAGATGTTGTTGATGTGCTTCGCCACGGCGCTCTCGCCGACCACCAGCGCCTGCGCGACGCCGGCGTTGGAGCGCCCCTCGGCCATCAGGCCGAGCACCTCCCGCTCGCGCGGGGTCAGCCGCGCGAGCGGGTCGCTGTCGCGCCGCAGCAGCAACTGGGCGACGACCTGCGGGTCCAGGGCCGTGCCCCCCGCCGCCACGCGCCGGACCGCCGCCACGAAGTCGGCGACGTCCGCGACCCGCTGCTTGAGCAGGTAGCCCACCCCGCTGGTGTTCGCCGCCAGCAGGTCGGCCGCGTACCGCTCCTCCACGTACTGCGAGAGCAGCACCACCGGCGTCCCCGGCCAGCGCCGGCGGATCTCCACCGCCGCCCGCACCCCCTCGTCGGTGAAGCCGGGCGGCATCCGGACGTCGACCAGGGCGAGTTCGGGCCGGTGTTCCGCCACGGCCGCCAGCAGCCCCGGCGCGTCGTCGGCCTCCGCGACGACCTGGAAGCCGCCCGCCTCCAGCACCTTGGCCAGGCCGACCCGCAACAGCACCGAGTCCTCGGCGATCACCGCGCGCACGGCAGCTCCGCGGTGACGGTGGTGGGCCCGCCGACGGGACTGCTGACGTGGAAGGCCCCGTCGAGGGAGCCGACCCGCTTGGCCAGCCCGGCCAGCCCCGTGCCGGCGGCGTCGGCACCGCCCAGCCCGTCGTCGGTGACGCGCACCCGCAGCACCCCGCCGACCCGGCGGACCACCACCTCCGCGCGCAGCGCCTCGGCGTGCTTCGTCGCGTTGGTCAGCGCCTCGGAGATCACGAAGTACGCGACCGACTCCACGTCGGGCGCCACCCGCCCCTCCAGATCGACCCGCAGCCGCACCGGCAGGGGCGTGCGGGCGGCCAGCCCGGACAGCGCCGCGTCCAGACCCCGGTCCTCCAGCACGGCCGGGTGCAACCCCCGCACCAGGTCGTCGAGTTCGGCGATCGCCTCCTTCGCCTCCAGGTGCGCCCGCGCGATCACCTCGCGGGCGTCCGCCGGCAGGTCCGGGCGGGTGGCCACGGCCAGGCCCAGGTTGACCGCCAGGGACACCAGCCGCTGCTGGGTGCCGTCGTGCAGGTCGCGCTCGATCCGGCGGCGCTCCGCGTCGACGGCCTCGATCAGGTCGCTCCGGCTCACGGCCAGCTGCTCGACCCGCTCCTGGAGCCGCCGCGCCCGGTCGGGCCCGAGCAGGCCCGCCGCCCGCGCCTCGGCCCGGGCCACCGCCCGCGCGGTCCACGGCAGGGCGCACAACAGCAGGAGGCCGGCCGCCGTGAAGGCCGGAAGCCGGATCAGGTGGCCGGACCAGTCCCGGGCCGGCAGCGCCCACGACCAGGCGCAGGCCGTGACGCCCGCCAGGCCCGCCACCGCCACCGCGAGCACCAGCAGCTCCAGCAGCGCGAGCGGCGGACCCAGCACGAGGTGGTAGCCGATCCCGCGCCAGGGCCGCGCCGCCACGAGCCGGCGGGCGGTCGGGGCCCACGCCCACCGCTCCGGCGCGGCGGGGGCGGCGGGGGCGGTTCGGGGGACCTCCACCCCGATGAGCACCCGGTGGCGCACCCGCTGAACGGCCGTCAGCACCGGGGCGCCGAGCAGGACCAGGGCGGCCGACACGGGAACCGTGAGCAGCCAGTCGCCCGTCCTGGCGGTGGTCGTCGCCGCCCAGGCCCACACGGGTACCAGCGCCAGGTGCGGCAGCACACCGGCGGCGAGGAAGCCGGTGTCCCGCCGCGCCCGCAGGGCCGTGCGCCTCAGTCCAGCTGGAATCGTCATGGCACGACGCTAGAACACCGCGGGCGGACGGTGCCATGAAGCCCGTGCCCGGTTCCGTGGTGAACCCAGCACCACCCCCGGCCCCCGGCCGCGGTCCGCCGTCCGGGACGGGTGCGGGCGGCGACCGTTCACGCGCCGGGAAGCTCCGGCAGGGCGAGCCAGTCCGACCAGGAGACCTCGCGGCCGAGGAAGCGCGGCCGCTCGAACGGCCAGTCGGCGGCGATCCACCTCGGCACCAGCGCGTCGAGGGCCCGCTCGACCTCGCCGCCCGCCAGCTCGTCCACCACCCACCAGGAGATCTCGGCGTCCGCGCCGACCCGCTCCGGCGGGTCGACGTACACGCAGCCGAGCAGGGCCGTCTCCGCCGCGTCGAACAGCGCGTAGTTGAAGGACTGGTGGGCGGCGATCTCCCGCTCGTGCCGCAACAGGTCGGCCCGGTCGGCCTCGTAGGTCATGGTGGCCGCGGGCCAGCCCCAGGCCGGGCCGAAGAGGGTCCACAGCCGCTCGCGCGAACCCATCACCGCCGGGTAGTCGAGCGGGGCGTCCGCCTCCCGGATCGGCCGCAGGTGGTGGCCACCGCCCGGCAGCGGTACCAGGACGGGGTGGACGAAGTCATCGGGAAGCCAGCTCATGACGCCCGACCGTAGCAGCGCACGGCCCCCCGCTCCGCCGGATTTTCCCCCGCCCCCGGTCGGCCCCGCCCGGTGACCGCGCAGGCGGGGCCGACCGGGGGCGGGGGAGAGGGCGGGGGGCGGGGAGTTCGGGCGGACCGGGGCGTGAGCGGGCGTGAGCGGGCGTGAGAGCCTGACGGGATGAACGACGTCCTCGCCGCCGCCCTGCACCGCGCGGCCGGCCACCAGCACCGGTTCGAGAGCGCCTTCGCGGCCTACTTCGACGCGCTGGCCGACCCGACGGCCGGCCCGCCGACGGGCGGCGCGCCGCAGCTGCCCGGGCGGGGGCGCTTCCCCCGGCGGGCGCTGGAACTGGTGCGGGAGCTCTCGCTGCGCGGGGGCAAGCGGCTGCGGGTGGCGCTGCTGCACGAGGCGGCCGCACTGGTGGCGGAGGAGCCGGTGCCCGGGCTGGACGCGGCGGCGCTCAGCATCGAACTGCTGCACACCCACGGGCTGATCCACGACGACCTGATCGACGACGCCCCGGTGCGCCGGGGCGGCCCGTCCACCCACTACGCGTACCGGGCCGAGTTCCCCGACCGGCCGGACACCGCGCTCGCGCTCACCGTGCTGGCCGGCGACCTGGCGGCGTTCCTGGCCGTCCGGGTCCTGCTCGGCTCCGGCGGACCGCCGCCGGAGCGGGCGCAGGCGATGGCGGCGGTGGTCGCCGACGCCGGGGCGGCCGCCGTCAGCGGGCAACTCCTCGACCTGGAACGGGACTTCCCACCCGAACCGGACACCGCCTTCCTGCACGAGGTCACCGCGTACAAGTCCACCAGCTACTCGGTGCTCGCCCCGCTGCGCCTGGGCCTGCTCGCGGCCGGCACCGACCCCGCCCGCCACGACGCCGAACTGCGCGCCTACGCCGACGCGCTGGGCGTCGCCAACCAGCTCCACGACGACCGGCTCGACCTGTTCGGCGACCCGGCCGTGCTCGGCAAGCCGCTCGGCACCGACCTGCGCTCCGGCCGCCGCAGCTACCTGGTGCGCGCCCTGGCGGACGCCGGGATCGACCCGGCGGGCCGGACCCCGGACGAGGTCCGCGAGCTGGCCCGCGCCCGCGGCGTCGACCGCCGCCTGCGGGCGGAGGCGGCCCGGCACGCGGACCGGGCCGCCGGCGTGGCCGCCGGCTGGCGGGGCCGGTGGCGGGCCGAGGCGGTGGCGTTCTTCGCCCACCTGCCCGCCTGGTCCGTCACCCGCGACCACTGACCCGGGCCCGCCCCCTCCCGCCGCCTGCTGCCTGCCGCCAGCCGACCGCCGTCGCCCGGGAGCGCCCGGGAGCGCCGGGGCGGGCGGGGGCGGGCCTACGGCTCCGGGAGGAAGCCCGTCCGCCGGAAGTAGGACAGGTAGCGCAGCACCACCTCGTCGGTCAGCTCGGGCAGCGCCACGCCCAGTTCCGCGACCACCCCGGCCGTGTGGCGGGAGTCGAAGCGGCGGCCTGCCTCGGCCGTCCCGGACGGGGTGCCGCCCTCGCCGAGGAAGAGCTGCGCGGCGTTGTCGTGGCGGGCCGCGCCGGCGGCCCGCCACTGTTCGGCGGGCAGGGTGCGCAGCCGGTAGCCGAGGGTCTCGGCGACGGCGAACACCCGGTCCAGGGCGGGCGGTTCGGGGTGGGTGAGGTGGAAGGTGCCCTCCATCCGGGCGTCCACCAGGGCGGTGACCGCCGCGCTGACGTAGTCCACCGGCACCCAGCCGGTGGACCCGGCCGGCAGGTCGGGCACGGCGCCCGCCTGCAGGCAGCCCTTGACCAACTGCCAGAGCAGGTCGCGGTCCTGGCAGGCGCCGCTCGCCGTGTCGCCGCTGATCCGGCCCGGCCGGTGCACGGCCACCGGCAGCCCGCGCCGCCGGGCCAGCGCGACCAGGCCCTCGGCGACCCACTTGCTCCGCGCGTACCCGTCCGGCAGGTTCTCGGCGGGCCCGGCCGGGGTGGTCTCGGTGACCGGCTCCGGGCCGCCGCCCGGCGGGTGGACGCCGGTGGTCGACACGTAGTGCAGGCCCGGCGAGCCGGAGTCCGCCAGCAGCCGCAGCAGCTCCTCGGTGCCGCCGACGTTCGCCGCCCGCAGTTCCCGGTAGCCGGCCGCGAAGTTCACCCGGGCGCCGTTGTGCAGCACCGGCCCGAGCCGGCGCAGCAGCGCCGCCCGGACGCCCGGCTCCAGGCCCAGGCCCTCCGCGGCCAGGTCGCCGGGCAGCGCCCGCACCAGCGGCCGGTAGCGCTCCTGCCACAGGCCGTACCGGCGCAGGTTCTCCTCCAGCCGCCGGGCCCCGTCCTCCGGGCCGGACGCCCGCACCAGGCAGTCGACCGGCCCGCCGGTGCGCTCCAGCAGGTCGCGCAGCAGGAACGCGCCGAGGAACCCGGACGCCCCGGTCAGCAGCGGCACGGGGGAGGGGCGGGCCGGGCCCCGGCGCAGCGCCGTGACGTCCGCCGCCAGCCGCACCTCCGCCGCCCAGTCGGTCACCTCCTCGGCGGGGGCGGCCCCCGACTCGTCCAGCAGCCGCCCGACGCCCGCCACCGTCGGCGCCGCGAACAGCGCCCGCAGCGACAGCCGCCGCCCGCAGCGCTCCTCGATCCGCTGGGCCAGCGTCACCGCCAGCAGCGAGTGCCCGCCGAGCGCGAAGAAGTCGTCCGTGACCCCGACCTCCGGCACGCCCAGCACCTCGGCGAACAGCCCGCACAGCTCCCGCTCCCGCGCGGTGCGCGGCGCCCGCCCGGCGGCCCGCGGGCCCCCGGGGGCGGGCAGCGCCCGCCGGTCCACCTTGCCGTTGGGCGTCACCGGCAGCGCCGCCAGGGCCACGAACGCGGTGGGCACCAGGTGCTCCGGCAGCGTCCGGGCCAGCCCGGCCCGCAGCTCCTCCGGCCCGCCGCCGCCCACCGTGTACGCCACCAGCCGGCGGTCGCCCGGACGGTCCTCCCGGACCAGCACGCAGGCCGCGGCCACGCCCGGCAGCGCGGTCAGCGCCGCCTCCACCTCGCCCGGCTCGATCCGGAAGCCGCGCAGCTTCACCTGCTCGTCCGCCCGCCCGACGTACTCCAGCCGCCCGCCCCGCCCCCAGCGGGCCAGGTCGCCGGTGCGGTACATCCGGGAGCCGTCCGCCGCCGCCGGGTCGGCGACGAAGCGCCCGGCGGTCAGCCCCGGACGGCCCAGGTAGCCGCGCGCCAGGCCCGCGCCCGACACGTACAACTCGCCCACCACGCCCGGCGGGACGGGCTCCAGCCGGGCGTCCAGCACCCGCACCCGGGTGCCGTCGACCGGGGCGCCGATCGGCACCGTCCGCCCCGGCGCGAGCGGCCCCTCGCCGCTCTGGAAGCCGCTCATCGTCGCGCACACCGTGGTCTCGGTCGGGCCGTACGCGTTGACCAGGTACCGCCCCCGCGCCCACCTGCGGGCCAGCGCGGGCGGGCAGGCCTCGCCCGCCAGCACCAGCGTGGTCCGCTCCGGCAGCGAGTCGGCCGGCAGCACCGCCAGCGCGGCCGGCGGCAGCGTCAGGTGGGTGATCCCGTGCGCCCGCACCCGCTCGGCCAGCGCCGGGCCCGGCAGCAGCGCCTCCCGGGCGTCCAGCTCCAGGCAGGCCCCCGACAGCAGCGCCATGCACAGCTCCCAGAACGCGGCGTCGAAACTCACCGACGCCAACTGCAGCACCCGGCTGTCCTCCGTCACCCGCAGCCGCTCCCGCTGCGTCGCCGCCAGCGCCGCCACGCCCCGGTGGGTCACCACCACGCCCTTGGGCCGGCCGGTCGACCCCGAGGTGTAGATCACGTACGCCGGGTGCGCCGGGTCGACGTCCGGCAGCGCCGCCGGAACGTCCTCGGCGAGCTCCCCGGGATACAGGTGCGGCACCCCGGAGGCGGGCAGCCCCCGGTGCGCCCCCGGCGTGGTCAGCAGCAGCCTCGGCGCCGCGTCCGCCAGCATGTACGCCAGCCGGGCCGCCGGGTAGTCGGTGTCCAGCGGCAGGTACGCCGCGCCCGCCCGCAGCACCGCCAGCAGCGCCACCACCAGCCCGGCGTCGCGCGGCAGCGCCACCGCGACCCGGTCCTCCGGTCCGACGCCGCGCGCCACCAGCCGCCGGGCCAGCGCCCCGGACCGGGCGTCCAGCTCGCGGTAGGTCAGCACCCCGTGCGGGTCGCGGACCGCCGGGGCGTCCGGCGTGCGGCGCGCCCGCGCCGCGAACAGCGCCGGGAACGACGCGCCGGGCCCGGCCGCCGGCCCGGTGCCCCAGCGCTCCAGCCGGGCCCGCTCGGCCGGGGAGAGCACCTCGTACGCGTGCAGCGGCAGCCCCGGGTCGGCGGTGACCGCCGCCAGCAGCCGCACCAGCCGTTCGGCCAGCGCCGCGACGGTGTCGGCGTCGAACAGCGCCGTCGCGTAGTCGACGGTGGCCAGCAGCCCGCCGTCCGGGTCCGGGTCGGCGGTGAAGGTGAAGGAGAGGTCGAACTTGCTGGCGCCCAGGTCCACCGGCACCGGCTCGACCCGCAGGCCCGGCAGTTCGGCGGGCGCGGCGGGGACGTGGTTCTGCAGCACCAGCATGGTCTGGAACAGCGGGTGGTGCGCGGCCCGCGGCGGGTTCAGCAGCTCCACCAGCCGCTCGAACGGGACGTCCTGGTTGGCGTACGCCGCCAGGTCGAACTCCTTGACCCGGCCCAGCAGTTCACTGAAGGTCGGATCGCCCGACAGGTCGGTGCGCAGCACCAGCGTGTTCACGAAGAAGCCGACCAGGTCGGCCGTCGCCTCGTCGGTGCGCCCGGCCACCGCCGTGCCCAGCGGCACGTCCCGGCCGGCGCCGTGCCGGGACAGCAGCAGCGCCAGCGCCGCCTGCAGCACCATGAACTCGCTGCAGCGGGCCGCCCGGGCCAGCCCGGTGAGCGCCCGCGCGGTGGCCGCGTCGACCGCGAAGCGGTGGGTGGCGCCCTCCCGTCCGCCCTCCCGCCCGCCGTCGGCCGGACCCGGCCGGTCGACCGGCAGCGCGACCCGCTCGGGCAGGCCGGCCAGCGCCTCCCGCCAGAAGGCCGACTGCCGCGCGAGCACGCCGTCCTCGTCGTCCTCCGCGCCCAGCAGCCCGCGCTGCCACAGCGTGTAGTCCGCGTAGTCCACCGGCGGCGGGCTCCACCCGGGCGCCGCCCCGGCCAGCCGGGCCCGGTAGGCGGCGGCCAGGTCGCGGAAGAGCGGCGCCAGCGAGGAGCCGTCCGCCGCGATGTGGTGCACCACCAGGACCAGCACGTGCTCGTCCGCCGCCAGCCGCAACAGGGCCACCCGCAGCGGCAGTTCGCGCTCCACGTCGATCGGGTCGGCCACCGTCGCGGCGATCCGGTCGGCGCACTTGCCCGGCTCCACGTCCTCCACCGCGAACGGCACCCGCACCTCGCCGGGCGCCACGATCCGCTGCAGCGGCCCGTCCCCGTCCGTCGGGAAGAGCGTGCGCAGCGCCGCGTGCCGGGCCACCGTGTCCGCGCAGGCCAGCCGCAGCGCGTCCACGTCCAACCCGCCGGTCAGGCGCACCGCGAACGGGATGTGGTACGTCGCCGACGGCCCGTCCAGCCGGTGCAGGAACCACAGCCGCCGCTGGGCGTGCGACAGCGGCACCCGCTCCGGCCGCGCCCCCCGGCGCAGCGCCGGCCGGGCCGGCCGGCCCGCGTCCCGCAGCGCGGCCGCCAGCGCCGCCACGGTCGGGTGCTCGAACAGGGTGCGGATCTCCGCCTCCGCGTCCAGCGCCGACCGGATCCGGCCCACCAGCAGCGTCGCCAGCAGCGAATTGCCGCCCAGCGCGAAGAAGTTGTCGTCCGCGCCGACCCGCTCCACCCCCAGCACCTCGGCGAACAGCCCCGCCAGGATCTCCTCCCGGCCCTCGCCCGGCGCCCGCCCCGCCGGGGCGGCCCCGCCCGACGGCGCGGGCAGCGCCGCCCGGTCGAGCTTGCCGTTGGCCGTCAGCGGCAGCGACTCCAGCACCAGCACCGCCGAGGGGACCATGAACGCCGGCAGCCGCCGCGCCGCCTCCGCCAGCAGCGCCCCCGGCTCCGCGACCCGCCCCGCCGCCGGGACGACGTACGCCACCAGCGCCCGGTCGCCCGGCAGGTCCTCGCGCACCAGCACGCACGCCGCCCGCACCGACGGGTGGGCCCGCAGCACCGCCTCCACCTCGCCCGGCTCGATCCGGTGCCCGCGCAGCTTCACCTGCTGGTCGGCCCGCCCCGCGTACTCCAGGCCCGACCGCCCCCAGCGCACCACGTCACCCGTGCGGTACATCCGCCCGCCGGCCGGCCCGAACGGGTCGGCGACGAACCGGGCCGCCGTCAGCCCCGGCTGCCCCAGGTAGCCGCGCGCCACCCCCGGACCCGCCAGGTACAGCTCGCCCTCCGCGCCCTGCGGCACCGGCCGCAGGGCCCCGTCCAGCACGTACGCCCGCACCCCGTCCAGCGGCCCGCCGACCGGCGGCACCCCGTCCGGCCCGTCCGCCGCGCCCACCCGGTGCAGCAGCGCGAAGGTGGTCGCCTCGGTCGGCCCGTACGCGTTCAGCACCCGGGTGGCCGGGTGCGCCGCCGCCAGCCGCTGCATCACCCCCGGCGCCGCCGCCTCGCCGCCCGCCGCCACCAGCCGCAGCAGGCCCAGCGCGCCCGGATCGGTCTCGGCCACCACGTTGAACAGCGCCGTGGTCAAGAACGCCGCCCGCACCCCGTCCCGCTCCACCGCCGCCCGCAGCGCCGCCGGCTGCAGCACGCCCTCCGGCGCCAGCACCACCCGGCCGCCGTTCAGCAGCGGCACCCACAGCTCGAAGGTCGCCGCGTCGAAGACGTACGCCGAGTGCAGCAGCACCGCCCCGGCCACCCCGTCCCACGCCCGGTCCGCCGCCAGCGCGCCGACATCGCCGTGCGTCACGCCCACGCCCTTGGGGCGGCCGGTCGAGCCCGAGGTGAACATCACGTACGCCAGCCGCCGCCCGTCCGCCGGACCCGGCAGCGCCCCCGGCGCGGCCGGGCCGCCCGCCCGCACCCGGCCCGCGCCGTCCACCACCAGCACCCGCACCTCCGGGCCCAGCCCGCGCACCCACGGGTGCGCGGCGCCCGCCGCGTCCACCACCAGCAGCCTCGGCGCCGCCGCCGCGGCCACCGCCGACAGCCGCTCGGCCGGCCAGCGCGGATCCAGCGGCACGTACGCCGCCCCCGCCCGCAGCACCCCCAGCGGCGCCACCACCTGCGCCGCCGACCGGCCCAGCAGCAGGCCCACGCCCTCCTCCGGCGCCGCACCCAGGCCGGCCAGCGCCCCCGCCAGGTCCTCGGCCGCGGCGACCAGACGGCGGTACGTCAGGTGCTCGCCCGCGCCCGCCACCGCGGTCGCCTCCGGCCGTTCGGCCGCGATCCGGGCCACCGCCGCCGCCACGTCGCCGACCGCCGCCCCGGCGGGCAGCGGCGCGCCGGTGCCCCGGGCCAGCAGCGCCCCGCCCTCGCCGTCCAGCAGCACCGGCAGCGCGTCCGCCCGGCCCTCCAGGCCGTCGGCCAGCGCGGTCAGCAGCCGCTCCAGCCGGGCCGCGATCCGCTCCACCCCGGCCCGGTCGAACACCGACGGGCGGAAGGCGAAGGTGAACCGCAGCGTCCGCCCCGGCGCCACCGTCAGCGTCAACGGGTAGTGCGCCGCGTCCGCGCCCGCCATCCCGGTCACCGCCAGCCCGCCCGGCAGCCCCCGCCCGGCCGCCCGCAGCCCCTCCGCGTCCAGCGGGTAGTTCTCGAACACCGCCAGGGTGTCGAACAGTTCGTCCAGCCCCGTCACCGCCCGCACGTCGCCCAGCCCCACGTGCTGGCTGCCCAGCAGCGCGCCCTGCCCGTCCTGCAGCCGGGCCAGCAGCGCGGCCGCGCTCTCCCCGGGACGCACCGTCAGCCGGACCGGCACCGTGTTGATGAACAGGCCGACCATCGACTCCACGCCCGGCAGCTCCGGCGGCCGACCCGACACCGTCGTCCCGAACAGCACGTCCGAGCGGCCGGTCAGCCGCGCCAGCAGCAGCCCCCACGCGCCCTGCACCAGCGTGTTCGGGGTCAGCCCGTGCGCCCGGGCGGTGGCCCGCAGCCGCCCGGCCACCGCCTCGTCCAGCTCCAGCACCACCGCCTCGGGCAGCTCGCCCGCGTGCGCCGACGCCGCCGTCCGGCCCGCCAGCAGCGTCGGCCCCTCCACCCCCGCCAGCGCCGTCCGCCACGCCGCCAGCGCCGCCTCCCGGTCCTGGCCGGCCAGCCAGGCCAAGTACGAGCGGTACGGCGCCACCCGGGGCAGCCCGGACGCGTCGCCCCGCCGCGCGTACAGCTCGAACAGCTCGCGCAGCAGCAGCGGCACCGACCAGCCGTCCAGCAGCAGGTGGTGCGCGGTCAGCACCAGCCGGTGCCGGTCCGCCCCGGTGCGCAGCAGCGCGCAGCGCAGCAGCGGCGGCCGGTCCAGGTCGAAGCGGCACACCCGGTCCGCCGCCAGGAACACCCGCAGCCGCTCCTCCGGGTCACCGCCGCCGTCCGCCAGGTCCCGCACGGTCAGCGGCACCGGCACCTCGGCGGCCACCGCCTGCACCGGCTGGTCCAGGTCCTCGTGCAGGAACCCCACCCGCAGGTTGGCGTGCCGCCGCAGCAGCGCCGCCAGCGCCGCCCGCAGCGCCTCCTCGTCCACCGCGCCCTCCAGGTCGAGGACGAACTGCGAGGTGTAGACGTCCACCCCCGCGGAGTCGTACAGCGCGTGGAAGAGCATGCCCGCCTGCAACGGCGTCAGCGGCAGTACGTCCTCCAACTGGAACCCGGTCATGCGCGTCCACCCCACTTGTTCTTCAGTCGGTCGAGCTGGGCCTGGTCCAGGGAGACCAGGGGGAGGTCGGACGGCGTCCAGCCGCCCGCGTCGGGCTGCGCGGAGTGCTCCGCGATCGCGCGCAGCGCCCGGTCGAAGGCCTCGGCGAGCGCGGCCACGTCCGCCTCGGCCAGCAGGTCGGCGGCCCACGTCCAGCGCACCAGCAGGCGCGGACCGTCCGGCCCGTCCTCGGTGTGCGCGTTGACGTCCAGCACGTGGTGCACCGGCATCCCCGGGTCGGCCGGGGCCGGGGCGCCGCCCTCCGGCAGCACCTCCCAGTCCGCCGGGCCCGCGCCGGGCGCCGGGTAGCGGCCCAGGTAGTTGAAGCCGAGCCGGGGCCCCGCCCCGCCCGCCAGCCGCTCCCGGCCCGCCGGGTCCAGGTGCCGCAGCACCCCGTACCCCACGCCCCGGTCCGGCACCGCGCGCAACTGCTCCTTCACGTTCTTCACCGCCCGGTCCACCAGACCCGGGTCGAACCGGCCCGGATCGCGCGGATCCAGCGGCCCCGGATCCAGCAGCACCGGGTACAGGCTGGTGAACCAGCCGACCGTCCGCGACAGGTCGACGCCCTCGGCGAGCTGCTCGCGCCCGTGGCTCTCCAGCCCCACCAGGACCCCGCCCGGCCCGTCCGCGGCCTCGAAGCGCCGCGAGCGCACCGCCAGCGCGAGCGCCGTCAGCAGCACGTCGTCCACCCCGGCGTGGAACGCCTGCGGCGCCGTGGTCAGCAACGCCCGCACGCACCCGGCCGCCGGACGGGTCGTCAGCGTCCGCGTCCGCCCCGCCGTGTCCCGGGACGGGTCCAGCGCCGGGCCGTCCGGCCGCCGGGCCGTCGCGGCCTCCCACAGCGGCAGCTCGGCCGCCCGGACGCCGCCCGCGCCCTGCGCGGCCAGCAGCCGCGCCCAGGACCGGTACGACGTCCCGACCGGCGGCAGCGCGGCCGCCGTCCCCGCCGAGACCGCGCGCCAGGCCGTCACCAGGTCCTCGACCAGGATCCGCCAGGACACCGCGTCCACCGCCAGGTGGTGCACCAGCAGCAGCAGCCGCCCGCGCGCCCCCGGCCCCGCGTCGCACCACACCGCCTCGAACACCCGGCCCGCCGCCGGCCGCAACCGCCCCCGGGCCCGCTCGCCGGCCGCGGCCAGCACCGCCCGCACCTGCTCCTCGCCCAGCCCCGCGACGTCCACCCGCTCCAGCCGCTCCGCGACCGGCACCGCCCCGGACGGCAGTACCTCCAACAGCGCACCGCCGCCGTCCGCCGGGTCGGCCGTCGGGCGGACGACCCGCATCCGCAGCGCGTCGTGGTGGTCGACCAGGAGTCGCAGGGCGGCCGCCAGCCGGCGCTCGTCGGCGTCCGCCGGGGTGCGCAGCACGGCGGACTGGTGGTAGCCGTCGGTGGGGCCCGGGCGCTCCAGGAACCAGGCCGCGATCGGGGTCGGCGGCATCGTCCCCGTGCCGTCCTCGGCCGGGGCCGGGGCCGGGCCGTCCTCGGCGGCGGACGCGGCGACCGCCGCCACCGCCTCCGGGGTGCGGTGCAGGAAGACCTCGCGCGGGGTGATCCGCAGGCCCGCCTCCCGGGCCCGGCTGACCAGCTGGATGGAGAGGATGCTGTCGCCGCCCAGCGCGAAGAAGTCGTCGTCGGGATGGACCTCCGGCACCCGCAGCACCGCCGCGAACACCTCGCACAGCACCCGTTCGCGCGCCGTCAGCTCCCGCCCGCCGCCGCCCGCCGACCGTTCCGGCAGCACCGGGTCGGGCAGCGCCCGCCGGTCGGTCTTCCCGTTGGGCAGCAGCGGCAGCGCCGCCAGCCGGACGAACGCCGAGGGCACCAGCGAGGGCGGCAGCGCCGCCGCCAGCCGGGCCCGCAGCCCGGCGTCCGCGGGCGGCTCTCCGGCGTCCGGCGCCGGCACCAGGTAGGCCACCAGCCGTCCGCCGCGCACCAGCACGCAGGCCGCGCCGACCCCGTCCAGGGCGGTCAGCGCCGCCTCGACCTCGCCGGGCTCGATCCGCAGGCCGTGCAGCTTGACCTGGTCGTCGGCCCGGCCCGCGTAGCGCAGCAGTCCGTCCGCGCCCAGCCTGGCCAGGTCGCCGGTGCGGTACATCCGCTCGCCGGGGGCGCCGAACGGGCAGGCCACGAAGCGTTCGGCGGTCAGGCCCGGCCGACCCAGGTAGCCGCGGGCCAGGCCGGCCCCGGCGAGGTACAGCTCGCCCGGCACGTTCGGCGGGACGGGGCGCAGGTCCTCGTCCAGGACGTACGCCGAGGTGTGGTCTACCGGGGTGCCCAGCGGCACGCCGCCCGGCCCGTCGGCCGCCGGGCGCCAGCGGTGCGCGCTGGCGTCGATGGTGGCCTCGGTCGGCCCGTACAGGTTGTGCACCTCGACGCCCCAGGCCCGGCGCGCCTGCCCGGCCAGCGCGGCGGTCAGCGGCTCGCCGCCGCACAGCACTGCCCGCAGCGCGGTCGGCGGCCGCTCCCGGCCGGCCGTCTCGCCGAGCACCAGGTTCAGCAGCGAGGGCACGAACTGGGCCAGCGTCACGCCGAGTCCGCGGATCCGGGCGAGCAGCCCCGCCGGGTCGTGGTCCAGCTCCGGCGGCACCGGGCAGGTCGCGCCGCCGTGCAGCAGCGGCAGCCAGGTCTCCCACACCGAGGCGTCGAAGCTCGGCGAGGTGCGGGCCAGCACCCGGTCGTCGCCGGTCAGTTCCAGGTACCCGGCCATCCAGGCCATGTGGTTGACCAGCGCGCCGTGCGGCACCAGCACGCCCTTGGGACGGCCGGTGGAACCCGAGGTGTGGATCACGTACGCGGCGTCCAGCGGCCCCGGCTCCGGCAGCTCGGACGACGGCGGCCCCGACGGGTCCGCGAGCGCCTCGGCGTCCAGCACCAGCACCGGCACCGGCAGTTCGGGCAGCTCGGCGCGGAACGCCGCCGCCGTCACCAGCAGCACCGGCCGGGCGTCCTCGACCGCGAAGCGCAGCCGGGCCGCCGGGTAGCGCGGGTCCAGCGGCAGCCAGGCCGCGCCCGCCTTGGCGACCGCCAGCATCGCGACCACCTGCTCGACCGTGCCCGGCAGGGCCAGCGCGACCACGTCGCCCCGGCCGACGCCGCGCCCGCGCAGCAGCCGGGCCGCCGCGTCGGAGCGGGCGTCCAGCTGCGCGAAGGTCAGGCTCCGCGCGCCGTCCGCGCCGTCCAGCACGGCGACGGCGTCCGGCGTGCGCGCGCACTGGGCGCGGAACGCCGCCGGCACCGAGAGCCCGGCGCCCGCGCCCCGCACCGGCCCGCGCGCGGCGACCGCCAGCGCGGCCCGCTCCGCGCCGTCCAGCACCTCCACCGCCCGCACCCGCCGCGCCGGATCGGCGGCCAGCACGCCCAGCAGCCGCACCAGCCGGTCCGCCAGCGCCCGGGCGGTCGCCGCCTCGAACAGGTCGGTGGCGAACTCCAGCGTCCCCTCCAGCCCGCGCGGCCGGCCCCGGTCGTCGCGCCGCTCGGCGAAGGAGAAGGTCAGGTCGAACTTGCTGACGCCGGTGCGCACCGGCTGCCGCGCCACCGCCAGGCCCGGCAGGTCGAGTTCGGCGTCCGCGTTGTTCTGCAGCACCAGCATGACCTGGAACAGCGGGTGGCGGCTCTCGGTCCGCTCCGGCTCCAGCGCGTCCACCAGCCGCTCGAACGGCACGTCCTGGTGGGCGTACGCCGCCAGGTCGAACTCCCGGACGCGGTCCAGGACCTCCTCGAAGGTCGGGTCGCCGGACAGGTCGGTGCGCAGCACCAGCGTGTTGACGAAGAAGCCGACCAGGTCGTCCAGCGCCTCGTCGGTGCGGCCCGCCACCGGCGTGCCCAGCGCGACGTCCTCCCCGCCGCCGTGCGCCCGCAGCAGCACCGCCAGCGCCGCCTGCAGCACCATGAACAGGCTGCACCCCCGGGCCCGGGCCAGCGCGTCCAGCGCCCGGTGGGTGTCCTCGTCCACGGGGAAGTCGAACGCCTCGCCCCGGTGCGAGGCCGAGGCCGGCCGGGGCCGGTCCGCGGGCAGCTCCAGCACGTCCGGCAGGCCCTCCAACGCCTCCTGCCAGTAAGCGAGCTGACGCGCCGCCAGGCTCGCCGGATCGGCCTCCTCGCCGAGCAGGCCGCGCTGCCACAGCGTGTAGTCCGCGTACTGCACCGGCAGCGCGTCCCACTCCGGCGCCCGCCCCGCCGACCGGGCCCGGTACGCCTCGCCCAGCTCCCGGGCCAGCGGCGCCAGCGACCAGCCGTCACCCGCGATGTGGTGCACCAGCAGCACCAGCACGTGGTGCTCCGGCGCCGTCCGCAGCAGCCGGGCCCGCACCGGGCGCTCCACCGCCACGTCGAAGGCGTACGCCGTCTCGGCCGTCAGCACCTCGTCCAGCCGCCGCGGGTCGACGTCCCGCGGCGCCAGGTCCAGGTCCGCGCCCGCCGCGTCCAGCACCACCTGGCGCGGCACGCCCCCGGACTCGGGGAAGACCGTGCGCAGCGACTCGTGCCGCTCCACCACGTCCCGCAGCGCCCGCTCCAGCGCGAGCGCGTCCAGCGGCCCGTCCAGCCGCAGCACCAGCGGCACGTTGTACGTCGGGCTCGGCCCCTCGAAGCGGTGCAGGAACCACAGCCGCTGCTGCGCGTACGACAGCGGCAGCTCCGCCGGCCGCCGCCGCGCCCGCACCAGCGCGGGCCGGGACGCCCCGGCGCCGTCCAGCGCCGCCGCCAGCCGGGCCGGCGTCGGGTGCTCGAAGACGGTGCGCACCTCGGCGTCCACGTCCAGCGCCGCGCGCAGCCGGGCCGCCAGCCGGGTGGCCAGCAGCGAGTGCCCGCCCAGCGCGAAGAAGTCGTCGTCCGCGCCCACCGACGCCCGGCCCAGCAGGTCCGCGAACAGGCCGCAGACCAGCTCCTCGCGGGCCGTGCGCGGCGCCCGCCCGCGCCGGGGCGCCCGCTGCTCCGGCGCGGGCAGCGCCGCCCGGTCCACCTTCCCGTTCGGGTTCAGCGGCAGCGCCGCCAGCACCACCGCCGCCGCCGGCACCATGTACCCGGGCAGCACCCGGCCCACCGCGGCCAGCAGCTCGGCCGGCTCCGGCCGCGCTCCCGCCGCCGGCACCACGTACGCCACCAGCCGCCGGTCGCCCGGCACGTCCTCGCGCACCAGCACGAACGCGTCCGCGACCTCCGGCAGGCCCGCCAGCACGCCCTCGATCTCGCCCGGCTCGACCCGGTAGCCGCGCAGCTTCACCTGCCCGTCGGCCCGCGCCACGTACGCCACCTCGCCGTCCGCCGTCCACCGCACCAGGTCGCCGGTGCGGTACATCCGGCTCCCGTCCGCCGCGAACGGGTCCGCCACGAAGCGGTCCGCCGTCGCGCCCGGCCGCCCCAGGTAGCCGCGCGCCACGCCCCGGCCCGCCAGGTACAGCTCGCCCACCACGCCCGGCGCCACCGGGTTCAGCGCCCCGTCCAGCACGTGCAGCCGCATCCCGTCCAGCGGCCGGCCGATCGGCGGCGGCCCCGCCGCCTCCGGCCGCACCGCGTGCCGGGTCGCGAACGTCGTCGTCTCGGTCGGCCCGTACACGTGCAGCACCCGGGTGTCCGGCGCCGTCGCCGCCACCCGCTGCATCGCGTCCGGCGAGGCCAGCTCGCCGCCCGCGCACACCACCCGCAGGCCCGCGAACACGCCCGGATCGGTCTCCGCGACCACGTTGAACAGCGCCGTGGTCAGGAACACCGCCGTCACGCCCCGCTCCTGCACCGCCACGTCCAGCCCCCGGGCCTCCAGCAGCCCGCCCGGCGCGACCACCACCCGGCCGCCGTTCAGCAGCGGCGCCCAGATCTCGAACGTCGAGGCGTCGAAGACGTACGCGGAGTGCATCAGCACCGCGTCCACCGCGCCGTCCGCCCAGGCCGCGTCCGCCGCCAGCGCCGCCACGTCCGCGTGCGTCACGCCCACGCCCTTGGGCAGGCCGGTCGAACCCGAGGTGAACATCACGTACGCCAGCGCCGCCGGGCCCGGCACCGCGCGCGGCCGCTCCGGCCGCTCCGGCACGCCGCGCAGCACCCCGCCGAGGCGGTCCAGCACCACCAGCGGCAGGCCCAGGCCCGCCACCCACGGCTCGGCCGCGCCCTCCTCGTCCACCACCAGCAGGCGCGGGGCCGCCACCGCCGCGACCCGGTCCAGCCGCTCGGCGGGCCAGCGCGCGTCCAGCGGCACGTACGCCGCCGCCGCCCGCACCGCGCCCAGCGAGGCCACCACCTGCGCCGCCGACCGGCCCAGCAGCACCCCGACCCGGTCCTCCGGGCCCACCCCGTGCCCGGCCAGCACCGCCGCCAACCCGGCCGACAGCGCGTCCAGTTCGGCGTACGACAGGGCCGCCTCGCCGTCCACCACCGCCACCGCGCCCGGCGCGGAGCGCACCCGGCGGGCGAACAGCGCGGGCAGCGTCGCCTCCTCGGCCGCCCCGGACGGCAGCGCCCGGGCGGTGCCCCAGCGCGCGATCCGCCGGTGCTCCTCGGCCGTCAGCAGGTCGTACCCCGACAGCCGCCGGTCCGGCTCCGCCGCCACCGCCTCCAGCAGCCGCACCAGCCGCGCCGCCAACGCCTCGGCGGTCGACCGGTCGAACAGCGCCGTCGCGTACTCCAGCCCCGCCGCCAGGCCCCCGCCCTCCTCCTCGGAGAACGCGAAGGTCAGGTCGAACTTGCTCAGGCCGTTGTGCACCAGCCGCTGCTCCACCGCCAGCCCCGGCAGCTCCGCCCGGGCCGTCCGCTGGTTCTGCAGCACCACCAGGGTCTGCACCAGCGGGTGGTGGTCGCGGGCCCGCACCGGGTTCAGCTCCTCCACCAGCCGCTCGAACGGCACGTCCTGGTGCGCGTACGCCGCCAGGTCGAACTCCCGCACCCTCCCCAGCAGTTCACGGAACGTCGGATCGCCCGACAGGTCGGTGCGCAGCACCAGCGTGTTCACGAAGAACCCGACCAGCTCCTCCAGCCCCGGATCCGTCCGCCCCGCCACCGGCGCCCCCAGCGGCACGTCCTCCCCGGCGCCGTGCCGGTGCAGCAGCACCGCCACCGCCGCCCGCAGCACCATGAACAGCGTGCTGCCCGCCGACCGGGCCACCCCCAGCAGCGCCGCGTGCGCCCCCGCCGACAGCTCGAACTCCACCACCGCGCCGCGCGGATCCGCCACCGCCGGCCGCGCCCGGTCCCACGGCAGCTCCACCAGCCCCGGCAGACCCGCCAACGCGCCCCGCCAGAAGGCCAGCTGCTCCCGCAGCAGCTCCCCGTCCGGACGCAGCAGCTCCCGCTGCCACAGCGCGTAGTCCGCGTACTGCAACCCCGGCCCGCCCGGCGCCGGCCGGCCCTCCAGCCGGGCCCGGTACGCCGCGCCCAGGTCCCGCACCAGCGGGCCCAGCGACCAGCCGTCGCCCGCGATGTGGTGCAGCACCAGCACCAGCACGTGGTGCTCCGGCGCCGCCCGCAGCAGCCGGGCCCGCAACGGCGGGTCCACCAGCACGTCGAACGGCTCGGCGACCGCCGCCAGCACCGCCCCCTCCAGGTCCTTCGGCGCCACCCCCTCCACCACCGGACGCGGCGCCGCCTCCGCCGCCGCCAGCACCCGCTGGTACGGCACGCCCCCGGCCTCCGGGAACACCGTGCGCAGCGACTCGTGCCGCTCCACCACGTCCAGCAGCGCCCCGCACAGCGCCCCGGCGTCCAGCGCGCCGCGCAACTCCAGCACCAGCGGCAGGTTGTAGACCGACCCCGGACCCTCCATCCGGTTCAGGAACCACAGCCGCCCCTGCGCGAACGACAGCGGCACCGGATCCGGCCGCCGCGCCGCCACCACCGCCGGCCGCCGCGCCGCCGCCGGATCCAGCACCCGGGCCAGCGCCGCCGCCGTCGGGTGGTCGAACAGCGTCCGCACCGAGAGCTCCGCCCCCAGCACCGCCCGCAGCCGGCCCACCACCCGCATCGCCAGCAGCGAGTGCCCGCCCAGCTCGAAGAACCCCTCCTCGGGCCCGACCACCGGACGCTCCAGCACCTCCGCGAAGACCCCCGCGACCAGCTCCTCCCGCGCCCCGCGCGGACCCCGGCCCCCGTCCCGCGCCCGCTCCTCCCGTGGCGCGGGCAGCGCCGACCGGTCCACCTTCCCGTTCGGCAGCAGCGGCAGCGCCGCCAGCACCACCACCGCCGCCGGCACCAGGTGCCCCGGCAGCACGCCCGCCAACGCCTCCCGCAGCGCCGGGCCCGACACCCCCGCCCCCACCGCGTACCCCACCAGCCGGGCCCGCCCCGGCACGTCCTCGCGCACCACCGCGCAGGCCGCCGACACCCCGTCCAGCGCGGCCAGCGCTGCCGCCACCTCGCCCGGCTCCACCCGGAACCCGCGCAGCTTCACCTGCTCGTCCGCGCGCGCGACGTGGTGCAGCAGCCCGTCCGCCGACCACCGCACCAGGTCACCGGTGCGGTACATCCGCGCCCCGCCGCCCTCGAACGGATCCGCGACGAACCGCTCCGCCGTCAGCCCCGGCCGGTGCAGGTAGCCGCGCGCCAGGTTCGGCCCCGACAGGTACAGCTCGCCCACCACCCCCACCGGCACCGGCCGCAGCGCCCCGTCCAGCACGTACGCCCGCATCCCGTCCACCGGCCGCCCGATCGGCACCGACCCGCCGGACGCCACCGGCTCCGCCCCGGTGCTCCGGTGCGCCGTCGCGTCGATGGTGGCCTCCGTCGGCCCGTACAGGTTGTGCACCGCGACGCCCCAGCGCCGCGCCACCGCCGCCGCCAACCCGGACGGCAGCGCCTCGCCGCCGCACAGCACCGCCCGCAGCCCGGAGGCCGGCGCCGCCGGCCGGGCCTCGGCGCGGTCGCCCGCCGGCGCGGCGTCCGGACCGCCCTCGGCGAGGACCAGCGCCAGGTGCGAGGGCACGAACTGGGCCACCGTCACGTCGAAGCGGCGCATCCAGTCGAGCAGTTCGCGCGGCTCCCGGTTGGCCCCCGCCGGGGTCACGCAGACCTCGGCGCCGCAGGTCAGCGGCAGCCACAGCTCCCACACCGAGGCGTCGAAGCTGGTGGAGGTGCGGGCCAGCACCCGGTCGTCCGGCGTCAGTTCCAGGTGCCCGGCCATCCACGCCATGTGGCTGGCCAGCGCCAGGTGCGGCACGACCACGCCCTTGGGACGGCCGGTCGACCCCGAGGTGTAGATCACGTACGCGGCGGCCGCCGGGTCGAGCGGCCCGGCCTCCCCGCCCGGCGCCGGGACCGGCAGCGGCTCGTCCAGCGACAGCCGGGGCACCGCCCCCGCCGCCGCCAGGTCGGCCGGCCCGTCCGCGTCCGCGAGCAGCAGCGCGGGCCGCGCGTCGTCCAGCATCTGCCGGATCCGCGCCGCCGGGTAGCCCGGGTCGACCGGCAGGTACGCCGCGCCCGCCCGCAGCACCGCCAGCATCGCGACCACCGTCCGCACCGACGGCTCGGCGGCCAGCGCCACCAGCGCGCCCGCGCCGACCCCGCGCCCGCGCAGCACGCCCGCCAGCGCGTCGGCCCGGGCGTCCAGCTCGGCGTACGTCAGCCGGGTGCGGGCGTCGCGCACGGCGGGAGCGTCCGGCGTGCGGGCGGCCCACGCGGCGACCGTCGCCGGCACGTCCAGCTCCGGCAGCGGACGCGCCGCGCCCCGGCCGCGCGCCAAGGCCCCGGCCCGCTCCTCCGCCGTCAGCGGGTCCACCGCCCCGACGGTCAGCTCCGGGTCGTCCGCGACCAGGGCCAGGACCCGGGCGAACCGGTCCGCGAGCGCCCGCGCCGTCGCCGGCTCGAACAGCTCGGCGGCGTATTCCAGGTGCCCGCCCAGCCGGGGCCCGCCGGCCCCGTCCGCCGCGCCTGCCGCGTCCGCGGCGTCCACCGCGTCCACCTCGTCCACCTCGACGAGCGAGAACGTCAGGTCGAACTTGCTGGTGGCCGGCGGCCCCGACAGGTCCCGCACCGCGACGCCCGGCAGGTCGAGCACGGCCGGGCGCTGGTTCTGCAGCACCAGCATGGTCTGGAACAGCGGGTGGTGGCCGCCGGACCGGTCCGGGTTGAGGGCCTCCACCAGCCGCTCGAACGGCAGGTCGGCGTTCTCGAACGCGGCCAGGTCGAACGCGGCGACCCGGCGCACCAGTTCACGGAAGCCCGGGTTCCCGGAGAGGTCCGCGCGCAGCACCACGGTGTTGACGAAGAACCCCACCAGCTCGTCCAGCGCCTCCTCCGTCCGCCCGGCCACCGCCGTCCCCACCGGGACGTCGGTGCCCGCGCCGTGCGCGTGCAGCGTCACCGCCAGCGCCGCGTGCAGCACCATGAACGGCGTGCACCCGCACTCCCGGGCCAGCCGCACCAACCGCCCGTACGTCCCGGCGTCCAGCTCGAACGGCACCGCCCCGCCCCGGTGCCCGGGCACCGCCGGACGCGGCCGGTCCCACGGCAGCGCGACCGGCCCCGGCAGCCCGGCCAACGCCTCCTCCCAGAAGGCGAGTTGCCGCACCGCCGGACCCGTCGGACCGTCCTGCGCGCCGAGCAGCCGCCGCTGCCACAGCGCGTAGTCCGCGTACTGCACCCGCAGGCGCGGCCAGTCCGGCTCCCCGCCGCCGGCCACCCGGGCCCGGTACGCCGCCCCCAGGTCCCGGCACAGCGGCGCCAGCGACCAGCCGTCCGCCCCCACGTGGTGCAGCACCAGCACCAGCACGTGCCGCTCCGGCCCCACCCGCAGCAGCCGCGCCCGCACCGGCAGGTCGACCGCCAGGTCGAACGGCGCCCCCGCCAGCCGCGCCACCTCCCCGGCCACCCAGGCCTCCGGCTCCGCCCCGGGCCCGTCCGCGGGCTTCCCCCGCCCCGCCCCGGCGGGCTCCGCGTCCTGCCCGCCGGCGAACCCGCCCGCCGGGGGAGCGGTGACCTCCAGCGGCACCAGCGCGGCCGCCGCGGCCGGCTCCAGGACCACCTGCCGGGGCCGGCCGTCCCGCTCGGGGAGGACCGTGCGCAGGCTCTCGTGGCGGGCCAGCACGTCGGCCAGGGCCAGGCGCAGCGCCGCCTCGTCCAGCGGGCCGTCCAGCGCCAGCACGAGCGGGACGTTGTAGACGTCGTCGCCCGCGCCCGCCGCCCGGTTGAGGAACCACAGGCGCTGCTGCGCGTACGACAGCGGCAGCGGGTCGGGTCTCTCCGCCGCGACCAGCGCGGGCCGGCCGCCGTCACCGCCGTCGCCGTCAGCGCCGCCGTCGCCGAGCGCCGCGGCCAGCGCGGCGACCGTCGGGTGGGCGAAGACCTCGCGCAGGCCGAGCTCCGCGCCGAGCGCGGTGCGGATCCGGGCGGCCAGCCGGGTGGCGAGCAGCGAGTGGCCGCCGAGGGCGAAGAAGTCGTCGTCGACGCCGACCCGGTCCAGGCCCAGCACCTCGGCGAACAGGCCCGCCAGCACCTCCTCGCGCGCGGTGCGCGGCGCGGTCCGGGCCGAGGCGGGGAGCGCGGGCGCGGGCAGCGCCGCCCGGTCCACCTTGCCGTTGGCGTTCAGCGGCAGCGCGTCCAGCAGGACGAACGCGCCCGGCACCGTGTACGCGGGCAGCACCCGGCCGAGCGCGCGGGCCAGCCCCGGCCCGTCCGGCCGCGCGCCCGGCGCGGGCACCACGTACGCGACCAGCCGGGGGTTGCCGGGCACGTCCTCGCGCACCAGCACCCGCGCGTCGTGCACGTCGGCGCGGGCCAGCAGCGCGTTCTCCACCTCGGCGGGCTCGATCCGGAAGCCGCGCAGCTTGACCTGCCCGTCGGCCCGCCCCACGTACTCGATGTCGCCGCCCGCCGTCCAGCGCACCACGTCGCCGGTGCGGTACATCCGGGCGCCGCCGCCCTCGAACGGGTCCGCGACGAACCGCCCGGCGGTCAGCCCGGGCCGCCCCAGGTAGCCGCGGGCCACGCCCGCGCCGCCCACGTACAGCTCGCCCGGCAGGCCCGCCGGGACGGGCCGCAGCGCCGCGTCCAGCACGTACAGCCGCATCCCGTCCAGCGCGCGGCCGATCGGCGGCACCCCGGACGCGTCCGGGCGCACCTCGTACCGGGTCGCGAAGGTCGTCGTCTCGGTCGGCCCGTACACGTGCAGCACCCGGGTGCCCGGCGCGGCCTCGGCGATCCGCCGCATCAGGTCCGGCGCGGCCGCCTCACCGCCCGCCGCGACCAGCCGCAGCCCGGCGAACGCCGCCGGGTCGGTGCGGGCGATCTCGTTGCACAGCGCGGTGGTGAGGAACACCGCGCCCACCCCGTCCCGGGCCACCGCCGTCCGCAGCGCCCGCGCGTCCAGCACGCCCGGCTCCGCGACCACCACCCGGCCGCCGTTCAGCAGCGGCGCCCAGATCTCGAACGTCGAGGCGTCGAAGACGTACGCCGAGTGCATCAGCACCGCGTCCACCGCGCCGTCCGCCCAGGCCGCGTCCGCCGCCAGCGCCAGCACGTCCGCGTGCGTCACGCCCACGCCCTTGGGCAGGCCGGTCGAACCCGAGGTGAAGACGGTGTACGCCAGCCGCTCGCCGCGCACCGGCCCCGGCAGCGCGCCCGGCCGCTCCGGCCCGCCGCGCAGCACGGCGCCCGCCCGGTCCACCACCAGCACCGGCAGGCCCAGGCCCGCCACCCACGGCCCGGCCGCGCCCTCCTCGTCCACCACCAGCGCCCGCACCCGGCCCACCCCGGCCACCCGGTCCAGCCGCTCGGCCGGCCACCCCGGGTCCATCGGCACGTACACCGCCCCCGCCAGCACCGCGCCCAGCGAGGCCGTCACCACCGCCGCCGACCGCCCCAGCAGCACCCCGACCCCGTCCTCCGGACCCACCCCGTGCCCGGCCAGCGCCCGGCCCAGCGCGCCCGCAGACCGCTCCAGCTCCCCGTACGAGAGCACCGCGCCGCCGTCCAGCACCGCGGGCGCCGCCGGGTCCCGGCGCACCCGCGCGGCGAACGCCGCCGCCAACCCGCCGCCCGCCGCCGTCCCCGCCGCCGGCCCCGGCAGCGCCGCGCCCCGGCCGCCGTCCAGCAGCGCCCGCGCCTGCGCCGGGTCGACCAGCGGCAGCCCGTCCACCGGCGCGTCGGCGCCCGCCCCGGCGAACGCGGCCAGGAAGCCCAGCACCGCCCGCTGGTGCAGCCGGACCTCCTCGGGGTGGTACAGCGCCGGATTGCTGTCGAAGCCGACCAGCGGACCGGTGCCCTCCGAACGCTCCGAGACGAACAGCGACATGTCGTCCACCGGGCCGACCGACAGCACCCGGGAGACGGCCGGGCTGCCCGCGAAGTCCAGCGCGTAGTCGTAGCCCATGACGTTGACCACCAGGTCGGTCAGCCGCGCCCCGCCGTCCGCCAGGTTCAGCTCCCGGGCCAGCTCCTCGCGCGGGAAGCGCCGGTGCCGCAGCGCCCCGCGCATCTCGGCGGCCACCGCCCGCACCAGGGCGCCGACCGTCGCGCCCGGCGCGACCGCCAGCGGCAGCGGCAGGATCGTCGCGGTCATCCCGACCGCCTGCCGCAGCGCCCCCGGCCGCCCGTGCGAGGCCAGCCCCACGCACACCTCGGACCGGCCCGAGACCCGCGCCGCGTACGCCGCCACCGCCGCCACCAGGACGGCGCTCCAGGTGGTGCGGCTCTCCGCCGCCAGCCGCCGCAGCCCGTCGAAGACCGGCAGCGCCAGCGTCCCGCCGGTGTGCAGCGCCCCCGCCCCCGAGCGCTCCGGCCCGGGGGCGCCCGCCCCGCCCGGGGCCAGGTCGGTGCGCCGCCGCAGCAGCCCCGCCCCGCTCCCGTCCGCCCGGTCGGCGAACCGGCCCACCCAGTACGCCCGGTCCGCCGCGAACCGCTCCGACGCCCGGTAGGCCGCCTCGTCCGCGACCAGCGCGCCCAGCGGCCCGCCCGGCGCCACCGCCGCCTCCTCCGGGTCCGCCCCGCCCACCAGGCGGGTGTACAGCTCGGCGGTCGCCCGGGCGACCAGCGCGCCGCTCAGCCCGTCCATCGCGATGTGGTGGAAGCGGACGTACCAGTAGTGCAGCTCCGGCCCCAGCCGCAGCAGCGCGTGGTGGTGCGCGGGCGCCGCCACGTCGTCCACCTCGGCCAGGTCCGCGGCCATGTACCGCTCCGCCGCCGCCACCGGGTCCGCCGCCCCGGACAGGTCCACCAGCCGCAGCCGCCGCCTGGGCGCCTCCGGCCGCACCACCCGCTGCCGGACCCGGCCGTCCTCCTCCACCAGCACCGTGTTCAGGCTGTCGCACAGGTGCACCACCCGGTCGACCGCCGTCGCGAACAGCCCCTCGTCGAGCCCGCCGCGGATCTCGAAGCACTCGGCGATGTTGTACTTCGGACTCTCCGGATCGAGCAGCTGGCCGTACCGCACGCCCTGCTGCGCCGCGGTCAGTTCCAGCAGTTCGGAAGCGGGTCCGGTGGACGGGACGGGACGGTTTTCGGGCATGCCGACGACACCTCGGTTCGTGGGGGTTTTCCAGCGATGAACGGGGAGCACCACGGACGCGGGCGGGCCGGTCGAACGGTCCGGGAGCGTCCGCGGGTGAATTCCCGCCGAAGGGAAGGGACTGCCGCCGGAACCGCGGAAAGCGGTTCCGGGCCGCGCCGGGAGAATCCGGGCCCACGGCGGGGAGAATCCCACCATGCGGCAATCCGGGAAGGGTCAGCCGGTGCCGGACTCCATGGCCGCGACCAGGCCGGCCGGGCGCATGTCGGTCCAGTCCCGCTCGATCACGTCGAGGCACTCCTGCCGCGACCCCTCGCCGCCCACCTGCTCCCATCCGCCCGGGACGTCCAGGTGCGCGGGCCACAGCGAGTACTGGGCCTCCGCGTTCACCAGCACCAGGAAGCGCCCGGATTCGTCGTCGAAAGGATTGCTCATGTTCCCACCCCTAGTCAGTCGATCATTCGCTCGAATGATCAGTCGATTATCCGTTCGGTATTGCCGCCGAACTTCCCGCCCGTCCCCCCGGGTGCGCCATGGCGATGCCCCCGGTATTCCCCGCGTTCCCCGCTCCGACCGCCCACGCGTCCCGCGCCCGGGGGTCGCGGAGTCGCGGGCGCCTGCGCCGGTTCATCCGCCAGGCGCACGTCTTCCCCCGTAATACATAACTATTCCTATCACGTTGTCGGGTTCATCGCGGCCGCGTGCGGTGATCCCTTCGTGATCTCTGCGTAATCATTCAAGTGAGCGAATCAGAACAGGACCCGGTCATATGCCGAATCGCTCGCCCGTACGCCCGCCCGTCCGCTTCGACGGCATTTCGACCACTTCGCCCCGGCCCGTTCCGCCCGCCCGCCGACGCTCCCCCGTGACCCCCCGAGCGCCCCGTGAGCCCGGCGTGCTCCCGTACGCCTGCCGTACGCCCCACCCCGCACCGGCCTACCATCAACGGATGACCGAGTTCCGCATCGTCCGCGCCACCGCACTCACCCCCGATGAGGCCTGGCGACGCGTCACCGACTGGCCCCGGCACGGGCACGCGATGCCGTTCACCACCGTGCGGGCGGGGGAGGGGGTCGTGGTGGCCCGGACGGCCCTCGGGCGGTTCGGCTTCGACGACACGATGGACCTCGTCCACTGGCGCCCGCCGCAGGGCGGCGCGCCCGGGAGCTGCCGGCTCGTCAAACGCGGCCCGCTGGTCACCGGCTGGGCCGAGGTCGAGGTCCGCCCGCACCGCGGCGGCTCCCTCGTGCGCTGGCGCGAGGACCTCCGCCTCGCCCCGCTGCCCGCCCTCCTCGACCGCCCCACCGCCTGGTGCGCCCGCCCGCTCTTCCGCCACGCCCTGCGCGCCCTGCTGCGCTGACCGCCCGGCGTACCCGGCCCCCTTCCTCACTCGCCGGCGTGCGACTCCTCCCCGGCGCCCCCGCCCGCGTCCGCGACGGCGGCGCGGACGCGGCCGAGCAGCTCGCGCAGCCGCTCGCGCTCGGCGCCGCTCAGCGCGCCGGTGGCCGCGGCCAGCGCGGCCCGGTCCAGCTCCTCGGCCTCCCGGTGGCGCCGCGCGCCCTCCGCGGTGAGGGTCAGCAGGAACGCCCGCCGGTCGGTGGGGTGTCGGACGCGCTCGACCAGCCCGTCCCGCTCCAGGCTGTCGACGATCGTGGTGGTCGTCCGGGCGGCGTTGCCCACGTACTCGGCGAGGTCGCGCATCCGCAGCGGCTCCCCGGCCAGGGCGAGCACCCGCAGCGTGCGCAGCCGGGCCACCGAGGCGCCGTGCTCGCGCAGCCGACCGTCCACGAAGACCCGCAACCGGTGCGTGGTGTCGAAGAGTTCGTCGATCAGGACGTCGCTGCTGCCGAACCGCTGCCGCGCCGTCGTTTCCTCTGCCATGCCGTGCCTCTCCCGTCCTCCGCCGACTCGCGGACTTCCTGAGCATAGTCATAGTGAGTATGCTCAGTTTCTATGAGCACCCGCCTGGGCCAGCGCCGTGTCGTGCCCATCATGGCCGTCCTGACCACCTTCATCTGCATCGTCGACGGCGCGATCACCACCGTCGCCCTCCCCAGCATCGCCCGGCAGTTCGACCTCGACCCCGCCGCCCTCACCGGCGTCGTCGTCATCTACCCGGTCTGCCTCGGCATGGTGATCCCGGTCTCCGCCTGGCTGGTCGAACGCCACGGCGGACGCCGCACCCTGCTGTTCTCGCTGACCGCCTTCACCGCCGCCAGCGGCCTGTGCGGCGCCGCCCCCACCCTCACCCTGCTCATCGCCGCGCGCGCCCTCCAGGGCCTGGCCGCCGGCCTGCTGATGCCCACCTCGCAGGCCCTGCTCTTCCGCACCTTCACCCAGGCCGAACAGGTCCGCCTCTCCCGCCTGATGGTCATCCCGCAGCAGATCGCCCCCGCCCTCGCCCCGCTGCTCGGCGGCCTGCTGGTCACCGACCTGTCCTGGCGCTGGGTGTTCTACGTCAACGTCCCCTTCGGCGCCGCCGCCGTCCTGTTCGGCGCGCTGTTCCTCGCCGAGCACCGCGACCACGCCGCCGGCCGGCTCGACCTGCCCGGCCTGCTGCTCTCGGCCGCCGGCACCGCCACCCTGATGTACGGCGTCTGCGCCGGCCCCGACCTCGGCTGGGACCGGCCCGCCGTGCTCGGCTCGCTCGCGGCCGGCGCGCTCCTGCTCGCCGTCGCCGTCCGCCACCAGCTGCGCACCCCCGAACCCGTCCTGCGGCTGCGGCTGTTCCGCGACCGGCTGTTCCGCGACACCAACCTGATCAGCCTGGTCGGCTACGTCCCGATGCTGGGCGCGATGTTCCTCGGCCCGATCTTCATCCAGGAGGCGCGGGGCGGCTCCGCGCTGGACAGCGGCAGCACCACCTTCACCGAGGCGTTCGGCGTCCTGCTCACCATGCAGCTGGTCGGCGCCCTCTACCCGCGCGTCGGGCCGCGCCCGATCATCGGCACCGGCCTGCTCGGCGTCGCCGCCGTGATGCTGCTGTTCGCCGGCGCCGGACCGGACACCAGCCTGTGGACCTTCCGCGGCTACATGTTCCTGCTCGGCCTCGCCATGGGCGCCGTCTTCATCCCCACCACCATCGCCTCCTTCAGCACCGTCGACCGCGCCGACGTCGCGCACGCCGCCACCCTCAACACCGTCGTCCGGCAGACCGGCAGCGCCCTCGCCCCCGCCGTCGTCACCACCGCCCTGGTCCTCGGCGCCACCGGCCCCGAACGCGCCCACCCGCCGCTGGCCGCCTACCAACTCGCCTACCACGTCCTGGCCGCGGTCGCCCTCGCCGCCGCCCTCTTCGCCTTCACCCTGCCCGGCGGCCCCGCCCGCACCACCCCCCGCACCGCCGACCGCGCACCCGGCCAGGACCCCGACCGCACCGCGGACCGCGCCGCCGACCGCGCACCCGGCCAGGACCCCGACCGCACCGCGGACCGCGCCGCCGACCACCGGCAGGAGGTCGGCTGACCGGCCCCGGTCCCGGCCCGCTCCGGCCCGGGTAGAGTGCCCGCACCGCCGACCAGGCACGCCACCAGCACGACCGCGAAGAGGACCACCCGTGCCCGAACGCCCCCGCCTCCTGTTCGTCACCGACCTCACCTACCCGGCCCGGGGCCGCCGCTACTGCGACGAGGACATCCACCTCACCGCCCGCCTGCGCGAGGACTTCGACCTCGCCCTGTGCCACCCCGGCGACGCCGCCGCCCTGCTCGACGGCTTCGACGCCGCCGTGGTCCGCAACAGCGGCCCGGTCCTGCACCACCGCGAGCAGTACGACGCGTTCCGCCGCCGCGCCGCCGCACTCGGCACCCCCGTCTACAACCCGCCGACCGGCCGCGGCGACATGGCCGGCAAGGACTACCTGCCCGCCCTCACCGCCGCCGGCCTCCCCGTCATCCCCACCGTCGACCGCCCCGCCGACCTCCCGCTGCTCCCGCCCGCCGAACGCTACGTCACCAAGCCCAAGGACGGCGCGGACTCGATCGGCCTGACCGTCGTCGACCCTGCCGACCTGCCCGGCCTCGACTGGCACGGCCTGCTCGTCCAACCCCTGGTCGACTTCCGCTACGAGGTCTCCTTCTACTACGTCGACGACACCTTCCAGTACGCCCTGCACGCCCCCGACCCCGCCCGCCGCTGGGACCTGACGCCCTACCACCCGACCCCGGCCGACCTGGACTTCGCCCGCCGCTTCATCGACTGGAACACCCTCGACCACGGCATCCAACGCGTCGACGCCTGCCGCACCACCCGGGGCGACCTCCTCCTGGTCGAACTGGAGGACCTCAACCCCTACCTCTCGCTGGACGCCGTCACCCCCGAACAGCGGGAGGCCTTCGTCGCCGCGACCAAGGCCTCCCTGCACCGCTTCCTGCGCACCGCCTGAGCCACCCGGCCGCGACCTCGCCGCCCACCGGCTCCGCCCACGGGAAGGGACAGCGCATGCTCACCACCTGTCGACGGGGGCGTCACCAACGCCTGTAGGCGGAGAAGGGCCGGACGTCGCCGCCCGCACGGACGGCGATGACCAGGTCCTCGTACGGGAGGAGGTCCTGGGCGGGGCCGATGCCGTCACGGAAGGTGCGGTCCTCCTCCTCGTCGCCGGTGGCGGCGTCGAAGACGTGCAAGGCGTCCCCGTACTTGTCGGAGACCATCACGGCCATGACCCTGCCGCCCTCCGCGTGCAGGCCGCTGGCGGTGTAGCGGGCACCGCCGAGGCCCCTCTGCCAGAGCTCGTCGCCGGTCGCCAGGTCGAAGGCGGCGAGGAGCCCCCACCGTCCGCCGCTGGTGCGCGCGACGAGCCGGCCGTCGGCGACGGACACCGAGCGGATCGAGCCGTAGCGGTCGCCGGTGGCATCGATCCGCGCTCCCGGGCGGCCGTCGGGACCGAAGGCGAGGAAGGCGTCGACGCCGCGTTCGCCCTCCTCGACCCGCAGCACGATCGGCTCGGCGGACGTGAAGGTCGTCTTCGCGCCGGCGGCCACACCGCGGCGGGCGTCCAGGGGCACGGTCCACCGCTCCTCGCCGCCGGCCGGATCGAAGGCAGCCAGCATCGTCTCGTCACCGCAGGTCAGGACGGTGAGGACCTCCTTCGGCCCGGTGGCCACCCGCCCCGGGGCGCATCCCGCCGGTACGGCGGCCGTCCAGCGCGGGATGCCGGTGCGCAGTTCGAAGGCGCGCACGGCACAGGCGTCCCCTCCCGCGTCCAGGACCACGCCGAGTCCGCCGCCCACGGCCAGGACGTCGTCACCGTCGTCGAAGGTGCCGGCCACCGGGAGGCGGGCGGTGTGCCACAGTTCGCGGCCGTCGGTGAGGTCGAGCGCGGCGACGGTGGCGCAACCGCTACCCGCCCCCACCTCGCCACCGCGGGTCTGCTCGGCCCTCTCGCCGTACGCGACCAGCACGAGCGAGCCGTCGGCCGAGGCGCTGGTCGCACAGATGTCGGCGCGGCGGGGCGGAACGTACTCCCAGCGCCTCGTGCCGGACGCGGCGTCGAAGCCGGTGACGGCGTCGTGGCGGGCACGGACGACGGTGTCGCCGACCAGCCAGGCGTGGTGGCTGCCGTGCTCGGGCGCGCCGCCGTCGCCCTTGGTCTCCCAGGCCGTCGTCATCGACGACCCCGGCCAGTAGCCCGTGCCGCGCAGGAGCACCCAGGCGACGCCGGTGACGACCGCGAGCAGGACGCCGACCGCGGTCAGGCAGCCGAACAGCTGCCGCCACCGGGAAGGCGGTGCCGTGCCGCCGTCACTGCCGTCGTCGTTCGTCCGCTCCGCCATGCCGACCCCCTGCTCCAGTCACCGGAATGGCGCAAAGCGTAGGGGACCGGTGATCATCGGCGACCGGGGCCCCGGCGGCGAGCCCTTCCCCGACCCGGCGGCGGGACGCCCCGCACCCGCCCGTACCGGGACCTCGACCTGGCCGCCCGGGAGGCCGCCGCACCCGGCCGTTCGACTACCCGGCGCCGCCGCTCGACCACCCACCGCGACCCGGGTCGCGGCACCCCACCCGCCGATCTAGCTTGGGGAACGGGACCGAGGGGGGCCGACGGGGGCGGCGGGAGGTCGAACGTGGCACAGTCATCCGAATCGACGCGGGAACGGGACCCGTCCGGGGCGTCCCCGGGCGCGGGCGGGGCGCACGAGCACCGGTGGTGGATCCTCGCGGTCATCGGCATCGCCCAGCTGATGGTGGTGCTGGACGCGACGATCGTGAACATCGCGCTGCCCTCCGCCCAGCAGGACCTGGGGTTCTCCGACGGCAACCGGCAGTGGATCGTCACCGCCTACGCCCTCGCCTTCGGCAGCCTGCTCCTGCTCGGCGGCCGGATCGCGGACCTGGTGGGCCGCAAGACCGTCTTCATCATCGGCCTGATCGGATTCGCCGGTGCCTCCGCGATCGGCGGCGCCGCGACCAGCTTCGAGATGCTGGTCATCGCCCGCGCCCTGCAGGGCGCCTTCGGTGCCCTGCTGGCACCCGCCGCGCTGTCCCTGCTCACCACGACCTTCACGGACCCGCGCGAACGCGCCAAGGCCTTCGGCATCTACGGCGCGATCGCGGGCGCCGGCGGCGCGGTCGGCCTGCTGCTGGGCGGCGTGCTCACCGAGTACCTGGACTGGCGCTGGTGCCTGTACGTGAACCTGATCTTCGCGGTGATCGCCATCATCGGCGGCGCCCGGCTGCTGCACGGCGGCCGCCCCGCCCAGCGGCCCAGGCTCGACGTGCCGGGCGCGGTGCTCGCCTGCAGCGGCCTGTTCTGCATCGTCTACGGCTTCAGCAACGCCGAGACCCACGCCTGGAGCGACGCGCAGACCTGGGGCTTCCTCGTCGCCGGCGGGCTCCTGCTGATCGCCTTCGCCTGGTGGCAGACCAGGGCCAGGCACCCGCTGCTGCCCCTGCGGGTGGTCCTCGACCGGGACCGGGGCGCCTCCTTCGTCGCGATGTTCCTGGCCGGCGCCGGCATGTTCGGCGTCTTCCTCTTCCTGACGTACTACCTCCAGCAGATCCTCGGCTACACACCCGTCACCACGGGCGTCGCCTTCATGCCGATGGTCGCCTGCATGGTGGTCGCCTCCGTCGTCGCCACCAACTCGCTGCTGCCGAGGTTCGGCGGCAAGGTGCTGGTGCCGATCGGCATGGGCCTGGCCTGCGCGTCCATGGTGTGGCTCACCCGCCTCGACACCGACAGCACCTACGCGGCGCACGTCCTCGGGCCGCTGATGGTCGCGGGCCTCGGCATGGGCTTCATCTTCGCCTGCGCGATGAACCTGGCCACCGCCGGCATCGCCCCCCAGGACGCCGGCGTCGGCTCCGCCATGGTCAACACCAGCCAGCAGGTCGGCGGTTCGATCGGCACCGCCCTGCTGAACACCCTCGCCACCACGGCCGCCACCAATTACCTGGCCGGCAGGCAGCCCAGCCCGCAGGTCCAGGCCCAGGCCGCGATCGAGAGCTACGCCACCGCCTACTGGTGGTCCGCCGGCTTCTTCGCGCTCGGCCTGGTCGTCACCGTCCTCCTCTACCGCCCGGGCCCGCCGACCCCGCACGGCAGCGAGGCCCCGGCCGCCGCCCACATGTGACCCCACCCCACCCCGCTTCTCCCGGCGAGGGCCGGGCCGGACACCCCGGCCCGGCCCTCCGCCGTGTCCGCGACGCCCCCCTTCCCGAGCGGGTGAACATCGGGTGACGAGCCGGCCCGCAGGCCCGGCGGTGCGAGAGAGTACGGGCACCAGGAGGGCCGTGAGCCCGCTCCCGAAAGGACCCCGCATGCCCATCGCCCACTACGGCGTGCTCGCCGCCAGGCCCGTCGACCGCCGCCGCGAGGGCGCCTCGGACACCCCGCACTACCAGATCCACCTGCTGGACGGCACCGGCACGCACTACCGGGCGGCGGTCAACGTCCGGTCCCAGCAAGCCCCCTCCGACCTCCGCTACCTGGTGGACGAGGACTTCACCCACCCGGTGACGGCGAAACTGCCCCCCACCCCCGCCGGCTGGACCCCGCTGCCCTCCAAGCCCGGCACCGCGGCACTCGACTTCGTCCGCGGCGACCTCCTCGACCCCGCCGCCCTCCGCACCCTCCCCCCGGACCGCCCCGGCACCGACGACGACCTCGCCGACCTCCTCGACCGCCACGTCCTGCGGGCCGTCGCCGACCCCCGCGCCCTCCTCTACGTCTTCGGCCAGCGCTGGCCCACCGAACCGACCGTCCCGGACAAGGTGTTCGGCTTCGCACCCGGCAACGGCGTCCACGACATCCACATGAACCAGGGCAACAGCAAGCGCTTCAGCGCCGACGACGGCGTCTGGCAGGACGGCGCCCTGCTGATCCACCACCCCGACCCCGCGCGCTGGACGGCCGTCTTCCTCGCCTTCCAGTCCCAGTCCTGGCACACCGACGACCACACCGGCCACCCCCTCCCCACCACCCCCCTCCCCAAGCCCCGCCCCACCCCCCACCACCCCCGCCCCGCCACCCGTCCCTGAACCCACCCGCCCCTGAACCCGCCACCACCCGCCCGGCCCGTGGTCCCCGCTGCCCGAGCCCCGGTGGAACCGGCGGTACGCGACCGACCGTCCTGACCGGGTATGAGCGACGACGAGAAGACCTTAGGACGACGCGGACTCCTGCGGACGGCGGTCGCGGGGGCCGCCCTCCTCCCGGTGGCCGCCGCCGGCACCGCGGCCGCCGCGGACGAGCCGCCGCAGCGCCCCGGCGGTAGCGGCGCCGAGACGGCGTTCACCTGGCTGGGCAACAGCGGGTGGCGGATCGACGGCAACGGGCACACCGTCCTGTTCGACCCGTACCTCACCCGGTTCCCGACCCACGGATTCGACCCCGCGACCCCCCTCACCACCGCCGCCGACGTGGTCGACCGGCACATCGGTGAACCGGACCTCGTCCTGGTCAGCCACAGCCACTGGGACCACTTCAACGACGTCCCGTACATCGCCGAGAGCCGCGGGGTGCAGGTGGTCGGCACCGCCACCACCTGCCACCTGCTGCAGGCGACGGGCGTGCCCCCCGCGCAGCTGATCGTGGTCAAGGGCGGCGAGGTGCTCGACTTCGGCGGGTACACCGTGCGAGTGGTGGCCAGCCTGCACAGCCGCAACGCCAAGCACCGCTACTGGGCGCCCGGCACGCTCAACGCCCCGCCCGCCGCACCGCCCCGGACGATCGGCGAACTCGTCGAGGGCGACACCCTGGCCTTCCAGGTCCGGTTCGGCGACGGCCCCTCGACCCTGCTCACCGGCGCCAGCGACTTCTCCGAGCACACCTACGCCGGCCTGCGGCCGGACGTGGCGATGCTCGCCGTCGAGAGCACCGCCCGCACCACCCACCAGTACGTGCCCCGGCTGCTCCGCGCGCTCGACCACCCGCGCACCGTCGTCCCCGTGCACTGGGACGACTTCGAGACGCCGCTGACCGACCCCGCCGTCCAGGACCCGACCATGGACCTCGACGGCCTCCTCACCCAGGTGCGCCGGCTCTCCCCGCGCACCCGGCTGATCCGCCCCGACCACCTCGCCACCCTGCGCCTGCGGGCCTGACGACCCGCCGCGCACGTCGTCGTCGGGCAGATCCGCAAGCGGAAATCCCGCGAGCAAGGGCAGGCCCATGTGCCAGGATCGCCTGTCATGGAGAGCTGGGACGAACTGACCGTCACCGAGCAGGTGCTGGTCCGCCGCGCCGTCACCGGCACCAGCACGCGCGGCAGCGCGCGGCACGTCACGGCCGTGCTGCGCTGGGCGGGCTCGCCCGAGGTGCCCGAGCGGCGCAACGCCTCACCCGCCGAGGAGCTGGAGCGCGTGCCGGAGCTGGCAGCGGCGACGCTCCGACTGGTCGCGCAGGGGTGGCTGACGGTGCGCCGGGCCCTGAGCAGCGGCTTCGTCCAGGAGGACGGCCCGATGGTCACCGGCTCCGCGCTGGAACAGGTGGTCACCGCCCCGGCGACGTGGTTGACGCCCTCGGGCACCAGCACCGGCCTGCCCGTCCTCTCGCTGCGGACCACCGCCGCGGGCCGCCGCCGCTGGGAGGCCCGGGCGTACGCACCGGACGCCCGGCCGACCATCCACCAACTGGACCTCACCCGGGACGAGGACCGGATCCGGGTGTGCGCCATGGAGGCGAGCGGCTGGCTGACCGGCCCGTTCGGAGTCCTCGCCGATCTGCCGCCCCACCTGAAGGGCGAGGAACTGCGGGCGTACGTGGCGGCGGAACTCGCCCCGCTGCTCCGGTTCGTCCGCGAGGGCACGATCGAGGTGCTGCACGTCGCGGAGCCGGACGCCGAGCCCTCCGTCATCCCGTCGGCGGACCTGCTCGACGCCTTCGCCGACCGGGAGCTGCGCCGCGACGACCGCGACGACTGGGGCGTCGGGTTCACCTGCGTCCTGACCCAGTCCCCGGCGAACGCGCTCCGCTAGCGTCCCGAGCCGCACCCCCGCCGCACCGCCGGCACGCCGCGCTCTCGGCAGCCGTACATCCGCAGCCTCCGGCGCCGCTCGGACCAGCGGTTCCACGTGCCTCGGACCGCCTCCCTGTTTTCCGGGCGGTCGGGCCGTCGTCCTCACTAGCATCGACCCATGACCAGTCGACGTCAGCCGATACTTCGCCTGTCACTGTCCCTGCCGCTGCTGTTGGCGTCCGCGCTCTCCCTGGCGGCCTGCACCTCGACACCCTCCAAGGCCACGCTGGCGGCGCGCGAGTCCGCCAAGTCCGCCTGCGCCTCCCTGCAGCAGCTGACCGACCAACTCGCCCTCCCCAGGCCGTCGAACCCGACCGACCCCTACTACCAGACCGCCGAGCAGTACCTGGACACGGCGGCCAACCGCGCCGCCGACGCGGCACAACAGGACCACAGCTACCAGGAGTTCGCCGACACCCTGCACCGGGCGGCCGAGATCTGGCAGGTCACCTTCACCCTGGACGAGGCCGAACCCCTGATCCGGCAGGTGCGGAAGGAGAAGTGCTGACGCTCGCGACGTGAACCCGGTCGGTGCCGATCGTCCGGGAGCGCCGGCTCCTCTCGACCGCCCGACCGGAGCTGCCACCGTGACGGGCCGACTCCCGCGCGGAGATGGACCGGCGGCCCGTTCCGGCAGGAGAGCCGAGCCATGAGCAAGAGGTGCCGGGCCGCGCAGCGTTTCGCCGAGGTGGTGGCCGCGCCGCCCCCGGGAAACGGGCCGCCCGGGGGCGCTAGTCGAGGGGGAGGGTGACGCTGATCCGCTTGCCGCCGCCGGGTAGCGGGGTGATGGTGCAGGTGTCGGTGAGCAGCAGGACCAGGGCCCAGCCGCGTCCGCCCGGGCGCGCCCGGTCGTGCAGGGTGTGCGGGGAGGTGTGGGGGAGGCGGCTGTCGGCGTCCTCGACGGTGATGCGCAGCACCGGGTCCGCGGGGGCGTCGGCGGCCCGGTGCGGATCCGCGGCCGGGGCGGTGGTGTCGACGCGTGCGGTGAAGGCGGTGGCGCCGCCGCCGTGGCGGTTGGCGTTGGTGACCAGTTCGCTCACGACCAGGAGGGCGTTCGCCTCGGTGTCGGCCGCGAAGGAACCGGCTTCGTACAGGGCGTGCCTGACGGTGCGGCGGGCCTGGGCCGCGCTCGTGACGGGCGTCTTCGCCGCGGTGTCCTGTCCGCGCGCCTGCGGGGTGCCCGCGCGGCCGGTGTCCGGCGGCGGCGGGGAGGTGGCGGACTGGAACGGGGCGGGCTGGGAGGGGGATCGTCGAAGGGTGGTCGGTCGGGTGTCGGACATAGTGGTGGCCTCGCGGGTCGCTCTCCTACGGGTCAGTGGCCGGTCGCACGACCGTGTCGTGACATCGGCTGCCCGGGCGAGCAGGGGCTATTCGGCCGGGTCCGGGCGGAAGCCCGATGCACCGAAAGCGCAGCGAAATCCCTCACCGCGCCGTGCGCGCCCGCTCCAGGGCTCCGGCCAGGTCGTCGGCGAGGACGAAGTAGTCCAAGGTCCCCGCCACGTGGAACAGGCGGCGCAGCACCGGGTGCAGCGGGCCCGCCAGGACCAGCTGCCCGCCGCGCTGCTGCTGGCGCCGGTGCGCCAGCAGCAGGCTCGCCAGCGCGGAGCTGTCCGCGAACTCCACGCGCGACAGGTCCACCACCACCGCCGTGCCGCGCTGGGAGGCCGCGGCGAGGTCGGCGGCGAACTCCTCCCCGTACTCCCAGTCCAGCTCCCGGGGCGCGCGCACCACTTCCACCCCGGGGACTCGCGCCGGGCCCTGGTCCTGCCGTGGATCTTCACTCACACGGAGCAGTGTAGGCAGTGCCGCCGTCCGTCGGCGACGCGGTGCACGGCGTGGCCGTCGACTACCGGGCCGGCCCCCGGCCCGCCGCCGGGCCGGGCCGTTCGGCCGCCGGGAGCGCCTCGGTCGGAAGCGCCTCGGCCGGGACCGCCTCCGCCGGGAGTGCCGCGTCGAGCAGCACCTCGGCGGCGGCGCGGGCCTGGGCGGCCGGTTCGATGCCGCCGAGGATGCCGGCCGTGGCCATCGCGCCGTTGGCGAGCAGGCCCAACTGCGCGGCCAGTGCCGGGGGGCCGCCGAGGGCGGCCACCAGCAGGGCGAAGTGCCCGTTCAGCGCCCGCTTCTGGGCCCGGACCAGATCGGCGACCTCCGGTGAGACGCCGCCGAGTTCGCCGTAGGAGTTGATGAAGGCGCAGCCGCGGAAGCCGGGTCGGGCGAACCAGTCGGCGAGGTAGTCGAAGACGTCGAGGATGCGTTCGCGGGGGCCGGCGTCAGGGCGGGCGTGGTCGGCGATCGCCTCGGCGACGGCGCCGCTGCGGCGCCGCAGCACGGCGGTGACCAGGTCGTCCTTGGAGGGGAAGACCTGGTAGAGGCGTTTGAGCGAGACCCCGGAGGCGGTGCGGATCGCGTCCATGCCGACGGCCTGGATGCCGCGCTCGTCGAAGAGCGCCTCGGCCGTGTCGAGCAGCCGGGTCTCGACGGTTTCCAGGTCCATCCGGTGATCACCCCTTGCGCAGAGAACGATGGTTCTCTAATGTACATCGCAACGGGGAGAACGATGGTTCTCTCCGTTGGCCGATCGGGAGAACCATCGTTCTCCCGGTCCTGCGACCCGAGGAACCCACCGTGACCGCCTTCGCCACCCGCCACCGCACCGCCCTGATCGACGGCCTGGAGATCGCCTACCGCGAAGCCGGCGACCCGTCCGCCCCGACCCTCGTCCTGCTGCACGGCTTCCCGTCCAGCTCGCACATGTTCCGCGGCCTGATCGCCGAACTCGCCGACGAGTACCACCTGATCGCCCCCGACCACGTGGGCTTCGGCCGCTCCGCCGCCCCCGCCACCACCGAGTTCGACTACGGCTTCGAACGGCTCACCGACGTCACCCTGCGCCTGCTCGACCGACTCGGCCTCGACCGCTTCGCGCTCTACGTCCACGACTACGGCGCCCCGATCGGCCTGCGGATCGCCGCCCGGCACCCGGAGCGGATCACCGCGCTGATCAGCCAGAGCGGCAACGCGTACACCGAGGGCTTCACCCCGTTCTGGAAGGTGCTCTTCCAGCACGCCGAGGACCGCGCGACCCACGAGCCGGCCGTCCGGCAGCTGCTCACCGCCGAGGCCACCCGCTGGCAGTACACCCACGGCGTCCCCGCCGACCGGCAGGACCGGATCTCCCCGGACGCCTGGGTCCTCGACCAGGCGTACCTGGACCGGCCGGGCAACCGGGAGGTGCAGCTCCAGCTGTTCTGGGACTACCAGTTCAACCTGGCCGAGTACCCGGTCTTCCAGGAGTACTTCCGCACCCACCGCCCGCCGACGCTGGTCACCTGGGGACGGGGCGACGAGATCTTCGGCCCCGAGGGCGCCGAGGCGTACGCCCGCGACCTGCCCGACGCCGAGATCCACCTGCTCGACGCCGGCCACTTCGCCCTGGAGACCCACGGGGAGGAGATCGCCGCGCTGATCCGCGACTTCCTGCGCCGCCACCGCTGACCCGGTGGGCCGGGCGGAGCGGCACCCCGAGGGCGGCGGGCGCGCCCGGCGCGTCGCCGCCCGCCGTCACCCGAGCAGTCTGGTGTGCAGCCGGATGGTGGTGCCGCTCTCCGCGGTGGAGCGGATCTGGACGAGGTCGCAGAGCTGCTGGACGAGCCAGAGCCCGCGGCCGCCGACCTGGTCGACGGTGGGCCTGAGGCGCCCGACCAGCGGGTCCTGGAGGTGGCCGGAGTCGTGGAACTCGCAGATCAGGTCCGCGCCCTCCACCCAGGTGCGCAGGACGCCCCGGCCGCCGCCGTGCTTGATGCTGTTGCCGGCGACCTCGCAGGCGGCGATCAGCAGTTCGCGGAGACGGGCGCCCTCCAGCCCGTGGCGGGTCGCCAGGGCGGTGATGTGGGCGCGCACCGAGGAGAGCAGGCCCCGCTGGTAGGGGAGTTCCCGGGGGTGGTCGGTGGCGGGGGCCAGCTCGGGGAAGGAGTACGGCTCCTGGACGTAGGAGCGGTTGGGGCCGTGGGTCCCTCCGCTGAGGAGCATGGGGTGGCAGCGCCGGGCCGCTTCCACCGCGGCCGGTTCCAGCGCGGCGGTGTCGTAGGGGCACAGCAGCCACCAGGCGGGGGACTGGGCGAACGCGAGGTTCAGCAGCCACTCGTGGTAGCCGAACTCGGTGCTCTCGGCCGCGGAGGGCTCGTTCCAGGCGGACTCGCTGATGCCGCGCACCGGGTGCCCCTCCGCGGCCTTGGAGACCCAGTCGCGCCAGGCCGGGATCAGCCGCCCCGGGTTGCGGCCGAGGGCGGCGGTGTCGAGGAACGTGACGCCCTCGGCGGCGTCCGTGCCCTCCAGTTCGCTGCGCAGCATGCGCTCCTTCGGCTCCGCGACCGCCACCAGGACGAGTTCGCTCCCGGCGCGGGCGTCGTGGATGAAGGACATGGCACCTTCGAGGAACTGGGCGTCCCCGTCGTAGGGGTACAGCTCGTGCCGGAAGGCGGAGTCGTGGGCGGGACCTTCCGGGCGCGTCGCGCTGTTCTCGCTCACGGTGCCAGCTCCACGGGGATCTGCGGGATGTCGTAGCCGAGCAGCGACCAGCAGTACCGGAACGTCTCGTTCGCCCTCTCGACCACGATCCGACGGCCGGGGACCTCGGACGCCGCGTCCACCAGGGCGCGCATGCCCGCGGCGTCCACCAGTTCGAGGTCGCCGCACAGCAGCCGCACGGTGGCCGAGCGGGCGACGAGCGCGTCCAGGGCGGTGCGGAAGGTTCCGGCGTCGTCCGAGTCCACCACGCCGCTCACGCTCCAGCAGTCCGTTCCCGCGCTGTAGATCCGAAAACCTGGCATCTCCGCACGTGTGCCCAGCTGGTGCGGATGTACTCCGGAGGCCTGCTCCAGGAGGTCGGACCGGAAGCCGGCCCGGTGGTAGGCGCAGACGATGACGGCCGTCCTGGCGAGGGCCAGGTGGTCCAGGTCCAGTTCGTGCCGGGCGATCTCCCGCGGGCTCGCGCCGTCGGACCAGACGCGGTCCATCCGGGCCAGCACCCGCAGCGCGCGGAAACCCTGCCGGCTCGCGGTGTCCGCCTCCTGGTGCACCAGGTCCAGCATCGTCGCCGCGTCCCAGGCGACGCCGTCCGCCCGTTCGGCCACGGGGTCGACGACCACCCCCTGCGGGGCGCCGTCCACCGACCACCGGGTGTCGGGCGTGCCGATGAGCAGCACCTTGTCACCGAAGAGGGCACCGTCGGCGGCGAAGGCCCGGGCCGTCGCGGTGAAGTCGTCACCGGGCCCGACCAGCCAGCAGACGTGGTCCCCTGCTCCGACGTGATCAAGGGTCAGTACAGCACGTGCGTTCCTCACGTGCCCTCCCTCCACCCCGGTCCTCTGCGCGATCATCCTATCGGCCACGGCCTCCGGCGACGGAGACCGCGGCCGGAGGCACGGCGTGTGCCCGGCGTTCCGGGGGGTAACCGCCGCCCATGACGGGCGTGATCGAAGCGGGTTGGTGGGGTCTGGTGGCGGGGCTGGCGCTGGTGGCCGGCGCGGCGGTCGGCTACGGGGTGCGGGTGCCGCAGCGCGTCGTCGCCTCGGTGATGGCGTTCGGTGCCGGGGTGCTGCTCTCCGCGGTGTCGTTCGAGCTGCTGGCGGAGGCGCACGAGGAAGCCGGCATGCTGCCGGTGGCCCTGGGGACCCTGGCCGGGGCGGCGGCCTACACCGTCGGCAACGTGCTGCTCGCGATGAAGGGCGCCCGGCACCGCAAGCGCTCCGGGCACGGACCCTCGCAGCCGTCCGAGAGCGAGCAGCGGGGCTCCGGCACGGCGCTGGCCCTGGGGGCGCTCCTGGACGGGGTGCCGGAGTCCGCGGTGATCGGGGTGAGCCTCCTCCAGGGCGGGGGCGTGAGCCTGGTGACGGTCGTCGCGGTGTTCCTCAGCAACATCCCGGAGGGCCTGTCCAGCGCCTCGGGCATGCGCGCCGCCGGCCGCAGCCGGACGTACGTGTTCACCGTGTGGGGGACGATCGCGGCCGTCAGCGCGCTGGCGGCGATGGCCGGCTACCAGCTGCTCGGCGCCGGTTCGGGGGCGGCGGTGGCGACGGTGACCGGAGTCGCGGCCGGGGCGATCCTGGCGATGATCGCCGACACGATGGTCCCGGAGGCGTTCGAGGACGCGCACCTGGCCATCGGGCTGATCGTCGTCGTTGGCTTCCTGCTCTCCTTCGCGCTCTCCCACGCCTGAGCGACCCCGCCCCCCCGCGCCGCCGTCCCCGGGGAAGCGGCGCGCCGGTTGCCGGTTGCCTACGGTCGCCGGTGTCGGAGGGGCCGGTGTCGCCCGCCGGGCGGAGTCGACGACATACGGCCGTGGACGACATCACGACCGAGCTGAGCGCGCGGTACCTCGACCTGCTCGCGGAGGTGTCCGGTTCCGGCCGCACGCCGCGCCGCTCCGAGCTGGAGGCCTTCCGGAGCCTGGGGGAGCGCGGCGCGGAGGACGGTCACGGCTTGCGCGAGCTGGTCGTGCGCTGCCTGCGGGCGGGCGGGGTGGTGCGCAGCTACGAGGAGGCATGGGGAGGCCCTGGACTTCGCGGACCGGCTCGCCCTGCCGGGTAACGGAGTTGAAGGCGGAGGAACTGCTGGTCCTCCCGGTGCTGATGCGGGACCGGGCCGCGATGGCCGACCTGGTGCGCAGCGTGCTGGAGCCGCTGACCGGTGCCCGGGGCGGTGCCCGGCCGCTGCTCGACACCATCGCCGTCCAGGCGGACGCCGGATACGTGGACGCGGAGGCCGCCCGCAGACTCGGGGGGCGTGCACACCCTGTCCTGCCGGCTGGAACGCATCAAGTCTCGGCGCGTTCGGGGTCCCGGGTCCGGCCGGGCCGGGCTTGTCCATTCTTTGCACTGTGCAATAAAATGGGCCGCGGGTGGTCCGGCGTGCCTCCCCGGAGCAGTGCCCGACCACCTCGGAAGCCGAAGACCCAGCGCCCCGCTCCCCGTGGACGGGGAGCCGCCCGGAGAATGCGGAACTGCGAGGAGCGGCGGCGTGGAGCGCACCCCCACCGACCCCGGGGAGCCGGACGCGGGCGAGGACGCCGACCGGGTGGCCGCCCGCCTGCTCGCGGAGGTCGCCGCCGCCAAGGCCCGCCTGGCCGAAGAGGCCAGGACCATCAACGAGATCGACCGCTCACTGGCCGCCGGACCACGACGCACCGCGTCCCGGCGGCCTCGGCATCCCGACCCGGCCCCAGGGGCGGAGCCCGGATAGGACCGGCGGGGGAGAGCCGTGCGCACGGGGAGGACCACGAGAGCGCCGGCGGCCCGCACGGCCACGTCCGCGACCGCCGAGGCGCCGTGATCCGAAAGTTGCCCGCCGCGCGTAACCCGGCGGGCCGCCGGCGCGTGGTACTGGTGACATCGGTACGGCGCGGGGGCACGGGGGCGACGGCATGAAGCAGGGGCTCGAGTTCGAGCAGTTCGCGAGCAGCCGGGCCCACCGACTCTTCCAAGTCGCCTACCTGATGTGCGGGGACTGGCACCAGGCCCAGGACCTGGTGCAGACCACGCTGGCGAAGATGTTCTCGGTCTGGGGCCGGCTGCGGCGCGGCGGTGACGACGGGCCCACGATCGACGCCTACGCCCGGAAGGTGCTGCTGCGCCAGTACCTCTCGCAGAAGCGGCTGCGCAAGTCGTCCGAGATCGTCACCGCCGATCTGCCCGAGCAGGCGTCCGCGCCGAGTGACGGTGGCGAACTGCGACTGGTCATGGTGGCCGCACTGAACCGACTTCCGCCCCGCAACCGGGCGGTGGTGGTGTTGCGCTACCTGGAGGACCACAGCATCGAGGCCGTGGCCGACATGCTCGACATGTCCCCCGGCGCCGTGAAGAGCCTCAACTTCCGTTCGCTGGCCAAGCTGCGGGAGATCCTGGGCGAGGACCGCGAGAGCCTCTTCCACCCCTGAGCGACTGAGCGACTGACCGCCTGATCGCCTGACCGACCGTACTACCGAGCCGACAACGAGGAACCAGGCCATGGACCTTGAGCACGATCTGAGCCGCCTGCTCGGCAGCAGCGTCGACGGCCTCGCCTCGCCGGTCGACGCCATCGTCGCCGAGGCGGGAGCACAGGGCCGCAGGCTCCGCCGCCGCCGACGCCTGCGGATCGCCGGCGCCACCGCGCTGGTGGCCGCCCTGGCCACCACGGGCGCGGTGATGACGCCCCGTCCGGCCGCCGGCCCGACGGCCATCGGCACACCACCCGCCGCCACCACGACCGTCGCGGCGCCCGCTCCGGTGACGGTCCCGGTCACCGCCGAAGCACTGCTCCAGATCCTGGCCGACCTGCTGCCCCCCGGCGGGAAGCTCAGCACGTTCCAGCCGGGCCCGTTCGAGTCGACCCGAGCCGTCGCGACCGCCTTCATGGTGGAGTACGACGACGGCCGAGGCGCCGCCCACATCTCCGTCGAGGTGAGCCCCCCCGACCCGAAGGCCATGTCGTGGAACTGCGAACAGGTGGACCTGACCGATCGCGGCACCCGCCCCGAGGGAGCCGAACCGACCGGCTGCACCAGCACCACCGACGCCGCGGGAACCATGTTCAGCGCCGTCACCGGCGTGGGCCCCGACGGGGGCTACTATTTCAGGAAGATCCGCCTGGAGCGAGCCGACGGGACGTCCGTCAACCTCATCGTGGGCAACGGCCCAGCCCCGTCGCCGGAGCACTCCTTCGGCCTGGCCAACCGCCCCACCCCTCCGCTCACCATGACCGCCTGGCAGGCCATCGTCCGCGACCCCGCCTGGCAGACCGAGGTCCCCGCCACCACCGCCGAAGCCGGCGCGACCCTGGCGGCCACCCTGCACTGACCGTGCACCGACCCGCCGACCTGCGAGGTGCCCGGCCGGGACGCCCCGTCGCCGAGGCCCGGTGCGCCGCCGGACGCCACCCGCGAACCGCTCCCGGTGGCCGGGGTCACCGCAACCGCCGCGGCAGCCGCCCTCGCCGCCGCGCGCCGGGGCACAGGAGGTAGAAAGGACCCATGACGGACGATCACTCGCCATCACCACCCGACGTCCCGGACCAGGGAGGAGTCGAGGAGGACCTGGTCACCGCGGTCCTGACCGCCTCCCGGGTCCTGGTCGCCCTCTCGGCGCGCTCGCTCGGCGAGGTCGCCGAGGCGCTGACGCTCCCCCAGTTCCGCATGCTCGTGCTGCTGCACTCCAGAGGCGCGATGAGCCTCTCGCGCCTGGCCGAGCACCTCGCCGTCAACCCGTCCACCGCGATGCGCATGCTGGAGCGCCTCACCGCCGCCGGCATGGTCGTGCGCGACACCCACCCCGAGGACCGGCGCGAGGTGCGCGCCACCCTCACCGCACAGGGCGCCCGCACCGTCGTCGAGGCCACCGAACGCCGCCGCGAGGAGATCCGCCGCATCGTCCAGGCGATGCCCGCCCGCCAGCGCACCGGACTCGTCCAGGCCCTGCGGGCCTTCGCCGACGCCGGAGCCGAACCCACCGCACCCGACCGGCGGCCCGAACCCCTCGGCTGGTAGTCGCGCCCCGCCCCGAGAACCCGGGTTCCGCCACGGCCGCCCCTCCGCCCTCCCCGCCTGAGCCGGGCCGGGGCACCGCCTGCGTGCGGCCCGTGATGGGGCATGACGCGGTGCCGGGTGCCAGGCGCCGGGCGTCAGGGAGGAGGGAGAGGTGGGTTCGCGGGGTCGCCGGCCGGTGGTGCCGGGCGAACCTGAACGCCCTCCGGTGGCCGGGCGGCCGGAAGGCCGGGACCTCACCGGCTCCTGGAGCCCCGAGGCGATCCGGACCCGTGCTCGGTGCACAGCCAGCCCTCGGCCCGCCCGGGCCGCGGCGGCACCCGCTCCTCCACCGGTCCCCGCTCCCGCGGAGCGCGCAGCCGGCCGCGCGCCCTGCCGACGCCGCTGCCCGGATCCGCCTTGGTCCCCGCCTTGCGCCTCGGTCGTGCCCGTCGCGCTCGTCGTCCCGGTCATCACGGCGCCCCCGCCGGGCGGATCCGCCGTCAGGCGCCCGACGGCTTACGCGTCCGGGAGCGCGCCCGCTGAACTGCGGGTCGATCGGCGGCCCGCCCGGCTCAATGGCCGGAAGACCCGGGCGAAACGGCCTGACGGCACCGCGGTCCGCACTGGACCCCATAGTCAGTCATCCGGTATATACAGTGATCATGAGTGAAAGCACCAGTCACAGCCGGCCGATGCGGGAGCCCACCCTCCTGCTGCTGGCCGCCCTCGCGGACCAGCCGCGGCACGGGTACGCCCTGCTCGGCGAAGTCGCCCGGATCTCCGACAACCGGGTCCGGCTCCGGGCCGGCACCCTGTACGGGGCCCTGGACCGACTGCTGGCCCAGGGCTTGGTCCGGATCGAGCGCGAAGAGGTCGTCGACGGGCGGGCCCGCCGGGTGTACGCGCTGACCGAGCAGGGGCACACCGACCTCGACGCCGAAGTGCGGCGGATGGAGACCGTGGCCCTGGAAGCCCGCCGCCGCATCCAGCGGGCCGGACGGGTCCTGGGGGCGACCGGATGAGCGGCGACGCCCGGCTGCTGGGGTGGGCGATCCGGCTCCACCCGTCGCGCTACCGAGAGGAATTCGGCTCCGACCTGACGGAGGCCGCGCTCGCCTCGCTGGCCGGCCGCCCCCGCGCCGCCGTCCTCGCCGAGGCCGCCCAACTGGCCTCGCACGGCCTGCGCCTGCGCCTGGGGCTGGGAGCCGACCGCGCGCTCGGCCAGGCCGTCGCCGGGGCCGCGCCCTACGTCCTCGCGCTGGCCGCGGCCGCGCAGGCGGCTCTCCTGCTCCGGGCGTCCCGGACGCTCGGACCCGCCCTGCCGCCCGACCAGCTCGCCCAGGCCTCCGGCAGCCGGCCCGCCTGGGCCGGCGTCGCACTGACCGCGGTGGCGCTGTCCGCGCTGCTCCTGGGTCGGGTCGGCACCGCCCGCCTGCTCGGCACCGCCGCCCTGGCCGCGGCCGCCCTCGCCGCCGCCCTGAGTGGGCCGCACCGGCTCGCGGGCGGCGCCGGTGAGCCGGTCACCGCACTGCTGACCCCGCTGGCGGCCTGCCTGTTCCTGTGTCTGGCGCCGCTGCGGCTGACACCTGCGCCCGGCCGGCGGAGCGCCTTGGCGGCACTCGCCCTGGGCGCGGGCGCCACGGTCGTGCTGGTGGCCGCCCCGATCGTCGGCGGGCGGGGCCTGCCGGTGCTGATCGCGGTGCTGGCCTCCGGCCTGGTCGACCGGAACACCCGGCGGGCCGCGCTGACCGGGCTGGTCGCGCTGCTGCCCCTGTACCCGGCGCTGCTGGGCGCCATCGTCCCGCACCACCCGTCGCCCGTCCAGGTCCTCCAGTCCGTCCTGGCGGCCGCGATCGCCGCCGCCGTCCTGCTGCGGATCCGCCGCCGCGCCCGACAACCGTCCTGACGGCTTGTCGACACCTGCTGGCCCGCGGCGCGCCGGTCCGCCCCGGACCGGCGCACCGCCCGTGGGGAGAGCTGCGACGGCCCGGCCCGGACCGAGCGCACCCGCCCGCTGCTCCGCCACCGGCAGCGTCCACACGTCGTGCGTGGTCTGGTCGACGAAGACGTGCAGGGCCGGGGCAGGGGGTGCCGGCGCTCACCGGGTGTGCGCGGCGAACGCCGTCGATCCTCTTGGGAACGGCTCGACCCGCCCGTCGACAGTGGCGCTCCACCGGTGCGCCACACCGACGGCGCCACCATGCGGTCAGCGGTGGCCGCTGGTCCCGGGCAGCGCCCGAAGGGCCGGGGCCGCGGCCGCGCCGAACAGCAGGGCTCCTGCCGCCAGGCCGCTCGCGAAACCGGTGTCGAAGGCCCGGGCCGTCGGCTCGCGCAGTTCCGGGAGCCCCGGCGCCACGAGGGGGGAGGCGGTGGTGGCCGCGTCCCGCTGCGCAGGAGTCAGGGAGGATCCCGCCGGGCCACCGGCAAGGGCTCCACGGTAGCCGGCGGTCAGGACGACCGACAGCAGCGCGACACCGACCGCACCGCCGAGCATCCTCGCCGCGGCGAGCATGCCCGTCGCCCGACCGGCCTGGCGGGGAGGGGCGGCCGAGGTCGCGGCGACCGCCACGCAGGAGTTGAGGATCCCCGCTCCCGCGCCGATGAGGAGGCAGGACGCCGGTTGGACCGGCCGGGCGCCGTGGAGCACGGCGGCGGCCAGGGTCAGGGCGCCCACCAGCAGCAGTGCCGTCCCGGCCGCCGCCGTGCGGCGCAGCCCGTACCCGGCTGTCAGGCGTGCGCTGGACAAGGCCCCGGCGAGCAGGGCCAGGGCCGCCGGCGTCATCTGCAGCCCGGCTCTCACGGGCGGCCACCCCACCGAACGCTGCAGGTAGAGCGCGTAGTAGTAGGTGAAGGCGTTGAAGACCAGGAACAGTCCGGCCCCCAGGACCAAGGCCGCGCGGACCTGCGCGACGGCGGAGGGGCCCGCTTCCGCCCCGGCCTCGCGCCGGGTGCGCCGGCGCACCGCCCACCCCGCACCGCACGCGCCGGCCAGCAGGACGGCCGAGAGCAGGGGTGTCCCCGGAGGTGGCAGGTTGTTAAGAAGGGTGGCCGCGTAAAGCAGCGAACCCATGGTTGTCGCGGCCAGCGCTTGGCTGGGGACGTCGACCGGGGCGTCCCTCCCGTCGGGGTCCGCGGGGAGCCACCGGTGTGCGGCGGCGGCTGCCAGGGCCGCGAGGAGGGCCGTGCCCGCGAACAGGCCGCGCCAGCCCACGGCGGACATCAGGAGGGCCCCGGCGACCGGTCCCGCCGCCGTTCCCACGCCCATTCCCGCGGTCCACAGGGCGACGGCGCGCCGCCGGTCCACCGCGGCGGGGTGGGCGAGGACCAGCACCGCCATCGTCGTGGGCGTGAGCACCGCCCCGCCCGCGCCCTGGAGCATCCGCCCGGCGACCAGCGCGGAGGCGTTCCGGGCGAGCACGCACACGACGGCTGCGCAGGCGAAGACGCCGAGCCCGGCCAGGTAGAGGCGGCGGTGGCCCCACCGGTCCCCCCAGGCCCCGGCGGTCGTCAGCATGGCACCCGCGGGCAGTTGGTACCCGATCACGCTCCACGCCGCCCCCGCCGGGGACAGGTGCAGCGCCGCGGACATGCCGGGCAGGGCCAGCGCCGTCAGGGCGGTGTTCGTGCTGCCCAGGACGATGCCGAACGCGCAGGCCGTGACGATCCGGCGCCGCACGGCCACGGTTCCCCCCGATCCCTCCGTAGGACGCGGACCGTTGACATCCCACGCCCGCCCGCGTACCACAAGGCGTCCAAGTGCCGTCCGAAGTCAAGACCTTGGGGTAGCCATGACATCCTTGACGTCCCTCCGCACCGGTGCGCACGACTACGGCAAGACCGAGATCGACTTCATCCTGGTGGACCGGACCCCGGGCTCGGAGACCCTCACCGAGGTGTCGGCCACGGTGGAGTTCGTCGACGGCTTCGCGGACGCCTACGCGACGGGCGACAACGCGCCGATCCTGCCGACGGGCACGATGACGAACACCGTCCAGGCACTCGCGCCCGGCTACGTGGGCGAAGCGCCCGAGGTGTTCGCGTCAGCGCTCGGGCAGCACTTCCTCGAAGCGTGTCCGGCGGCCGGCACGGTCGTGGTGACGCTGGCCGGCCGTCCGTGGGTCCAGCTGAGGCCGGGCGGCGAGCCCGACCCGACCGGATTCCGCGAAGCGGGACCGGAGCGGTGGACGGTCCGCTCGCTCCACCCGCGCGGTGCGGAGGCGAGCCTGACCGGGGGAGTGGAGGGGCTGCGGCTGGCGAAGACCACGGGGGCGAGCTTCACCGGGTTCCTGCGGGACGGGTTCACCACCACGCCGGACTTCCACGACCGCCTCATGGGCGCCCGTTTCACGATTTCGTGGCACTACGCGCAGGGGGCGGACCACCCCGCCGTCCGCTCCAGGGCGCGGGCGGCACTGCTGGAGGCGTTCAGCGCCCACAGGAGCCTGTCGGGCCAACAGACCCTGCACGTCCTGGGCGAGGCGGTGCTGCGGACGTGTCCCGAGGTCCCGCGCGTCGACCTCGCGTGCGAGGCGAACGACCACCTCCTCGCGGACCTCGCGCCGTTCGGCCGGAAGAACCCCAACAGCGTGTACGTCGCACCGCGCAACCCCTTCAGCGTGGTCCACCTGTCCGTGGGACGGTGACCCCGGTGACGAACGCCACTCCTCCTGGCACGGCGACCGGATGAGGCCGGCGCCCTTCGTCTACCACTGCCCCAGGACGGTCGGCGACGCCACCGAACTGCTGGCCCGGCACGCGGGGGACGCCCGCGTGCTGGCAGGGGGGCAGAGCCTCCTCCCGAGGCTGAACGCACGGCTGGAGCGCCCCGGACACCTGGTCGACATCACCCGGATCCCGGAGCTCTCCCGCCTGCGGCGGGGGGAGCACGGCGCCCTGGCCGTCGGCGCGGCCGTGCGCCACCAGACGATCTGCGACGCGCGCTCCGGGGTGCCTCCGCTGCTGGCCGCCGCGACGGCCCTGATCGGGCCTGTCGCGGTCCGCGCGCAGGGAACCACCGTCGGCAGCGTCGCCTTCGCCGACCCCGCCGCCGAGGTCCCCGCGGTCCTGCGGCTCCTGGGCGGCCGCGTGCACCTCGTGTCGGCGCGGGGGCACCGGATCGTTCCCGCGCCCGCGTACCTCTCGGCCGACCCGGCGGACCGGCTCGCCCCGGACGAGCTGATCAGCGAGGTCGAGTTCCTGCCGGCGCCGCCCGGGGCCGGAACCGCCGTCGTGGAATTCGGCGGCCGACACGGTGACCGGGCGCTCGCCGGTGCCGCGGCGCTCGTCCGGGTGGGTCGTGCCGGGACCGTCGAGCAGGCCGTGCTGTGCCAGTGGGGCGTGCGATCCCCGTCCCGCCTCGTCGACCTCACCCGCGCGCGGGAGGGGCGCAGCGTGACCGCCGCCGTGGTGCCGGGCGGCGACGCGCTCACCGCCCGCACGCGGGAGACGCCCCACCCGCGCCCCGTGCCGCACGCCTCGGAGGAGTACTGCCTGCACCTGGAGGCGGTCGCCGCCCGCCGGGCGCTCGATGCCGCGACGCGCGACGCCGTTGCGGCCGCCGGGAGGAGCCGGTGAACGAACAGGTCCACCCCGTCCGGCTGACGGTGAACGGGCGTCCCGCCGCCCGGGAGGTGCCGGCCCGCCTCCTGCTGTGCGACCTGCTGCGAGGACACCTCGCTCTCCGCGGCACGCACGTCGGCTGCGAGAGCGGTCAGTGCGGCGCCTGCACGGTCCTGCTGGACGGTCGTCCGGCCCGCTCCTGCCTCACGCTGGCCGTCGCCGCCGACGGACGCGCCGTCACCACGGTCGAGGGGCTCACCCCGCCGGACGGCTCGCTGAACGTCCTGCAGCGGGCCTTCCGCGACCACCACGCGCTCCAGTGCGGTTTCTGCACCCCCGGAATGCTGATCGCGCTGACCCACCTCCTCGGCCGGTGCCCCCGGCCGACGGCGGACCAGGTCCGCCACGCGCTCACCGGCCACCTGTGTCGCTGCACCGGCTACCAGCCCGTCATCGAAGCGGTGCTGGCCGCCGCCGACCCGCCGCCGCACGCCCCGCCCCCGAGTGGAGGAGGACCACGCCCGTGATCGGATCGCGCCCGCCGAGAGCGGAGGACCACCGCTTCCTGACCGGACGGGGCCGCTACGTCGACGACCTCGACCCGCACGCCCACCACTGCGCCTTCGTCCGCAGCCCCCACGCCGCCGCGGAGGTGGAGGAGGTCGACCTGACCGACGCGCTCACGCTCCCCGGCGTCCACGCCGCCGCCTCCTTCGCCAGCCTGCCGCCCACCATGCGGCGCCGACTTCCGCTGCTGATCCCCCACCAGGACCTGACGCACCCCCGCACCGGCCACGTCCTCGCCCACCGGCGGGTCCGCTACGCGGGCGAGCCCGTGGCGATGGTCGTGGCGGCCGACCGCTACCTCGCCCAGGACGCCTGCGAGCGGGTCCGCGTCCGCTACCGCCCCCACCCGGCCGTGACCGGTCTCGAAGAGGCCGCCCGGGCGGAGCACCTGGTCCACGCCGACGTCCCCGGCAACACGGCCGCCCACCACAGCCAGAGCAGCGGCGACCCCGCCACCGCGATGGCCGGATCCGCCCACCGCCTGCGCCTGCGCCTGCGGGTCGAACGCAGCACCGCGGCTCCGCTGGAACCGCGGGGCGCGCTGGCCCGCTGGGACGGGCCGCGGCGCCAACTGCACCTGGTGAGCAGCTGCCAGGCGCCGCACGGCGTGGCCGCCGCGGTCGCCTCCCTCCTCGGGCTGCCGGCGGACCGGGTCCTGTGCACCACCCCCGACATCGGCGGGGCCTTCGGCGGCAAGCTCGTCCACCCGTGGCCGGAGGACGTCCTGACGGCCTGGGCCGCCGTCCGGCTCGACCACCCCGCGGTGTGGATCGAGGACCGCGCGGACAACCTCGTCGCGTCCTGCCACGAACGGGGCCAGATCCACGACGTCCGTGTCGGCTTCCTCCCCGACGGGCGGATCACCGCGCTGGACGTCGAGTTCCTGCACGACACCGGCGCCTACACCCCGTACGGCATCATCGTGCCGCACGTCACGGCCACCCAGTTGCTCGGACCGTACCTGCCGCAGGCCTACCGCTTCGAGTTCCGCAGCCTCTACACCAACGCCGCCATCGTCACCCCCTACCGTGGAGCGGGCCGACCGCAGGGCAGCTTCGTGATGGAGCGCACCCTCGACGCGGTCGCCCGCCGCCTCGGGCTCGACCGCGCCGACGTCCGCGCGACCAACCTGATCCCGCCGCACGCCATGCCGCTGGACCGGCGACTGGTGTACCAGGACGGCGGCCCGCTGGTCCACGACACCGGCGACTACCCCGCGGCGCTAGAACGCGCCCGCTCCCTGATCGGCTGGGACGCCTTCCCGGCCACCCGCGCGGCGGCGGCCCGCGAGGGCCGTCGGCTCGGCATCGGCATCGCCTGCTACGTCGAAGCCGCCGGCCTGGGACCTTACGAAGGCGCACGGGTCACCGTCGGTCCCACCGGCGCGGTCCGGGTGTCCACCGCGGCCGGCAACCAGGGACAGGGCCACGAGACCGTCCTCGCCCAGGTGGCGGCCGAGTACCTCGGGTGCCCGCTGTCCCAGGTCACCGTCGAGACCGGACGCACGGACCTCGTGCCCTACGGCGCGGGCACGTACGCCTCGCGCACCGCCGCGGTCACCGCTTCGGCCGTGGCCGCCGCGGCCGCCCAGGTGAAGGAGCAGGCGCTGCGCACGGCCGCCGACCACCTGGGAGCCGCACCGGCGGACCTGACGATCCGCGACGGCCGCGTCGGCTTCACCGACCCCGCGCGCCCGGACTCCCTGACCCTGGCGGACACGGCGGTCCTCGCCAATCCCCTGCGCTACTCCTTCGACGAACCCTCCGCCGCCGCCACGCAGTTCGCCCGACCGGCGGAAGGACCGGCACTGGCGGCAGGACGCGGCCCCGGGCTGGACGCCACCGCGTACCACGCACCCGCCAGGGCCACCTGCTCCTACGGCGTGCACGCGGCCGTCGTCGAGACCGACCCGGACACCGCGCGCACCACGGTCCTGCGGTACGTCGTCGTCCACGACTGCGGCACCCCGCTCAACCCCGCCCTGGTGGAGGGACAGATCCGCGGAGGCACCGCCCAGGGCATCGCCGGAGCGCTGTTCGAACGCATCGTCTACGCGCGGGACGGCACCCCACTGACCACCAGCTACGCCGACCTGCTCACTCCCGGCGCCGCGGACCTCCCCTCCGTCGAGATCGAGCACCTCTGCCATCCGACACCGCTCAACCCGCTCGGCGCCAAGGGCGTCGGGGAGGCCGGCGTCATACCCGTCGCCGGCGTCATCGCCTCCGCGGTCGAGGACGCCGAGGGCATCCCGATCGACCGGGTGCCGCTGCTGCCGGACACGCTCCACCACCTCAGGAGGACAGCACCCCACCCGGCCGCGACCACCCGTCCAGGAGCACGTCCGTGACCCCCGGGACCGACGCGCGAGCCCCGGCACCCACCCTCGAACTCGCGCTCCACATCCCCCACCTGGCCGAGCCCCCCGTCCACCGGGTGCTCCTGCACACCCGCGCGGGTGCCGGCTGGAGGTTGGTCGCCTCCGCGGTGGCCAGGCCCGGCACCACACAGCGGATCGGAGACCTCCGGCACCACGGGGACTACCGGCTGTCGACGGTCCCGCAGGACGGGCGGCCCCGCGACGAAGGCGTCGTCATCACCTTCCGGCCGCCTTCCGACACCCACCACCTGACACTGACCGTCGTGATCCACACGGCAGGCTTCGAGGTCGCCGCCCTCGTCGACCGGCCCCGGCCCGCCCACCCGCCGGAGAACACCGGCCCACGCCCACCGGACGCGGCCGCAGCGACGACTCCCGCCCCGAAGCCCTCACCGCTCGGCCGGTGACACCACCGACCGCCGCCGGACTCCGCACCGGAGCCCGGCACACCCGCTCCACCGCACCGAAGGAGACCACCGTGCGCACCCTCAGGACCACCCGCAAGGCGACCGCCCTGGCCGCCGCCCTGACCGCAGCCCTCTCCGGGGCCCTGCTGTACGGGACGGCCGGCCCCGCGGCGGCCACCCCGGCGCTGGTGTCCTGCGCCCTGGGCGCGGAAACCATCACCTACACCCCCGGACTGCGCCTGCCGTCCCTCCCGCCCGCGCCGCCCAACCCGGTCGTCGCCCTGTCCTCCACCGGCACCGTGGCCGGCTGCGTCTCGCTCGACCTGCACCACACCTCCGGAACCATCACCTTCTCCGGCGCCGGCCCGCTCACCTGCGCGGGCGGCAACTCCTCCGGCACCGGCAGGCTGACCTGGTCCGACTCCGGCACCACCCCCTCGGACTTCACCTTCACCGGCGGCGTCTCGGCCCGCCCGGACGGCGTCACCGTCCTCGTCCTCACCGGCACCGTCACCAGCGGCGACTTCACCGGCGCCGCCGTCGTGAACACCATCGTCCTCGCCAGCACGGACCTGACCGCCTGCCTCACCCCCGCAGGGCTGACCACCACCTCCGGCCCCATCACCTTCACCCTCTCCACCCCCTGAATCCCGGCGGGACGACCCCCGGAGCGCGTCGCGTGAGGGCCGGGCTGACCGCAGCCCGGCCCCCACCGGCCCCGGCGCGAACGCGGCGTCCGGGGCGTCCGGGGACGCGTCCGTCCCGCCGAGCGGCAGGCTACAACCTCGTACACGAAACACCGACCCGGTGTGGGGGAACGACTGTTTTTCACCCTTTCGTCGAGGGCGGTCATCCGCACCCGCCTTCGCTTCGAACCCGTGGTGCGGATCGATCCTGATCCGCAGTGCGAGACGGACAATCGAAGGTATGAACGCATGAACAGGTCGCGACTTTCGGAGGCCTTCCACCTGCCGGTCCCGCCCGGAGGAGAGGTGATCGTCGCCAGCGCCTTCACCCACCCGGTGCGCGGGCCGGTCGCCTGCCCCGCCGCCCCCCTCGTCGCGCAATGGCTGATCGGCCAGGGCCATCCGGCGGTCGTCCGCGACCTCGGCTCGACGCCCGTCGAGCCGCTGGACGCGACGGGCGGACCGGCGTCCTCCGGACGACTGGCGGTGACGACCTACCTCGACCTCGACGGCCGGGCCGTGGGCGTCGCGGCGGCCGGTACGGCCACCACGGCCCGCCCGGCCCAGGAGGCCGTCGACCGGTGGAGCGCCGCCCTCAGGACCCGCAGGGCGCTGGTCGGGCTGCTCCCCCCTCCCTGCCCGGCCGATCCGGGCGGAGCCCGGTGGGTGCCCGCCCCCCGGCGGTCCTCGCCCGGCAGCCGGAGCGCGTGCCGGGCCGCGGCGGCGACGGACGAGACCATCACCTCCTACCTGGAGCGCGGGGACTCCGTACTCCTGCTCGCCCCCGGTGCGCGGGGGAGCCGTGGGGTGCGGACCGGCCGGATGCCCGTCGCGAGCGGGGCGGTCGTGGAGGTGGGCACGCTCGACGCGGTCGCGCACCTGCGGGTCGAGGACGAGACGCGGGTGGCGTTCGTCGTCAGCGGCTGCGCCGTCGTCGAGGAGGCCGCTGCGCTGCTGCGCGCGCTGCGGGAGCGCTTTCCGGCGCTGCGCGGCCAGCACCCCGACCAGTGGTGCTACTCGACGTCCGACGCGTGGTGGACCGGCAGGGCGGTGGTCGAAGCCAGCGACCTGACCTTCCTGGTGGGAGACGTCGGGTCCCTGCCCGGCCCGCAGCCGGCCGGCCCCGCCCGGCCGCGGGCCGTCTGCTCGCTCGCGGACCTCTTGCCCGAGGAGCTCGCCCGGGCGGCGACCGTCGGTCTGATCGGGTCCGGCGCCGCGACCACCGGACGGGCGACGGCGGCTCTCACGGTGACCGGCGTGCTGGAGGTCCTCTCGGGGCTCGGCCCCCTCAGCGTCGTCCACCGCCGGGTCCGCACCGACGTCAGGACGGACATCCACGAGCGTTCGCCCACCACCGTCCGCTGAACACGATCCGGCCGTCCGGCCTTGGCGCACTCCACGGCCGGACGGCGGAGGACGTTCACTGGTGAGCCGCCCTTCCGTGGTGGTTCCATGGAGTGCCACCGCGACGACTACTGGTATAGGGCGTGTCAGAGCCGCCTCCGGGCCCGCGCCGGCAGGGGATTGCGCTACGACACGCCCGGGGAGGACCTCCACATGCCCTCTTCGCGCTCCGAGAACACGCTGCTGAGGGCGCTGCTCAAGGAGGCCGGATGGACCGGCGACGGCTTGGCGGCCAAGGTCAACGCGCTCGGAGCGGAGAACGGCCTGCTGCTCAGGTACCGGCGGCCGTCCGTGGCCCAGTGGCTCGCGGGATCCTCTCCGAGGGCGGGGGTGCAGCTGCTCGTGGCCGAGGCGTTCAGCCGGGGGCTGGGGCGCGAAGTGACCGTCGCGGAGGTCGGTTTCACCCGAAGGCGCGAGCCGGCCGGACCGCTGTCCGCGCACCCCGCTCCGGTGGGTCCGCCCGCCTCCCCGCTCTACGCGCTGGAGGCCCTGCGCCACGTCCCGCTCGGCCTCAGCGGGCGCTCCCGCGGACCACGGGCCGACGCCCCGGTCGGGCGGCGACTGGGCACCGAGCAGGTGACCGCGGTGCGGGACATGACGGACCTGGTGTCACGGGCGGACCAGGCCCTCGGAGGGGGCACCGCCAAGCAGGCGTTCGTCTCCTTCTTCCACGGCGTCGCGGTTCCGTGGACCGACTCCCCGGGCCGTCCGGCCGTGCGCAGCACGTTCCTCGCCGAGCTGGCCAAGCTCGCCTACATGGGCGGGTTCCTGCACTTCGACGTCGGCCTCCACGGAGCGGCGCAGCACTACTACCGGCTCAGTGCCTCCCTCGCCGACGAGGCCGCGGACAGCCGGGCCCTGGCCATCGCCCTGCGAGCCCTCAGCGTCCAGGCGCGCTACCTCGGCCACTACCCGCAGGCCTGCCGGCTGGCCGAGGCGGCCGTCGACACGGGCGCCCGGTGCGGGCCCGGCACGGTGGCGTTCCTCAACGGCCAACTGGCGGTCTGCCTCGCCGCGACGGGCCACCGCAAGTCCAGCCTCGAACGGCTCGCCGTCGCCGAGCTGAGCCTCAGCCGGGCCGAAGCACTCCCGGCCCCGCTCGTCGGCGCGTACAACCGCGCCTCGCTCGCCCACCAGAGGGCCGCCCTCAGCCGGCACCTCGGCGACACCCGGGGCGCCCTGGCCGCGCTCAAGGAGGCCACCCGGCTCCGGCCGCTCCACGAGAGCAGGTCACGCGCGCTGGTGCTCGCACGGCAGGCGGAACTCGAACTGGAACGCGGCCACCTGGAAGCCGCCTGTGCCTCCTGGCGGGAGTTCACCGCCGCCAGGAGCGGCATCAGGTCGAAGCGGTTGGACCGCGCGGCCGCGATCATGCGGGCGTCCTTGACACCGCACCGGGGCAACCCAGTGGCACGCGCGCTCCTCGCGATCGCCCGGCCCGTCCCCTGACGCCGAACGCCCCCTCGCACGTGGGTCCTCCGGGGTACCGGGCCCCGTCATCCGTGTCGGCCGGTCGATGCCCTGCACGGTCGACTCGCGTTCGGCGGTGGCGGTTCGACGGTGCGGTCAGGGCTGGATGGTGAGGGTGGTCTGCGACGAGGCGGTCGCCACGCCGGTGGTGGCGCAGGCGGTGGGGTCGAGGGTGGGGAAGAGGGTGACCTGTTCGGCCTGGTGGCCGGAGAAGCGGCCGGCGGTGATCGTTCCGCTGCGGACGGACGCGCTGGTGCCGTTGACGGTGGTGAGGGTCACGGTGTAGGAGAACGTGCTCGTCTGCCCGTTGTCCCAGGTGAAGACCCGGGTTCCACTCAGCGTGGAGGGTGTCGTGGTGCACGACTGGGAGGGGTTGTTGATGGTCTCGTCGTACTGCGCGGACAGTACGGTCGTGCCGACGGCGACGCAGAGGCCGGGTGAGGCGGCCAGGCCGAGCCGGCCCTGGTTGACGATCGTCGTCGCCTGCGGGGTGTTGGTCAGGGGCGGCGAGTACTGGCTCACCGACTGGCCCGTGCACTCCACCAGGGCCGAGGAGGTGGTGGCCGAGGCGGGCCCGGGGCCCAGCGGGCCGAGCGCGCACACGGCTGCCAGGGCTGCGATGCGTGCCACGTGTCGAAGCGTCTTCACGGACTGACTCCTTGGGCTGCGTGCCGGGACGGGAGGCTCCCCGTCCGCGGCGCTGCGGAAAGGTTCCACGAAGCCTCGCAGCCCCCGAGGAGACACGTACAGGAGGAATTCAGGACGAAAGGGATGGGCCGGGGAAAGGCGACTGATGTCTCCGGGGAATCGCGCGTCGCGGGCACGCCCGAAAAAGTCCAGAAGGGACACGCTGTTCCTTTTCGACGCACCGCCTCGTGGCATTGTCCGAAAACGCCGTGCTCCGGATTCGGGCCGCCCGGGTGCCTCGCCGAATCGGGCCTGGTCCGTCCTCCCGCCCCCGCGATCGCGTCCTTCTCGGGCCTGGTCCGTCCTCCCGCCCCCGCGATCGCGTCCTTCTCGGGCCTGTCGGCGCACTCCCGTACCAGCGTGTTAACGCATCCGTGGAACTTAACGGTAAACCACCCCCGGGCCCCTGGTAAACGGGACTTCGACGGGTGACGATGGGAAGGAATTCCCGGGCGGGGTCGGTTCCCGAACGGCCCTCCGCCCGCCCTCGGCGCGACCCGGGGACGCCCGCAGCCGCGGCAGGACGAGGAGTGCCCGTGGTGATCAGCAGGACGACCGAGCGGATCCTCCTTCCGCTGCCGAGCTCCTGCCCCGGTGCCGGAGCGAACTCCGAGGAACCGCCCGACTGATGGCCGCGGCGGGGCCGGAAGCGAACCTGCTGGCCACGGCCGGCCAGGACCTCCGGCACGTCCGGGAGAAGATCTCGGTGCTGTACGAGGGCTCGCTGGTCGCGCCGCTCCCTGCCCCGAGGAACCGAGATGGGGTGCGCCGGCCCGTGAGCAGCACCGCTTCTTCGGCGTGGGACGGCCCGCGGGGACCGGGACGAATCCGCGGCGGCCCTCGGACTGGCCGCCTCCCTGATGACCGCTGCCGCCGCCGCGCTGCGGTTCACCGCGGACTTCTCACCGGCGCACCACGGGCACGACGTCAGGCCCGGCATGATGCCGCCCCACCTGCAGCCCGGCTTCAGCGGCGCACGAGGCCGCGACCACCAAGTGCTCGTCGAGGTGCTCCGCGCGCTGCGCCCCCTCTTCGGCTCCATCGACCGCACACGCCACCCCCGCGGCGAGTTCGAATCGGCTGCCGAGATGCTCTTCGCCGCGCACGAGTTCGTCTGTGCCGCGTTCGGCGGGGGGCCGGGCCCAGCCTCCTCGTGGAAGCGCACGGCAAGGGCGACAGCACCACCAGCGCGGCGGTCGTCGTGCGCCAGATCTCCGAACGCCGGATGGCCCTGGTCCGCCCCCGACGACCGCGGCGGACCGAGCGCCCACCCCACTCCCGGTTGCCGGCCCTGCACTGCCCCGGCGGGTGGGCCCTCACCACCACCGGGCCGCCGGGCCCGTGAGCGGGCCCGGCGGCCCGGCACCCGCGCCCTGCGGTCCGGCCCGCGGGCGCCACGAAAAGTACGAAAGGGGAGAGGAGCCGAAACGCCGTCGCCCGCCCCTACGGTCGCAGGGTGAATCCTCCTTCCTCCCTCTCCCGAGGACCCGGGGCAGAGCCCTCGGACGCACCCGCCCGAGCACCGGCCGCTACGGCCAGGCCGACGGGTGCACGAGCCCGCTACGCCGTCCGGGCGGGCGTGGTCATGGCCGCCGTCGTCGCGCTCGTGTCAGGAGCGGCTCTGGTGCCCACCCGGGCCCAGGCCCCGTCCACGACGCGCTCCTCCACCGCCCCGGACGTACTGATCGACGGCGAGCACCTGACGCTGCAGCAGATGAGGGCCGTCCTGCGAGGAGCGGCCGGACCGCTGCGCCTCGCTCCGGCCGCCGCGGAGCGGATGCGTCAGGTCCGGGCGGGCGCACTGGCCGCACTGGAGGGCGGACAGCGCGTCTACGGCTGGAACCAGGCGTTGGGCCCGTTGAAGGACCACCCGCTGACGGACGAACAGCAACGGGACTTCCAACGGCGGATCCTGCGCTCCCACGCGGCCGGGACGGGCGCCGAACTCCCGGAAGGGGTGGCCCGCCTGGCACTGGTGCTGCGGGCGAACACCATGGCCCGCGGACACATGGGCGTGCGCCCCGAGACGGTGGAGCGCATGCTGGCCCTGGTGAACGCCGGGGTGACACCCGTCATGCCCTCGATCGGCTCCCTGGGCACCGGTGACCTCCAACCCATGGCGGCCGCCGGCCTCGTCCTGACCGGGGAGGCGGGACGGGCGCGGCTCCATGGGGGGCCGCCCGGTGACACCAAGGACGTCCTCGACCGGGCCGGGCTGTCGCCCGCGTTCGGCCTGGAGACCGGGGAAGCCCTCCCGCTGATCAGTGGGAGCAGCGTGCTGACGGCGCGCTACACGGCCTCCGTCGGCCGGGCCGAGACCTTCCTCGACCAGTTCGACGGCGCGTTCGCCCTGTTCCTCGAAGCGACCCGGGCGGAGGCGAGTTCGCTGGACGAACGCACCCACGACGAGCGCCGCTTTCCCGCCGAAGTGGCGGAAGCAGCCGGCCTGCGCGCACTGACCCGGGACAGCGCCTGGATGACGGAACAGGGGCGGAAGCAGTTCGGGGAGAGCTCTCCCCGCGTCCAGGACGCGGTGTCGGTGCGCGCCGCACCGCACATCGTCGCGACCGCCCGCCAGACCCTCACCGAAGCGGAGGCGATCATCGGCGAAGAGGCGAACGCGTCGACCTCCAACCCACTGGTGTTCGAACGCCCTTCCGGGGGCTACGAGTTCGTCATGGGCGGCAACTGGGACGGCGCTCGGATCGGTCACGCGATCGACACCCTCAACGCGGAGATCACCGATGTGGCGGTCCTCAGCCACGAGCTCTCCGGGCGGCTGATCGCTTCGAAGTGGAGCTACGGGCTGCCCGACAACCTGGCGGCCCCGCCGGTCGGCCTGAACTCCGGCATGGTGCAGGTCCAGACCGTCGGTGCCGCACTGATCCCGGAGATGCAGGTGCGGGCGGCGCCCGCCGGCGTACTGTCCCGGCCGGAGAAGTTCGGACAGGAGGACCACAACACGATGGCCATGGCATCGGCCCGCGACCTGGACGACAACCTCGAACGCGCCGACACCGTCCTGGCCGTCCAGTTCCTCCTCGCCGCCCAGGGCATCGACCTGGCCCGCCCCCTCATGGGCGAACTCCCCATGGCCAAAGCCACCACCGAACTCCACCACCGCTTCCGCGACCACGTCGCCGCCCTCGGCGACGACCGCTGGATGACACCCGACCTCGAAACCGCGACCGCCCTCGTCGGTCGGGGCGAGCTGCGTCCCCACAGCTCCTGAACGAACTCGGTCACCTGGCTCTCCCCTCCGACGCTCGCTCCTGCGCCGTCCTGCGACGAGGGACGGCGCAGGAGCGACCGCGGCTTCGTCACGCGGCCGGTGGGGTGCTGGTGGCGGTCTTCGAGCGAGCGCCAGGAGAAGGGGGCGGGCCGCTGGTGCTGCCTGCGTCGACCGGGCGTGAGCAGACGGCGGTCCGTTCGCGCTCGTGGTCACCGCCGGTCGTGGAGCCCGTGCGCGGTCAGACCCGGTGCGGGTGGGCGGGGAGGGTCAGGGCCCCGGGCAGTGCCGCGCAGGCCTCTCGGAGCCGGGCGGTGAGCTCGGCGCGGGTGTGCGCGCCACGGCCGCTCCGCGCCGTCCAGCCGTCGAGGGCACGGTGGAACGCGGCGACGAGCATGTCGAGCGCGAGGCGTACCCGCAGGTCGTCACCGGGCGACAGGGTCAACCGCCGGGACAGGACGGCGAGTGCGGCGACGGTGGTGCGGTCGCAGAACGCCAGGCCGTGCGCGTCCATCGACGGGGTTTCGGCGGCGATGCGGCGGCTGGCGAGCACGTTGGCCGTCCAGCCCTCGCCGGGCACGGTGTCGACGGCCCGGGCCAGGGCGCCTTCCAGGAACGCGAAGACCGTCTGGCCGCGGGCCGGTTGGCGCTCCTCCAGGTCGGCGAGGAACGCCGCCCACAGGTCCTGGGTGGGCGCCATCGCGACGTCCTCCTTGCTCGTGAAGGTGCGGAAGAAGGTGCGCTTGGACACCTCGACCGCGTCGCACAGCTCATCGAGCGTCACGTCGTCGAAGCCGCGCTCGCCGAACAGCTCCAGTGCGGTGTCGACCAGGGCCTGGCGGGTGCGGAGCTTCTTGCGCTCGCGCAGCGGCAGGCGGGCGGCGTCGGCGTCGGTGCTCATGCCTCCAGTGTACCGAAGGGCGAATGCCTCCTATAGGCTTATGCCTCTCAGTGGCACTTTCATGAGGAGGTCTGCCATGCGCGCACTCGTCGTCGACCGTTCGGCTCCCCGCGGAATCCGGCTCGCCACCGCACCGGACCCCGAGCCCGCCCCCCACCAGGCCCTCGTCAGGATCACCGCGACATCCCTCAACCCCGGCGAGGTCGTCCACGCACTGGCCGCCGCGCCCGACGGAACCGTGCTCGGCTGGGATGCGGCCGGCATCGTCGAGCGGGCCGCCGCGGACGGCACGGGGCCGCGTGCGGGGACTCCGGTCGTCACCCTCATGCCGTCCGGTGGCTGGGCCGAACTACGGGCCGTGGACACGGCGTTGCTCGGCCTGGTCCCGGCCGGCGCGGACCCGGGCGCGATCGCCACCGTCCCGGTCGCCGGGGCCAGCGCGCTGCGTGCCCTGCACCGGATCGGACCGCTGCTCGGCCGGACCGTGCTCGTCACCGGCGCCACCGGCGGCGTCGGCCGCTACGCCGTACAGCTCGCCCGGCTCGGCGGTGCGCACGTCGTGGCGTCCACGAGCGACCCGGAGGCCAGCGGGGAACTGCTGCGCGGCCTCGGCGCGCACCGCGTCGTGCGGCGCCCGGAGGAGGCGGGCGCCGCGGTGCACGGCGTCGTCGACCTGGTGGGCGGCCCGCGCATGGTCGAGGCGTACGGGACGCTCGCCGAGGGCGGCACGCTCGTTTCGGTCGGGCACGCCACGCAGGGCGGCGAGGACTTCCCGCACGGGGCGTTCTACGGCGACCAGGGGCGCCACGACCGCACCATCGCCACGTTCTTCCTGCTGGCCTGCCCGGACCTGGGTCCGGACCTTACCTGGCTGGCCGCCCGCGTCGCGGCGGGCGACCTGGACCCGGGGATCACCCACCGCGCCGACTGGAACGCCGCCCCCGACGCGATCGGACGGTTGACGGACGGCGGACTGCACGGCAAGGCCGTCCTCGACGTGCGGTGACCGCCGCGCCGTCCCGCCTCGCGCCGGTCAGGGCCTGCGCCGACGGCGCCCGGCGCCGCGGACCATCCGGTACGAGACCTCGTCGGCACCGTAGCTCGTGCGCCAGCCGGTCGAAGATCCGCTTCGCCGGGTGGCGTTGCTTGCGCGGGGCGTCCGGGGCAGCCCGCAGCATCCGGTCGGCCGGCGGCGGATCCAGCCGCGTCGACTCCAGGTCCTCCCGCACCGTCAGGATGCCGACTCCGTGCGTCCGCATGAGAGCGCGGTTCGACCGCCCGGTACGCGGGTCAAGGCGGATCGCCGCGTACGGATCGACCCTGGACTTCGGCGGCGCCCAGGTGCTCTCACCACCCCCGGTACGCGCATGCCCCTGCCACGCCGACGGCGGGCCGCGTGCCGACGAAGTGGATTGCCGGGATTCCGTTTTCGGCCCGCGCCTCCCTTCAGAGCTCGTTCATCGTCCCGGGACGCTCCGGTGGTGCGCGGAGCCGGTCCGCAACCAAGTCGATCCCCGAAGGAAGGAGGCGGGGCGAGCGGGACGTTCCCGGACGCAACCTCCCCGTCACCTTCAACGGGCCGTCCTCTTCACCAGGGCCGGGGACGGCGGAGCTTTCCGCGGCCGACCCTCCGGTCGCACAGTCGTTCCACGAGCCCGGCCGGGTCGACACCCGTCCGCTTCGGGGCGCCGTCGTGCTCGTCGTCGTGCAGCACGAGTTCGATCCGCCGCCGTTCCCACTCGATCCGCTCGCCCGCCGACAGCAGCGCTTGCCTCTCCTCACCGGCCACCGCGAAGCCGCCGGCCTCCTCCCGGACGGCGTCCAGCACGGTGGCGTGCAGGAGGTAGTGGCGCAGCGAATGGCCGGGCCGCAGGTGGTCGTGGACGTGGCCGACCGCCCCGGGCACGGGTACCAGGGTGACCCGGGCCAGTGCGGCCGCGAAGGCGATCGAGGCCAGGAGGGCGCTGACCAGGACGAGCCACCGGGCCGCGGCAGCGACCCACCGCCGCCTCCTGGCCGTTTTGCGGCCGGCCGGAGCCACGACCTGGCGGACATCTTCACCTTGACCCGCAACCGGCCCCGTGGCCGGGTGTTCTGCGCGCCGGGCGTACGGGGCGCCGGCCGCGCCATGTCCCGCCCGATCGCCGCGCACTTCGGCTCGATGGCCCCGATCCGCGCCGCCGACACCGATGTCCTTGCCCAGGTCCCCGGCATCGGCACGGAGAAGGCCTGCGTCGTGGCCGCCGAACTGACCCCCTGCTGGATCGCCCGGCCAACCTCGGCGTCGGCACCCATGCCACCGAGCCCACCGCCCCCGGGCCGGCGGCAGAGGCATCCGAGGGCGCCGGGAGCGTTCAAGCCCCGGGCGCTGGTGGCCCGCTGGCCGGCGAGGCCGTGGTCGTCACCGGCTCGATGAGCGGGGCGCCGGCCGCCCTGTTCCGCAACGAGACGAACGAACTCGGCGAGCAGGGCGGCGGCAAATCCTCCTCCCGGTCTCCAGGGCACCACGCTGCTCGTCGCCGGCGAGAAGGCCGGCTCCAAGCTCGCCAAGGCCGAGGAACCGGGCATTCCCGCCCTCACCCCGAGGAGTTCGCCGTCCTCGTCGCCGACCACATTCCCGCGCCCTGACCGCGCCCTCCTCCGGTGGCCGGGCCCGCCCGGTCACCGGAGGAGTGCGGCTGTTCGGCATGCTTCGTCGCGATCAGGGCCGATGGGGTGTCTCAGCGGCGCTCGGCGAGCCACAGGGCGAGCCGTCCCGCGAGTGGAGCGAGGCCGCGCGGGGGGTCGGGCGGCCCGGCCAGGGGGACGCTGCCCGGGTGGTACTGGAAGAAGAAGCTCAGGTCGCCCTCGGCGGGAGCGAGGGACTCCAGGGGTGTCAGGGGATCCGTTCCGGCCATCAGGCGCGGCTCGTCCCACTCCGGCGAGAACTCCGCGATCGGGGCGCCCTCGGCACCGTTCCAGCCGAGGAACATCACCCAGCGGGCACCGCGCATGCGCAGGGGATACCCGGCCACCCGGGCCACGAACTCGCCCAGGGTGACGGGACCGTGGAAGGTACCGTCCTGCTGGTGCGGCGCATGGCAGTCGTCCCCCATGCACACGCTGTCGCGCGTCAGAACCACCTTCACCGTCATGACCGGCACGGTAGCCCCCGGCGACGATTATCGTCAATATGACATTAAGCGTCAGGCTTCGAACCACCCACAACTGGCCGACCCCGCCGCTCCGCGCTGCGTCCCGCCAGCTGAAGCCCTGACGCCCAACTGCGCGACCACGTCCTGCTGCGGCATCGCCTGCCGCACGGCGTATGCGGCCGACCCGCGGTGCGCCCGGTCGGCGCTCCGGGCCCTTCCGGGCCCGGAGCGGGGGAGCGGCAGGAACGGCGTGCCGCAGATACCGGGCGGTGTCCGGCGCCGACGGAAGCCGGTCCCGCACACGACCTCAACCCGGCGGCAAGCCCTCCTCCGCCTCCAAGCGCACCACCCTCCTGGTCGCCGGCTCCAGGCGCGCCGAGGCCGAGGAACCGGGCATTCGCGCTCTCACTACCGAGGAGTTCGCCGCCCTGGTCGCTGACCCCCTCCCCGTCGCGCTGTGAGCTGTTTCCTTACCGGCAGCTTCGCTCGCCGGGAGTGTCGCGCAGCGTCGGCCGTTGACACCCCGGTGAGGCAGACTGCCCGTCATGACAACGGCTGACCACGACATCCCGGCCTCCTGAAGCCGCATCGGCGCCTGGCACGTCACGCATACCCGGCGAGGACCGGTGAGGCCGCCGTCGGATGCGGCGCGCCCGAACGCGTTCGAGGCGGACCTCGGCCTGCCCCTGCCCGTGGACCTGCGGGCCTGGTGGCTCCTGTCCGATGTCGGCGCGGACTACTGGATTCCGGCGGCGTTCGCCCCGCTCTCGCTGGACGAGGCCCTGGGGACCCGCGGGATCTGGCTGCTGGTCGCGGAGCAGGAAGGCGACCGCTTCGACGAGAGCGGCCGGCCCGAGGGCCGCTACCTGCGGGAGTTCATGCCGATCGCGTTGAACCCCAGTGGCGACGGACTGATCGTCGACCTGCGCCCCGGTGACGCCCACGGCGCGGTTCTCCTCGGGGACCCGGGGGAAGTGGACCCACGGGTACTCGGCCGGCGCGGCGTGCGCCGGATCGAACGCGAGGACCGCGTCGATGGACGGGGCGGGTGGCCGGTATCCGTGGTCGATGACGTAGTGGCCGATCAGTGCCGGCGCGGCGAAGACGATTCCCGGCCTGTGCGGGACGCGGATCTCGCCGGTGCCTGCGCTGCTTCGCTGATTTCCCGGCAGCGGCTCGTGGGAACGCATATCCAGGGTCGAGCAGAGCCCGCACTCCTGGAGGCCCAGCATCACGTTGACGGCCTGAAGATCGAGTACCGCCGTGAGGTTCTCCGCGAACGCCTCCGGAACGGTACCGGAAGTCCACGGCTGACGGCCCGACAGCCAGCCGACGTCCAAGCGCTCATCCGCGGGCTCGAACGTCAGGAACCGGTAGCCGGCGGTCTGGTCGGTGAAGCAGTCCCCGACATCCCCGTAGGAGTAGGGGATCATGTCCTCGTAGGATGTCACCGCCAGTTCTTATCACCCACGCGTTCGCCCGATCAGGCCGGGCTGTCAGCACTCCCACCGCGGTGGTCGCAAGGGCGTCCCGGCAGAGGGCTCGGCCGCAGCCGGCGTCCCGCGACGGGTGCCATGATCAGCCGCCACCCCGACTCGCCCGGACCCGGCAGCCCGTGAGCGCGCCGCCCCCCTCGATAGGGTGAGGTCGGCAGGTGGCCGAAACCCTTCCCAGCCACGGGGGTTGACCCGGACGTCACAACCCCTCTCAACCCTTGTAGGGCAGGTTCCGTGCGCATCCGTTCTGCCCTTGCCACCGTTCTGTCCGTCATCGCGGCGGCCGCACTCCTTACCGCCCCGGCGCGGGCCGTGTCCGCCCCCGGCCTCGCCGCTCCCGTCCCGTCGGGTGGCCGGGCACCACTGTGCGGCGGGGAAGCGGGTCGCCACGACGTTGTACGGGGGGATCGACGGGCTGCCGGGGGTGGGGGAGGACCGCACCGGCTGTGTCCGTACGGCGTTTCGGCACTGGATCGACGCGGACGGGAACGGCTGCTCGACCCGGGCGGAGGTGCTGGTCGCGGAGGCGGCGAGCGCGCCGTTCGTGGGCGCGGAGTGTTCCTCGTCGGGCGGTGTGTGGGTGAGCCGCTACGACGATGTGGTGCTGCAGGACGCCAACGCCCTGGATGTGGACCACGTGGTGCCGCTCGCCGAGGCCTGGGACTCCGGCGCCTCGGAACGGTCGGCGGAGCAGCGGCAGGCCTACGCCAGCGCCCTGGACGAGCCCAGGGCGCTGATCGCGGTGTCCGCGAAGTCCAACCGCAGCAAGGCGGACAAGGACGTCGCGGAGTGCCTGCCGCCGGCCGAGGCCTACCGCTGCACCCACCTGACCGACTGGACGGCGGCAAGGACGCCACCGAGGACTTCTCCAACCACGTCCCGGTCACGGGCACCCATGCCCTCAAGCCCGAGATCGCCGCCCCGGCGTCCCCGTCAGCGGACGGTGAGCAGGTTGTTCTCACGTACCACGTCCAGCGACAGGGTGCGGTAGCCGACGCTGTCGAACAGGACCGTCAGGTGGCGGTCCTCCTCGTTCATCACCGCGCCCTCGCCCCAGTGCTCGTGCCGCACCAACGCGCCCGGCCGGAACGGGTGCCGGTCGTCGGCGGAGCCGGCCGGATCGCCGTCCGGGGTGGGCGGCCCGGGCAGCGGGCCGCCGGTGCCCGCCAGGACGGCGGGGCCGCCGGCCGGCCCCTGCTGGGAGAGCTCGGCCGCCTCGCAGCGGTCGCAGGAGCCGCAGGATCCGCTGTCGGACGCCTCCCGGGTCTGGCCGAAGTAGCCCAGCAGGAAGCGGCGCCGACAGCCGGTGCTCTCCGCGTATCCGCGCATCATGTCCACCCGGGAGCGCTCCAGCTGCTGGTGTGCGTCGCCGAGTTCGACCGCTTCCCGGGCGGTGTCCGCCGGGTCGGCGTCACCGGTGGGCGCCAGGTCGCCGTCCTCGGTGGTGGCCACCGCGCCGACCTGCTCCAGCAGGTTGACCACGGCGGTCAGCCGGCTCGCCGTCAGCCGGGTCTCGGCCCGCAGGTCGCCGGGGTGGACCGGCCCGTCGTGGTCCGCCAGGGTGCTCGCCACCCGGGTGACGGTGTCCGGGTCCGGGCGGCCCGCCGCGAAGAACCGCTGCAGGCCCAGGTCCTGCGGCCGGTAGGCGAGGATCGCCCGGGCCGGTTCGCCGTCCCGCCCGGCCCGGCCGATCTCCTGGTAGTAGGCGTCCAGCGAGCCGGGGACGGACGCGTGCAGCACGAAGCGCACGTCCGGCTTGTCGATGCCCATCCCGAACGCCGACGTCGCCACCACCACGTCCAACCCGCCGGCCAGGAAGCGGTCGTGGACGGCGGCGCGCTCCGCGGCGGGCAGGCCCGCGTGGTAGGCCGCCGCATCGAAGCCGAGCTGTCCGAGCTCCGCCGCGTACTCCTGCGCCTCCCGCCGGGTGGCCGCGTACACCAGCCCCGGCTTGGGCTCGGCCGCCGTCCGCTCCACCACCGCGCGCTTCTTGACCGCCGCGTCCTGGAACGGCACCACCTCCAGGTGGATGTTGGGCCGGTCGAAGCCGGTGACCACCTCGCGCACGTCGCGCATGCCGAGCTGGGCGACGATGTCGGCCCGCACCGGCGCGGCGGCGCTGGCCGTCAGGGCCAGGACCGGCGGTCGGCCGATCCGGTCGATGACCTGGCCGAGTCGCAGGTAGTCGGGCCGGAAGTCGTGGCCCCAGGAGGACACGCACTGGGCCTCGTCGACGACGAACAGCGCCGGCTGGGCGGCGGCGAGCTGCTCGACCACCTCGTCCTTGGCGAGCTGCTCGGGGGACAGGAAGAGGAAGTCGAGGTCCCCCTCGCTGATCCGGTCCCACACCGCCGCGTTCTCCCGGCCGCTGTTGGCCGAGTTGACCGCGGCGGCGTCCGTGCCGGCTCGGCGCAGCAGGCCCTGCACCTGGTCGCGCTGGAGGGCGATCAGCGGGGAGACCACGACCGTCGGGCCGGGTATCAGCAGCCCGGGTACCTGGTACACCGCCGACTTGCCGGCCCCGGTGGGCATCACCACCAGGGTGTCGCGCCGTTCCATCACCGCTTCCATCGCCAGCAACTGCTGCGGCCGCAGCCGCTCCCAGCCGAAGACCTCCCGTGCGCTCTGCTGCAGCCGCCGTGCCGACGAAGTGGCCATGTTGCTCCTTGAGTTCGAGTCCGGACCGCACGCCGGCCGGTTCGGGGACGGCGTGCGGGTACCCCGCCAGGACGAACTGACGCGTGCCCGGTGCCCCGGTGCGCGACCATGACGGAACGGCGAGGAGCGAGCAGGGCGAGCCCATCCCTGACAGCCACCACGTCGTGATCGGCAGCCGACGCTGGCGGGCGACCGATCCGCAGGTGCCGGACGACGCCGGACTGCGGCCGACAGGCAATTCACCGTCTGTGGTCTACCCCTGTAGCGGGCGTGGGGGGGTGATGGACGCGGCCGCAGCGACGTGCGCCGAGACCCCGCCTCCCGGAGACGCTCCACGCGTTCGACCACTTCGGCTACTCGGATTTCGGCCGCGACCCGTACCGCCCTGGCCTTGGCCCTCAACGGCCCCCTGTTCGGCCCAGGTACCGGCACCGCGCACACCGACCAGCACCTGCTCCCGGTCTTACCTGCCGCTGCCCGATCCGGCCTGCACCCCCGGGGCGTACAACCCGGACGTGACACAGTCGACCGCCCCGTCCATGATCTGCATCTCCAGCTGGCGCGCGACAGTGCGCTCGTCCACCTCCTCCTACGAGGAGGACCACCTGGTCGCGCTGGAACTCGCCGAGGCCCGTGCGACCTGGGCAACCTGTGGCCCGAGGCCCACACGGCCACGAATACTGCCACTACCAAGGACGGCGTCAAGAGGAAGCTGAAGAACGTGGTCTGCTTCGGCCGGATCACTCTGGCCGCCGCCCGCGGCACGATACGCCCTGGCCCGCGGGTGCCTCGATGCCGACCGGCTGCGGCAGGCGCTCGCGGCGGTGCCGCGGCCCCGGGCCGCCGACGGCCGGCTGGTCCTTGCGGTGGACATCACGTGCTCGCTGCGGCCGGACGCGCACACCTCACCGCAGAGGATCCTCCGCCACACCTACGGCCGCGGAAAAGACCAGCACATCCCCGTCCCGGGCCGGTTCTACTCGGTCGTCACCGCCCTCGAGCCCGGCCGCACCTGGTGGACCGCGCCGCTGGACGCGCTGACACTGGCACCGGGTGACGACGCCGCCACCGTCACCGCCCGGCAACTGCGCGAGCTCGTCCACCGCCTGATCGCCGCCGGCCAGTGGCAGCCGGGAGACCCGGAGGTGCTCATCGTCGCGGACGCCGGCTACGACGCCCCGCGCCTGGCCTTCCTCCTGAAGGACCTACCCGTGCAGGTGCCGGCCAGGACGCGCTCGGACCGTGTCCTGCGCAGGACATGCCCGCCCGGCTTCCCGGCACCAGGGGCCGTCCGCCCCGCCACGGCGGCGAGTTCGTCTTCGGCGACCCGGCCACCTGGGGCGCCCCGGACACCGAAACCGTCACCGACACCCGGCTCCACGGCACCGCGAGAGCACGGTCCTGGGACCGGTTGCACCCGAGGCTGACCCACCGCTCCTCCTGGGCCGCACAAGACGGCCAACTGCCGGTGATCGAAGGCACCGTGATCCGCCTGGAAGTCGACCACCTGCCCAGTGGTGCCACCCCCAAGCCGGTCTGGCTGTGGTGGTCGGGCACCGACGCCGCCCCCGCCGACACCGACCGCCTCTGGCAGGTCTTCCTCCGCCGCTTCGACATCGAGCACACCTCCCGGCTCTTCAAGCAGACCCCGGGCTGGACCCGCCCGAAGATCCGCACTCCCGAAGCGGCCGACCGCTGGACCTGGCTGATCCTGGCCGCCTACACCCAACTCCGGCTCGCCCGACCGCTCGCGGCCGACCTCCGCCGTCCCCGGAAGAAGCCCTCGCCACCCGAACGCCTGACCCCGGCCCGCGTTCGACGCGGATTCCGAAACCTCCGCCCGAAGACCGCCTGCCCGGCCAATGCACCGAAACCCAGCCGCCCCGGCCCCGGACGACCTCCCGGCCGCAAGAACACCCACCCGACACCACGCCACGACGTCCACACCGCCGCAAAGACCGACCCCGCGAAGCCGTCACTGAAGAAGAAACCCTAGTTCAGCAACCCTCGCCCACGCCGCACAGGTTGAAGATCAAACTGAAGGTTGTTCCGTAAGGCTGGGATCGGGGCATTTCTCCCGTACGGGTGGAGTGCTGAGGGTTGAGGCGTTGTGGGTGGAGACGTTCACGGATCTGCGGATGCGGCAGTTCGAGGGCCTGGTGAAGGTGGTGCGGGAAGGGGCGGCAGCGGGCCCGGTGGGGGTAGGTCGTGGTGTCCGCCGTTGGCGGAGCGGGTGCTGCTGGTGGCGGTGCACTACCGGACGAACCTGACGATGCGGCAGTTGGCGCCGTTGTGCGGCGTCTCGACGGCGACGGTGTGCCGCGTCGTGCGGCGCCTGGGCCCGTTGCCGGCGCTGAAGCCTGTGCGGCGGCCGGCTCCGGGCACCGAGCGGTTGTGGATCGTGGACGGCACCCTCGTCCCGGTCCGCGACCGCACAGTGAGCGTTTTCAGCTTCGCCACCCCAGGATAACGCCCGGCCCTCGCTTGAGTCCTGGAAGCTCCTCGGCTGTCCCCGCCGGGCACAGTGGGTTGTTGATCGTGGGAAGGGATGCCACGCACGCTCGAAGTACCATCCCTGCAAGGTTCTCCGGCCGATACTTCCCAACCTTCGCAGTGGCGTAGTCGGACGGAGACATACCCGTAGAGGACAAAGGGCAGAGGGCGATGAGTGTGACTGAGAGTTGGTCGCGTGTGATGAGTCTTCTTCGGGAGCACGCGCCGGCCGATCACGCAGATCTGCCAGGGCCCGCTACGGAGCAGATGCTCGCGGCAGCCGAGGAACGGATGGGGATCTCTCTGCATGGGGATCTGCGGACGTGGCTGTTGCAGAACAATCTGGATCTGCCAGAGGGAGACGTCGACTACGACGTGGCATGCTGCGGCTTCGACGGGTTCCCCGACGAGGGGAGCTTCTTTCTGGGCATCCGGGCGATGGAGAGGCTCTACGCGAACCGCTCCATGCCCGGTGGATTCGACCCTCCGGACCAGCCCGACTACCCGTTCTGGCGTAACGAGTGGATCCCGTTCCTGTCGGACCAGGACGGCTGGATGGGAAAGTTCATCGATGTGCGGGACGGCCGCGTCGGCCGCTGGTTCGTGGGTGGGGTCACGGCTACGGGCGAGTACGAATCGATGGCCCAGTATTTCGACTCCGTGGCGGAGACGCTGACGAGGATCGCCGGTGGAAGTTACCCGGTCTGTCGGTTCACCGAAGGTCGGCTTGTCTGGTCGTAAGGCGGTTTCCGACCGGATGACGGGCATTGCCAATCCGTCCTCATCCTGGAACGGCAATGAGAATCATCAGCGTTGACGTTCCAGGGTGAGGATGGCTGCGGCGATGACGGTCATGCGGTTGGGGCTGCAGCGGGCCCGGCGGAGGACCTGCCAGGACTTCAGCCTTGCGATGCTTCGTTCGACCGGTGCCCGTGCTGCCGACAGTGCCCGGTTGATCGTTCGCTGGGTCGTGGTGAGGTCCCTGTTCGGGAGCCGTCTGATCGGTGTGGTCACCCAGGGGCCGGCTCCGATGTAGGCGCGGTCGGCGAGGATGGGGACGCCCTGGCGTTCGCAGATCCGGATGATTCGGTGGGTTCGGGCCGCGGTCAGGTCGTGGGTGCGGCCGGGCAGCGCGGGTGAGATCCACAGCAGCTTGCCAGTGGGATTGGCCACGACCTGCACGTTCACGCCGTGGCGACGGTGCTTCTGCGAGAAGTCGCTCCGGCTGTCGCCGACCCGGTCGCACTCGGCGAGCGTCCCGTCGAGCAGGACGTGATCAGGATCCGTCTCGCGCAGAACCCGCAGCAGACCGGGCGCCCGTCGGGACAGGTGATCGACGACGGCCGTGACGTAGGCGTGGGCGGTGCCGATGGATATACCGAAGCCAGCGGCGATCTGCGCGAGCGTGTCGTGGCGGCGCAGGTAGACCAAGCCGACGAGGGCGCGCTGGTGGGGCGGTAGCTTGCAGCGTCGGTCACCCTCACGAGTGACGATGAGCATGGATACCCACTCGACCAGGGCGTGCGGCAGGTCGAGTGCGGCAGGACGGGGAACCAATGAGCCTCCTGTGTTGATGAGTTGAGATGTCTAACACCTCTCTCAACGGCACGGGAGCCTCGTGCGTTGCGGAACGCTGGCCCGTCACCCGATCAGTGGCCACTCTGAAAGAGCTCAGTAAACGCCTGCCCGGACACCGTGCCGATCCGGATGTGCGAGAACGGCCGGCCGACCGGCCCGGGTCGCAGCGAACAGCGGCAGGACGCCGTGCTCGACACGGTCGTTCGGACGGCGACTGCCCTGGCCGACGGGCTGAACATCGACGGCTACTCGCTCTTCGCCCTGCAGGACGCCGACAGCCACGCCGAGGGACTGCTCCCGCACTTCGGCCTCCTGTACGACGACTACACGCCCACGCAGGCCCTTCGAACGTACCGCGACCTCATCGAGGGCAGCACGTTCGGTGACCGGTCGTCAGGGCTTGATGACTGAGTATCAAGTGATTGTGTGGGAAGGGCGTTGGAGAACGGGAGGTTCGGCAGGTCGGGCCGGGTGAGCGTAGCCGGGTGATCTTGGGCGCTGCTATCGTGCGTGCGGCACCTGCCGGTACGGATGTTCGAACGGAGAGACATGCGCAAGTCGAAGCGGATAGCGGCGCTCGCCCTCAGTGTGCTGGGCATGACGACGGGAACGCTGTTCGCGGCTGCTCCGGCGCAGGCGGCGTCGACGCCCAGCGGAGCCTGCAACAGCGTCGGCAGCGGGTACTACCTGATCGACCAGCACGCCATCGGCACGGTCGCCGACGTCTACCTGTTCTACAACGGCTCCAGCAACTGCGCCGTCACCTGGAAGCGCAGCCCGAACGGGACCACCCGGTACGACCTGAGGGTGAACATCGAGCGACAGAGCGACCTGAAGGACGCCCCGGACGCGGGCTACTACCTGTACTACGCCGGCCCGGTGACCCTGAGCGCCAAGGGCACGTGCATCTCGTGGGGCGGCGAAGCGGGGGGCGTCCGCTGGTACTCCGGCTGGACCCACTGCGGCTGATCTCCGAAAACCCCGGCCCCGCGCAGCGCGGCCGGGGCCCGGCCACGTCGGCTCGCCGATCGCCCCGTCGCACCGGACCCGCCGGACGGCCGCTGTACGGTCGGAGCTGTCCAGCACCGCGATCTCGTTCGCGGGCATCCGAACCCGGTAGCACTGCCCGGGCCGGTGCCCTCCCCGTCCTCGTCGGTGCGCTGCCACTGGGCGGCGTCGGTGTCAGGGATCCCGCCGACGGCCGCCACCAGGCAGGCCTACTCGGCGTCCAGCACCCTGCCCTCGGGGGTGTGCGGCCTTGCGCTCTGCGCAGACTTCTCGGTCCCCAGGTCCTGCTGTTCCTCGCGCCACTCGGCGAAGACGGCCGGCACCGCGCCGCCCGGCGCGGTCACCGCCGCGGTCCCGTCAGGGTGAACCGGACCGGAGCCGGTCCGCCGGCACGCCGTGCTCGGTCGTCTCCTTGAGAGCCATCGGAGCGGCGGGCCAAGCGCCCAGCTGTTGGCGGGGGACGGGCGTGTGGCAGCGGCCGGACGACAGCTTCCTGTGGACAGCGTCAGGTGTTCGGCGGGTCATACAGGCGGGTGCCGTCGGTCAGCATGCCGGCGCGCTTGACGTTGCGTAGGACGGCGGTGACCTCCAGGGCGGCGATCGGGGCGAGGGCGCCGAGCTTGACGGTGATGTACTCGTAGAGGTCCGTGATGTCGCGGCACAGGACCACCGCGTACAAGTTGCTGGTGCCGGTGGTGGCGGCGGCGTACGGGACTTCGGGGTGGCCCCCGATCGCGCGGCCGACGGCGTCGAGCGCGGAGGGGGCAACCTGGGCGGAGAGGTGGGCCTCGGCCTGGTAGCCGAGAGTGGCGGGCAGCACCTCCGTGTCGAAGTAGACGATGCCCTCCTCGGTGAGGTGCTCCAGGCGGCGGCGAACGGTGGACTCCGACTTGCCGGTGGCGGCGGCCAGTTCGGGGTAGCCCGCCCGGCCGTCCCGTTCCAGGACGGCGAGCATCGCGCGTTCGGTGTCGTCCAGCCGGTGGGTGCCGCGGCCGGTGGCGGGCGGGCGCCTGAGGGCGGCCTGCTGGTCGGGGTCGAGGTCGCCGTGGTGCCAGCCGCCGGGGCCGCCTCGGAACATGTGCAGGAAGGTGCGGGCCGAGACGCCGGTGACCTGGCGGGTGCCCGGCAGTTTGTGGAGCAGCAGCGCGTCGCGCTCCTGGCGGCTACGGGAGCGGGTCATGCAGGCGACCTCGGCGCCGCCCGCGTTGATGCTCACCCAGGCGATGTCGGGCCGCCGGGCCAGGGCGTCGGCGATGGCGCCGGCCGCGCCAGGGACGCACTGGATGTGCAGCCGCGACTGGTGGTAGCCGACGCGGTCGGGCGCCGGCAGGGCGATCACCCGCAGGAGGCCCTGGGCGCGCAGGCGGCGGTAGCGGCGCGTCACTGTCTGGTCGGTGACGCCGAGGACTTCGGCGAGGCGGCTGAACGGGACGCGGCCGTCCATCATCAGCGCCTGCACCAGCTGCCGGTCCAGCCGGTCCAGCCCGCCGGGGCGCTCCTGGTTCCCGGGGTGCGGCGCTCCGGGTGCGTGCTCATCCATCGTCATCGGAATCCATCATGGCACGGGCTCTGAGTATCGAAAGCCGCGATCAGCGGCCGTCTGAGTTTCCCGTATCGCCGATCGGCGCGATCTTCGAGGGGTCCGATAACCCGCACCACCCGTTCCCGAAGGAGTACCCATGCGCAAGTGGCTACCGTTGGCGGCGATCTGTCTCGGCACCTTCATGCTGTTGATGGACGTCACCATCGTCACGGTCGCTCTGCCCGACATGGCCGGATCCCTGCACACCTCGTTCGCCGGCCTCCAGTGGGTCATGGATGTGTACGCCCTGATGCTCGCCGCCCTGCTGCTGGGCGCAGGCGCGCTAGACGAGTAGTTCCGAAGTCAGCTGGCTTTGCTGGTTCTGCTTCGGACATGCAGGAAGGGTGTCCAGCATTCGGGTTGTGACGACCGAAGAAC